>NZ_JBDPMJ010000009.1:0-340605 GCF_039880665.1 Nonomuraea sp. B5E05
TCCGAACCCGGAAGTTAAGCTTCTCTGCGCCGATGGTACTGCACTCGGGAGGGTGTGGGAGAGTAGGTCACCGCCGGACAATCTTTGGAGGGGGTTTCGACGCCTAGCGCGTCGAAACCCCCTCTTTGTGTTTCCGTCAGGTGACGGCGTCTGCCAGGAGCGGTTCGATCCGGTGGGGGATCTGGGTGGACAGGGCGATGGTGGAGTCCGTGCGTTGCACCGCGGGGGACGTCAGGATGTGGGCGATGATCTCCTGGAGGTGTTCCGTGGTTCTGGCGACGACCCGGCACAGTAGGTCGTGTTGTCCGCTCGTCCCGTGCACCTCCAGGATGTGCGGTACGGCGCGCAGGGCTTCCACCGCCTCCTCCAGGCGCCCCTGGGCGATCTGCAGCCAGACGAATGCCAGGATCGGATAGCCTGCGTCGGCCGGTGAGACGGTGGGGCCGAAGTCCTCGATGACGCCTCTGGCGGTCAGCTTTTCGACCCTGGCCTGCACCGTGCCCCTGGCCACCCCGAGCAGGCGGGCGAGTTCGGTGAGGCCGATGCGAGGGTGGGCTCGCATGGTCACGAGCAGGCGGGCGTCTAGATCGTCCACGAGGGCGTCCTCCGCAGCTGTGCGATTCGTCCAGGAAACGCGTGTTCTGGCATGCGGGAACTAGCGTATCGCTCAGTCAAGCTGGTCGCTCTTGCCAGCGAAAGCGGGACTTGTTGTCATGTGGGGCATGTTTGAGGAAGCGCAGTACTTCGCCCCAGTTGCGGCTCAGGCGGACGGCTCCGTGGTGGTCGAGTTGTCCGCCTCGCATCCGGGGTTCGCGGATCCGGTGTATCGGTCGCGGCGCAACGCCATCGCAGGGCTGGCGGTCAACTATCAGCCGGGCACGCCCATCCCGGTCGCCGAGTACACCGAGCAGGAGCACGAGGTGTGGGCGACGGTCACCAGGGAGCTGGGGATCAAGCACGCCAAGTACGCCACGGCGGAATATCTCGACGGCGCCGCCAGGCTGGGGCTGCCTCAGGAGAGGATCCCGCAACTGGAGGAGGTCTCCCAACTCCTGGAGCCGCTGACCGGTTTCCGCTATCTGCCGGCGGCGGGACTGGTGCCGCTGCGGGATTTCTACGGCGTGCTCGCGGACGGGTTCTTCCACTCGACGCAGTACATCCGGCACCACTCCGTGCCCTTCTACACTCCGGAGCCCGACGTCATCCACGAGGTGATCGGGCATGCCAACGCGCTCGCCCACCCTCGGTACGCCGCCCTCTACCGCCTGGCGGGCCAGGCCGCACGGCGCGTCGAGGGGGAGGAGGCGCTGGAGTTCGTGTCGAAGGTGTTCTGGTTCACCATGGAATTCGGGGTCATGCAGGAGACCGGCGAGCTCAAGGCGTACGGGGCGGGAATTTTGTCGTCGTACGGGGAGATCGAGGAGTTCCGCGGCATGGACATCAGGCCGCTGGACCTGTCCGCCATGGGCACCACGCATTACGACATCACGAAATATCAGGATGTCCTGTTCCGGGCCGAGTCGCTCCAGCACCTGGAAGACGTCGTCGGGGACTTCTGGGATACGTGTGACGACGATTCCATCGCGAAGCTGGCCGCCGCTCGCGTCTAGCGCTGTGGCCGAATGATCATCGGGTTGGGGTGGTGGTCAGGCTTCGACGGTTGACGTCGCTCCGTTGCCGGCGACGCGACGTCGACGGCGGTGCTGGAACCGATGCCGGTGTCGCGGGGCCGGGGGTGCGCGTTCGGCGTGGCGGACGGTGCCCGGCGGGGTAGCCTGTCCGGCCAGGGCCGATGTGTCCGGCTGGGCCGTGTCCTGCCGGGGTGCAGCGATCAATGTCCCCCGTCGGCCAGATGCCGTCATGGGTGAACCGGTGGCCCGCGCCGGTCGGGCGCGGACGGTCGGGCACCGACCACGGGGCGTCGTTCGGAGCGGAGTGGGCGTCAGAGGGTGTCGCCTGCGTCCGAGGTCTCAGGTTCCGGTGGGTGGTCATCCCCGGTCCGAGCCATCCGGTGCAGGTGGTCGATCGCCGGTCACCTGTCGGAGACGAGCTCTGCCAGGTGGTGCAGCGAGCTGGTGAGATGGTCAGGGCCGAACGGCGGGAACCGGAGGTATGCCCGGATGGAGTCGGGCACCGCCGACCAGTCGTAGGTGAGCGTGACCTCGGTCTTGGACGGACCGAGCGGGGTGAGGTCGTACCGCCAGATCCAGCCGCCGAATTCCAGTTGACCGTCGCCCTTGTCATAGCCCGTCAGCCAGCCGATGGCGTGCGGTGGGTCGAGCACCTGGACCTTGTTGACCACCTGGTAGTCACCGTTCGGATGGCCGGCGTGATGCATGTCCATCCGGAAAAGCTGCCCCACCTTGGTGAGCGGTGCCTGGTTGACAGCTTCGTGAACCCAGCCGGTGCCGTCGATCGCGGCATGGGTCGTCGGGTCCGCCAGCGCCGCGAACACCCTCGCGGCGGGCATGGCGATGGTCAGGGTGGCGCTGACGTTCTCCTGGTCCATGGTGTGCACGCTCCTTACCGTCTCGTCCCCGGCCGCCCGCAGGCGAGGATGGGGACGTTCCCTACTACAGGCAGACGATGCGGCGAGGCGGAACTCATCGGTCGTGTGGGCGGGTCGGGACGTCCCCGAGCGGTACGGGGCCTTGGCAGACCTGCTACGAGCGGTCCAAATGCTGGGAACGGGACGGCACCCGGGCCCGGCTACTGGAGGAGACGCAGGTCAAGGACGACGCTCTCGGCCAGGTCGAGTCAACCTGCCTCGTCCGGTGAGGCAGCCGGTTCGACGGCCAGCCTCTCCAGCGAGAAGGCCGGCCTGGTGAGCCACTGACCACGCGCACGATCCGGCGCTGCGGTGTTGTGCGTCTCCTCAGCGCCGGGAGGGCCTCGATGCGCGTCTCCTCATCCACACCACAGGCCGACCGGGTTCGCCGCCCGATCCCGATCTCCTCGTCGTCGTTTCCGTCAGGCGGGTCGATGACCGACCCCGCGACCACGCATGGGACGGCAGTCGAAGAGGCGGGCTCACCAGGCACGGGCCCGAGCGGGGCCCTGGTGCAGCGTCCAGCCCTGGCGGCGCGGATATCGAGTGTGTTCTCGAACCGGCGAGACCTCTCATCAGCGGGCGATACGGCTCATGAGGGCTCGACGATCTGCTGGAACTTGTCGAGCACCGCTCGAGGGTCGCCGCTGGGGCCGACGGCGGTGCCCAGTTCGGCTGCCACCGTGCCGCGCAGCTCGGCCCACACCGGTTGCGAGGTCGGGTCGAAGCGCGCCTTGGCCACCATGTCGACGATGGGGCTGACCTTCGGGTCCTCGCGCATGATCGCTGAGGCGGACGACGTGGTCGGCAGCAGGCCCTCGACCTTCAGGTATTCGGCGTAGTTGGCGGCCTGGTAGAAGTAGTCGAGGAACTCGCGGACGAGCTGCTGATTGCCGTCCTTCTTGAAGGCCATCAGGTAGTCCTGGATGCCGTGGGTGGCCGGTTCGGCGCCGTGGTTGGTGGGGTGCGTCGCGGTGCCGTAGTCGACGCCCGACTTCTCCACCTGGTCGAGGAAGGCACGGGTGCCGAAGGAGGCGTATACCATGGCCGCCTTGCCCTGGGCGAACAGTGGCCAGGTGCCGTCGGGGCGGTTGGTCTGGCCGGGGTTCGGCTGGGTGTAGCCGTCCTGGGTCAGCGACTTGAGGAACTGCAGGGTCTCGACGGCCCGCTCGTCGTTGACGGTCCACCGGTCACCGGTACGCCAGTCGCCGCCGTTGGCCCGCATCCAGGTGCCGAACTCGTAGTCGCCGGCCTCGGCGCCGAGCGCCATCGCGTAGGGCACGTAGCCGCCGGGTAGCGCCTTGATCGCCTTGACCGCCGCGCGGAACTCATCCCACGTGGCCGGGGGCTCGTCGAGACCGGCTTCCTTGAGGATCGTCTTGTTGTAGTACAGGCCGTTGACGGTCGCGACGAACGGCAGGCCGTACTGGGCGCCGTCGAAGGAGGCGTTTTCGGCGAAGGACGGCAGGAAGTCCGACAGGACCTCCTTGGAGACCACCTCCTCGGCGCGGTACAGCAGCCCGGCCTCCGCGTAGTCGGCGAAGACGTTGATGTTCAGGATGTCGGGGAACTGCTTCGTCTGCACCATGGTGTTCACCTGGCTCTGCAGGTTTCCCCAGTCGATCACTTGCAGGTCGACGTTCTTGCCTGGGTGCGCCGCCTCGAAGGAGGCGATCAGCTTGTCCCAGTAGGGGCGGGTGCCCTCGGTGTACTGGGCGACGACCAGCTTGATGGAGTTCTGGCCGCCGGAGCCGCCGTCCGCGCCGCCCGGCCCGCCGCCGCACGCGGCCAGCGCGAGCACGAGACCTGCGAGCGCGACCAGAGCGCCGAGCCGTGGTCTGGTTCTGGAGGTCATCTCACACCGATCTTTCTCGTTGTCACTTGGTGCTCCCCGCGGTCAGGCCGCTCACCAGATGCTTCTCGATGAACGCGAACAGGATCACCGCCGGCACGATGGCCATCAGCGCCGCGGCGAAGAGATACTGGTAGTTGGTCTCGTACAGGCCGATGAACTGCTGGACGCCGACCGTGAGGGGCACGCGCCCGCCGGCCGGGTCGTTGAAGAGCGTCAGGGCGATGACGAACTCGTTCCACACCTGGATGAAGGTGAAGATCGCCACGGTGACGAGGCCGGGCGCGGCCAGCGGGAGGATCATGCGCAACATGATCCGGAACTTGCCGAGACCGTCCATCATGGCGGCCTCGTCGATCTCGACGGGGATCGCGCTGAAGTGGGCGTGCAGGATCCACACGGCGAAGGCGAGGTTGAAGGCCGAGTTGATGGCGATGATCACGCCGTAGCTGTTGATCCCGTCGACGAACACCGCCTGCCGGTACAGCCCGATGAGCAGCGCCACGGCGGGGAACATCTGCGTCACCAGGATCACGCTGAGGAACGCGGTGCGTCCCCTGAACCTCATGCGGGCCAGCACGTACGCCGCCGGTGCGGCCAGGACCAGCACCAGTGCCGTGGAGGCCAGCGCGATCGTCAGGCTGACACGGAAGAAGTCCGCCAGGGGGATGCGCCGCCACACGTCCGCGTAGTTGGACCACGCCCAGGTCTCGGGCAGGTAGTTCGCCGGTACGGCGAACAGCTCGGCGTCGGTCTTGAGCGAGCCGAACAACATTGCGGCGTAGGGCGCGATGAAGAACAGCGCCACCGCGAACCCGATCACCGGGAGCACGACGGGACGGATCCGCCGCCACCCGCGCCCCGCCCGCGCGAGCGCCGCCGGCCGTCCGCGGCGCCGCCCCGGCGCCGGGCTCCTGGAGGGTCCGGCGGGCGGACCCACCTGGCTCGCGACCGGCGCAGGCTCTGGGACGGCGGGCGACGGAGCGGGGGGCGCGCTGCTCGCCGAGGGATTGCGGTGCGGCCGCAGCACCAGTACGAAGGCCAGGATGAGCAGCAGCAGGAAGGCGACGTTGAGCACGCCGAGCGCCGCCGCCTCACCCGAGTCGAGCTGCGCGGTGAACGCGATCTTGTACAGCCACGTCACGGTCGTGTCGGCGTGGTTGCCCGCCGTCTTGCCCATGATCACCCAGATGACGGTGAACGCGTTGAAGACGTGCAGCATGTTGAGGACGAGCGCGATCATGATCGACGGCCGCAGGATCGGCAGCGTCACCCGCCGCCAGGTCGCCCACGCGCTCGCGCCGTCGATCCGCGCGGCCTCCAGCACGTCGTGCGGCACCGTCTGCAACCCGGACAGCAGCACGTACGTGGTGAACGGCATCGAGGTGATGATGCCCACGGCCATCACCGAGTACAGCGCCGTGGCCGGATCCTTGTACCAGTCGACGGGCGCGGAGATGATCGACAGGTCCATCAGCATCCGGTTGAGCAGGCCGTTGCCGCCCTCGTAGATGAAGCGCCACACGGTCGCCGTCATCACCAGCGAGGTCGCCCACGGCACCACCAGCGCGAGCCGGACGAACTTGCGGCCGAAGAAGTCCTTGGCCAGGAACTGCGCCAGCGCGAGCGAGAGCAGCATGGTCAGCCCAACGACGATCACCAGCCACAGCAGCGTGTTGCCGACGACGAGGCCGAGGGCGTCCTCGGTGAGCAGGCGGGCGTAGTTGTCCAGCCCTGCCATCCCGGTGACCAGCCCGATCCTGCTGATGTCGAGGAAGGACATCCAGACCATGTAGAGGGCGGGGAATCCGATCACCCCCGCGATGAGCACCGTGCTCGGCGTCAGCCAGCGCCATGGCACGGTGCGCTGCCACAGGCCCGCGACCCGGCCCGTCAGCCCGGGGGCCGCGCCGGAGCCCGCGCGGGGGCCCGCCGTCCGGATGCTCATCGGGGGTTTCTGAGATTGGCGGTCCAGGAGTCCAGCGTCGCCTGCCACTCCGCGGGCTCCTCCGGCCTGCCGGGCACCCCCGGCCGACGCTGCCAGGGCAGCGGGCCGGACTCGCGCCGGTACTCGACGCCGATCGCGTCCAGGCGCGGCAGGTGCGCCTCCAGGCGGCGGCGGAAGTCGGCCAGGTCCCGCTCGGGACCCGACCAGACGGTCTCCGCGAAGGCCGCCAACCGGGGGAAGGCCATGTAATCGACGTGGCGGGTGGAGTCGATCAGCTCGGTCCAGATCCCGCACTGGGCGCCCAGGACTCGTCCCGCGGCCGGGTCTCCGCGCAGCTCGGCGGGGACGGGCTCGAAGGCGTAGACGTCCTCAAGAGTGAGCACGGTCCTGAACGGCAGCGGCTCGTCCTCCAGCGGGCTCTGCCGGTAGTCGAGGTAGACGGCGGTGTTGGAGCAGTTGATGACGTCGTGACCGGCGCGGGCGGCGGCCACCGCGCCCACGTCGGCGCGCCAGGCGGCCACCACCGCGCCCGGCGCGAGCCCGCCCTCCAGGATCTCGTCCCAGCCGACCAGGCGCCGGCCACGCTCGGTCAGGTAGGCGTCGAACTGGTGGATGAACCAGCTCTGCAGCTCGTCCTCGTCGCGCAGCCCCAGCTCGGCGATCCGGCGCTGGGCCGACGGGCTGGCCCGCCACTGGTCCTTGGGGCACTCGTCCCCGCCGACGCACACGTACGGGCTGGGGAAGAGCTCCAGCACCTCGTCGAAGACGTTCTTGAAGAACGTGATCGTGGCGTCCTCGACGTTCAGCACGTTGGAGCCGACCCCCCACGTGGTGCCCACGCCCAGCGGGGTGTCCACGTTGCCCAGCTTCGGGTAGGCGGCGATGGCCGACTGGGTGTGGCCGGGCAGGTCGATCTCGGGCACGACCGAGATGTGGCGGCGCGCGGCGTAGGCGACGATCTCCCTGAGATCGTCCTGGGTGTAGAAGCCGCCGTGCGGCCGGCCGTCCATCGCGCCCATCCAGCCGACCTGGCTCTCCTCGCGCCAGGAGCCGATCTCGGTCAGGCGCGGGTAGCGCTTGATCTCGATGCGCCAGCCCTGGTCGTCGGTCAGGTGCAGGTGCAGGACGTTCAGCTTGTGCAGGGCCATCAGGTCGATGAAGCGCAGCACGTCTGCCTTGGTCATGAAATGCCGGGCCACGTCGAGGATGGCGCCGCGCCAGGCGAAGCGGGGCTCGTCGGCCACGTGCACGGCGGGCAGCTCCAGCGCCTCGCCCGTCCCCGACCGGCGGAAGGCGTGGGCCGGCAGGAGCTGGCGCAGGGTCTGCGCCCCGTAGAAGGCCCCGGCCGCCGATCCGGCGTCGAGCGTGACCCCGCCAGGGGTGACGGTGAGCCGGTAGCCTTCCGGCGGCAGGCCGTCGCCGAGAGCGAGCCGGATCGCCGGCCCCGGGCCGCCCGACGGCAGCAGCTCGCCTCCGGTCACCGGGGCGAGTTCACCGCGCAGCCAGGCCGCGACCGGGCCGAGCACCGGGTCGGCGGTGAGCGCGGTCTCCCTGTCGATGACGAAACGGCCGGGACGCGGCTCGTACCGCAAGGGCTTGGGGACGATCATCGACCGGTCCCCTCGGAACGGACCAGCGCCGGGACGCGGGCGCTTCCGGCCTTCCCCACGTGCACGAACGGCATCGGCTCCACCTCTCTCATAATTACGAAGGAGCCTTTCATTATTAGCATCCGCCCAGATCACGGGTCAATGCTCATTTCTGCGCAGATCTGGCGTTCTTGGTCATCTTTGCGCACTCAACTCCTGGCATAATGAAGCGGCTTACACAGGAAACCTGCGTTAGGACGGACGATGGCAGCCACACTTCGCGGCGGCGACCTGTCACGGCTCAGGCAGCTCAACGTCCTGGCCGCGATCGGGACGCTGCGCAGCGCCGGCCCTCTGACGCTGTCGGCCCTGGCCGAGCGCACCGGCCTGTCGCGCCCCTCCACGAAGGAGGTCGTGGACGAGCTCAAGCGGCTCGGCTGGGTCGAGGAGACCCCGCCCGCCCAGGGCATCGTCGGCCGGCCCGCCCGCCGCTACCGCTTCCGCGCGACAAGCGGTCACCTCGTGGGGCTCGACATAGGCGGCCACAACATCCGCGCCGCCCTGTCCGACCTGAACGGCGAGATCCTCGCCGAGACTCGCCAGCCCGTGCAGCCGGACACGCCCCTGGACGAGCGGCTGGCCGCCATCGAGCGGACGGTCGCGAACTGCCTGGCGCTGGGCGGCAAGACGATCGACGACGTCTGGATCGTCGCGGCGGGCACCATCGGCGTGGTCACCCCGGAGGGACGCATCCGCTACTGCGCCGCGATCCCCGCCTGGACCGGGCTCGACCTGGCCGGGCGCCTTCGAGGGATGTTCCCCTGCGAGGTCCTCGTCGAGAACGACAGCCGCCTGGCCGCCAAGTCCGAGGCCGTGCGCGGCGCCGCGCGGGATGCGAGCGACGTGGTGTTCCTGCACGTCGGCCGGCGGTTGGGGGCGGCGGTCATCATCGACGGCAAGGTCCACCGCGGCTTCGGCGCCGCGGCCGGAGAGATCGCGATGCTGCCGCAGGCGCAACTGTTCGACGCCTCGGAGCACCTGCAGAACTGCCCGGTCATCCCCGACGACACCTCTCCGGCGGACGCCGCCGGCTACACCCTGGCCGCCGCCCGCGCCGGCGACCCGGTGGCGCTCGCGGCGGTCGAACGGTACGTGGACGACCTGGCCGTGGGCACCAGCGCGATGGTCCTGCTGCTCGACCCGCAGGTCGTCGTGCTCGGCGGCGGCTTCTCCCGCTCGGCCGACGTCCTGCTGCCCCGGCTGCGCGAACGCCTGGAGCGCGCCTGCATCCGCCCGCCGGAGCTGCGCGCCTCGACGCTGGGGGACGAGTGCGTGGTCACGGGCGCCATCGACTACGCCGTCGCCCACATCGACGACCGGCACTTCACCCCGGACATCACCCTGCCCACCTCGCGCTGACCACGGATCTCCGGCACGGGCCTCCTGGGCAGAGTCTTCGGCGTGCCGGACCATCAGCCGGGCTCAGGTGCCGTCCCTGTTCCCGGCGTGTGGACCGCTCGTAGCAGGTCTAGCGGCGTGTTGTGAAATGTCGTGATAATGCTTGGATGATCGCGCTTGGGGCGAGAGCGATACCACGACTGGTCATCATTGTCGCCCTGCTCCTGCCGCTGGTCCCGATGCCCAGGCCCGTGCCCGCGAGGATGCACGCTGCCCTGCCGGCCGTGCTGGACGTGACCACGTTCTCCGAGGTGCACCGGGAAGCGCAGGGAAGGATCGAGCAGAGCGCGCGCGAGGAGGCGCTGCCGCCGATCCCGGCCAAGAAGATCACCGAACGCCTCGACCGTTATCTGCGGAGCCGTCCAGGGCCGGTCACGGCCATGGTCAAGGAGCTGGAGACGGGGCGGGTCTACCGCTACCGTCCCGGCGAGCGGCTGATCACGGCGAGCACCGCCAAGGTCCAGATCCTCATGGCGCTCCTGCTCGACACCCCCTGGAAGAAGCTCCCCGCGGCCGTCAGGCACGACGCCGACCTGATGATCCGCTACAGCGACAACCACGCCGCCGACCGTCTCTGGCTGCGCATCGGCGGGGCGCCCGGGTTCACCAGGGCGGGGGAGAAGCTGGGCCTGAAACACACGCAGGGCGTGCCGGGGGACTGCCTCGACCTCTATTGCTGGGGAATCACCCGAACGTCCGTCGAGGACCAGATCCGCCTCATGCAGGCACTGGTATCCGGTAAGAGCCCGCTCAGGGCCAAGGACCGGGAGCAGGTGCTCGACCTCATGGGCCGGGTCGTCGACGGCCAAAACTGGGGGATCAGCGAGGCGACGTGCGAGGGTGAGCGCGCGGCGCTGAAGAACGGGTGGCTCAGGCGCGTTTCGACCAAGCGCTGGGCCACGATCAGCGTGGGGCTGATCAGGGGCGACGGCCGCGACTACGCCGTTGCCGTGCTCACCGAGGGGAGCCCGGAGGTGTGGCACGGCATAGCGACCGTCGAAGGCGTCACCGAGCGCATCATGCGGGATTTCCGGAAATGCTCGGAGTGACGAGGCGGTAACCCACACCGCGTACGGTCTGGATGAGCTGGTCGTCCTCGTCGCCCAGGCGCGCACGCAGGCGTTTGACGTGCACGGCGATCGTGTTGGTCGACGTGGTCGCCGCGGCGTTCCACACGTGACGCATGATCTGTTCGCGGGTCACCGTACGGTCGGCGTTGCGCATCAGATACTGCAGCAGCTCGAACTCCCGCAGCGGCAGGTGCACCGTGCGACCGCCCACGCGCACCTGGTAGGCCTGTACGTCCAGCTCGACCCCGCCCACCGCCAGCACCTTGTGCGACTCGGGAGAGGCCGCCTGGATGAACGGCAGCAGTTCGGGCACCCGGTAGGGCCTGGCCACGCAGGCGGCCGCCCCTGCCGCGAGCGCGCGTACGGCCTGCTCGGCGTGCCCCTCGCCGACGCCGAGCAGCACCGGTACGGCCCGCGCGAGGCGTACCGCGCGGACGAAGTCCACAGCGTCGATGACCGGCAGCGTGGCCGAGACGAGCACCACGTCGGGCTGCAGGGCACCGGCCTGCAGCAGCCCCTGGGCGCCGTCAGGCGCGCCCGTGACGGCCACGCCCTCGCGTTCGAGGGCGGCCGCCAGGGCGTCCACGACGGCGCCGTCAGGGTCGGCGATGAGCAGTACGGGTTTGGTCCTCGTGTCCCCGTTCATCGTGGCTGCCGTCTGCTGTCGGGTCATCAACCGAAGCGTCCCGTGATGTAGTCCTCGGTGGCCTTCTGGGACGGGTTGGTGAACATGCGGGACGTCTCGTCCATCTCGATGACCTTGCCGGGCTTGCCCTGCTCGGCCAGGTTGAAGAAGGCGGTCCTGTCGCTGACCCGGGCGGCCTGCTGCATGTTGTGGGTGACGATGACGATCGTGTACTCGTCCTTCAGCTTGGCCATGAGGTCTTCGATGGCCAGCGTCGAGATGGGGTCGAGCGCCGAGCACGGCTCGTCCATCAGCAGCACCTGCGGTTTGACCGCGATGGCCCGCGCGATGCAGAGCCGCTGCTGCTGCCCGCCGGACAGGCCGGCGCCGGGTTTGCTGAGGCGGTCTTTGACCTCGTTCCACAGGTTGGCGCCCTTCAGCGACTCCTCCACGGTGTCGTCGAGGTGTGCCTTGCTGACGCGGCCGTTGAGGCGGAGGCCGGCGGCGACGTTGTCGTAGATCGACATCGTGGGGAACGGGTTGGGGCGCTGGAAGACCATGCCGATCATCCGGCGTACGGAGACGGGTTCGACGTTGCTGCTGTACAGGTCGTCGCCGTCGAGCAGGACCTTGCCCTCGACCCGAGCGCCGGGGATCACCTCGTGCATGCGGTTGAGCGTGCGCAGGAACGTCGACTTGCCGCACCCGGACGGGCCGATGAACGCGGTGATCGAGCGCGGCTCGATGGTCATCGACACGTCTTCGATCGCCTTGTGCGACCCGTAGTACGCGTCGAGGCCCGAGACCTGGATCTGCTTGGACATATCTGCGGTTACCCCCTATCGGCGCCTGGCGGGTGAACGCCACCAGGCGATCAGACGCGCCACCAGGTTGAGCAGCATGACGATCAGGATGAGCGTGAGGGCGCCGGTCCACGCCCGGTCGATGGCGGTGTCGTTGGGACGCGCCGCCTGGTCGAAGACGTAGAGGGGCAGGCCCATCTGCGGCCCGTTGAACGGGTCGTTGTTGATGGAGTCGGTGAAGAACACCGTCAGGAGCAGCGGCGCCGTCTCGCCCGCGACCCTGGCCACGGCCAGCATGACGCCCGTCACGATGCCGGTGAACGCGGTCGGCAGCACGACCTTGAGGATCGTGCGCCATCTGGCCACGCCCAGCGCGTACGAAGCCTCACGGAGGTCGTCGGGCACCAGCCGCAGCATTTCCTCGGCGGATCTGACCACGGTCGGCATCATGAGGATCGACAGCGCCATGGCGCCGGCGAAGCCGGAGTAGGGCATGCCGAGGAACAGGATCCAGAACGCCAGCACGAACAGGCCGGCGACCACCGAGGGGATGCCGGTCATGACGTCGACGAAGAAGCTGATGGCCCGGCTCAGCCGGCCGCCGTTGCCGTATTCGACCAGGTAGATCGCGGTGAGCAACCCGATGGGCACCGAGATGAGCGAAGAGAGCAGGACCTGTTCCAGGGTGCCGATGATGGCGTGGTAGGCGCCGCCGCCCACGTCGCGCGCGCCGATTCCGCGCATCGAATGGGTGAGGAACGTCATGTCGAACCGCGCCAGGCCGTTGGAGATCACCAGCCAGAGCACGGACACGAGCGGCACCACGGCCAGCGCGAACGCCAGATAGACCAGCCCCTGGACGATGCGGTCCTTGAGCCGGCGGCCGGTCGAGATGTGCTGGATGGTGGTCATGTGTCGGCCTTCATGAGCTCTTTGCGCCGGTTGATGATCATGCGGGCGGCCATGTTGACGAGCAGGGTGATGATGAACAGCACCAGTCCTGAGGCGATCAGCGCGCCACGGCCGATGTCGCCGGCCTCGCCGAACCCGTTGGCGATGTTGGCGGCGATGCTGTTGCCCTGCGGGGTGAGGATCTGGAAGCTGATGCCGAACGTCGCCGGGAAGATCAGCGCGACCGCGATGGTCTCGCCCATGGCCCGGCCCAGGCCGAGCATCGCGGCGCTGATCACGCCGGGGCGGCCGAACGGCAGCACCGCCATGCGGATCATCTCCCAGCGGGTGGCGCCGAGGGCCAGCGCGGCCTCCTCGTTCATCCTCGGAACCTGCAGGAACACCTCACGCGAGATGGCCGCGATGATCGGCAGGATCATGATCGCGAGCACGATGCCGCCGGCGAGCATGGTCTTGCCGCCGATCGCGCCCTCGCCGGCGAACAGCGGGAACCAGCCGAAGTTCTCGTTCAGCCACTGCGACGGCTCCCGGAGCAGCGGCACGAGGAAGGTCACGCCCCACAGGCCGTAGATCACGCTGGGCACCGCGGCGAGCAGGTCGATCAGGTAGCCGAGCGGCCCGGCCAGGCGGCGCGGCGCGTAGTGGGAGATGAACAGCGCCACGCCCACCGCGATGGGCATGGCGATGACGAGTGCGAGTGCCGAGCTGAGCACGGTGCCGAACGCCAGCGCGCCGATGCCGAACACCTGGCTGCTGTTCGGGTCCCAGGTCAGCTCGGTGAGGAAGTCGCCCTTGTTGGCCCGCAGCGCGGGGATGGCCTCGCCGATGAGGAAGACGGCGATGGCCGCCATGATTCCCAGCAGGAGGATGCCGGCCCCGGTGGACAGGAAGCGGAAGGGCGCTTCACCATGGCTGCGCCGCGAGGCGGACCGGCTCGTGACCGGTCCGCCTTCACGGATTTCCGTTTTGGTCGTCATCAGCTCTTAGGAGATCGCCTCGACAGTGGAGCGGACCTTGGTGAGCAGCTCGCCGGACAGCGGGGCGTAGCCCAGGTCCTTCAGCGCCGCCTGGCCCTCGTCGCTGGCGGTGTAGGTAAGGAACGACTTGACCAGCTTCGACTCCTCGGCCGGCAGGCCCTTCTCGCAGGTGATCTCGTACGTCACCAGCACGATCGGGTAGGCGCCCGGCGTCTTGGTGGCGTAGTCGATCGACAGGGCGAGGTCGTTGCCGGTGCCCTTGATCTCGGCGGTCTCGACGGTCTTGGCCGCGCTCTCCGGGGTCAGCTCGACGAACTCGCCGGAGCCGTTGGCGACCTTGGCCTTCTGGAGCTGGGAGTTGTCGGCGAACGACATCTCGACGTAGCTGATCGCGCCCTCGGTGTCCTTGACCGAGGAGGCGATGCCGTCGGAGCCCTTGGCACCCTGGCCCTTGGCCTCGGCGGGCCAGGCCTTGGCGGCCTCGTACGGCCAGTCGGCGGTGGCCTCGAGGAACTTGGTGAAGTTGTCGCTCGTGCCCGACTCGTCGGCCCGGTGGAAGGCCTGGATCGGCGTGGACGGGAGCGTTGCATTGGGGTTGTCGGCCTTGATGGCCGGGTCGTCCCACTTGGTGATCTTGCTGTTGAAGATGCCACCGAGCGTCTTGGGCGACAGCTGCAGGCCCTCGACGCCGGGCAGGTTGTACACGACCGCGACGGGGCCGGTCACCATGGGGATGTTGAGGGCCTTGCCGGTCTTGCAGCGGGCGTCGGCCTTGGCGGGCTCGTCGTCCTTCAGGGCCGAGTCGGAACCCGCGAGCGCGACCGTGCCCTGGATGAACGCCTGGATGCCCGCACCGGATCCGCTGGGCTGGTAGTTGATGCTCACCCCGGAGTTCTTGGCCTGGAACTCCTTCTTCCACTGGTCGATCGCGTTGGCCTGGGCAGAGGAGCCCGCGGCGTTGATCGTGCCGCTCAGACCGCTGTCAGCCGCGGCCTCGGTGGCGGCGGTGGTGCCGCTGGCCCCGGTGTTGTTGTCTGTGCCGCACGCAGCGAGCGAGAGCGCGCCGACGAAGGCGACGGCGGCGAGCCGGCCTGCATACTTCACGGTTGGGTTCCTCCCACTTGGTCCTTAGTCGCCATGAAGCTATGCAGCGAAGGTGACTCAGACCCCTAGCAAGGGTGAACGTTCGGTGAACGCACCAGGTCACCCTCATGATGGGAGCTATGACTTATCGCGTATGCCTCGTATGCATGGGGAACATCTGCCGCTCCCCGATGGCGGAGGCGGTGCTCCGCCAGACGCTCGCCGGCCGCGGGCTGGGGGACCGGGTCACCGTCGACAGCGCCGGGACCGGCGAGTGGCACGTGGGGGACCCCATGGATGAGCGGGCACTCGACATCCTGGCGCGGCACGGGTACGACGGGTCGGTGCACCGGGCGCGGCAGTTCGCGGGCGACTGGTTCGCCCGTTACGACCTGGTTCTAGCCATGGATCGGGACAATCTGTCCACTTTGCGGCGGATGGCGCCGTACGAGGTGGAGGTGCTGTTGTTCCGTTCCTTCGACCCCGCCGCGCCGGAGGGGGCCGAGGTGCCCGATCCGTACTACGGGGGCACTGAAGGATTCGAGGAGGTGCTCGCGCTGGTCAAGGCGGCATCCGAGGGCGTGGTTGAACACATCGCCGATGAGCTCGCCGATGAGACTGACTGAGGACCTCGGCTCGTCGCACGGCTGGCGGCTCCAGCGGGGGGTGCTGGACGACGGGCGCGAGGTGTTCGTGAAGAGCGGCCAGAGCTCCGAGGCGTTCGTGGCGGGCGGCCAGGGCGGCGGGGAGACGTCCGTGGCGGGCGGCCAGGGCGACCGGCGCCGCTCCGAGGTGTTCACCTCCGAGGCCGCTGGGCTGCGCTGGCTGGGCGAGGTGATCGCGGTGCCCGAGGTGATCGAGGTCGGGCCGGACCGGCTCGTGTTGTCGTGGGTACGACAGGAGCCGCCCAGTGCCACGGCGGCCGAGCGGTTCGGGCGTGAGCTGGCCCGGCTGCACCGCGAGGGCGCGGACGATTTCGGCGCGCCCTGGCCGGGGTTCATCGCCGAGTTGCCGATGGACAACGCCCCCGCGGCCGACTGGCCGTCCTTCTACGCCTCGCGGCGGGTGCTGCCGTTCCTGCGGCGGGCCCGGCTGCCGGCGCGGGACGTCTCCCTGGTCGAGCGGACGGTGGACCGGTTCGCCGAGGTGGCGGGGCCTGCCGGGCCGCCCGCGCGCATCCACGGTGACCTCTGGAGCGGGAACGTGTTGTGGTCGGGCGGGTCAGGGGTGCTGGTCGATCCG
Organism: Nonomuraea sp. B5E05; assembly: GCF_039880665.1. Classification (NCBI taxonomy): domain Bacteria; kingdom Bacillati; phylum Actinomycetota; class Actinomycetes; order Streptosporangiales; family Streptosporangiaceae; genus Nonomuraea; species Nonomuraea sp. B5E05. The sequence continues at coordinate 16,108 of NZ_JBDPMJ010000009.1, forward strand.
GCCGCCCATGGCGGGCACAGGGAGACCGACCTGGCCATGCTCGACCTGTTCGGGCTGCCGTACCTCGATCGGGTGCTGGGGGCCTACCGGGAGGAGTGGCCGCTTGCGGAGGGGTGGCGGGATCGGGTGCCGCTGCACCAGTTGCATCCGCTGCTCGTGCACGTGGTGTTGTTCGGGGGCGGCTACCGGGACACCCTGATGGACGCGGTGCGGCGGGTGCTGGCGCTCTAACCGTTCCTGCGTCTGCGGTATGCGCGCTGCTGGCAGGCGCGTGAGCAGTAGACGCGGGGGCGGCCGGACGGGGCCGGTTCCAGCGGGCCGCCGCATTCCGCGCACTTTTCATCACGAATTTCGTCACGCTTTCGAACGAGGACCTCGACGCCGTCGAGCAGCCGGCGCAGGCCGAAGTCGAAGGAGTCCTCGGGGTGGTCCCAGCCGCCCGCGGTCCACAGGTGGGAGAGCGTCGGATAGCGGTCGAGGCGTTCGTAGAGCGAGTCGCGCGAGCCCCACCACTCCTCCTCCGACACCCCGCTGCGCCGCTCCTCCCGCCGGGTCTCGACCAGGACCAGGGCCTCGGCGTCGACGAACCGGCCGACCATGCCCACGACCGCGATGACCTCCGAGGGGCGCAGCGCCGTGCCGGCGAGCGTGCTCAGCATGTAGTCGTAGTGGGCGACGGCGTTGGGGCCGGGGACGTGGCGGCTGCCGCGCACCTCGGCCAGCCACGGGTGCCGCTTGCGGATCTCCCAGGCATGCCTGGCCACGGCCTCCAGGCGGGCCCGCCAGCCGCCCGTCTCCATGGGCTGCGGGTGCTCGCCGAGAACCTCGTCGAGCATCAGGTCGACGAGCTGGCCGCGGCCGGGCACGTGGCGGTAGAGCGACATGGTCGTGAAGCCGAGCCGGTCGGCGACCTTCCGCATCGACAGGCCCGCCAGGCCTTCGTCGTCGGCGAGTTCCACGGCGGCGCGCACGATTCTGGGCAGGCTGAGGCCCTGCCTCGGCTCGCGGTCGCCGGCCCGCCACAGCAGCTCGACACCGTGGTCGGGGTCGTCGGCCCTGCCCCTCGCCATGTGCGCCCTCCCTCGTTTATGGTGTACTACTTCGTGTACGCCATAAACAGCAAAGGTGGTTCAGATGTTCCAATTCCACGTCGCGCCCTCCGGCGACGACTCCTGGCCCGGATCGGCTGGGCGCCCCTTCGCCACCCTCGACCGCGCCAGGGCCGCGGCCCGCGAGGCCGGCGGCGACGCCGTCGTACACCTTAGGGGTGGCGTGCACACGCTCGCGCGGCCGTTCGAGCTCACCGGGGACGACTCGGGGATCGTCTTCCAGGCGTACGGCTACGGCACCTCCGAGCAGGAGGAGCCCGTGATCAGCGGCGGCCGGGTCATCACGGGGTGGCAGGAGCGCGACGGCGTCTGGGTGGCCGAGGTCGGCGAGCTCGACACCCGCCAGCTCTACGTCGACGGGCGCAGGGCCGAGCGGGCTGCCGTCCCCGGGCTGCCCGGCGAGGTCCGCGCGACCGCCACCGGCTACGTCACCGACGGCGGCGAGCCGCTCGGCTGGCGCAGCCCCGCGGACGTCGAGTTCGTCTTCCGGGGCGTCTACCCCTGGACGGAGGCCCGCTGCGGGGTCGCAGGAGTCTCCCGCGACGGGGACGAGACCGTGATCACCATGGCACAGCCCGCCTTCGGGTGGGCCGGCGAGCTCTACAACTCGACGTGGGAGGGTCAGTCGTCGAGCGGGCCCGGCCTGCCCACCCGCATCGAGAACGACGCCGCCTTCCTGGCCGAGCCGGGCACCTTCGTGCTCGACCGGTCGCGTCCGGGGCGGCACGTGCTGATGTACCTGCCCCGCCCCGGGGAGCACCCCTCCCGTACGCGGGTCGTCGCACCCGTCCTGGAGCGCCTGGTGAGCGCCGCGGGGGCGCGCGACGTGTCGTTCAGGGGCCTGGTGTTCGCCGAGGCCACCTGGCTGCGCCCGAGCGCGGCCGAGGGGTTCCTGCACTACCACGGCACCGGCTACTACGAGGGCGGCGGCGTCGAGACGGCGGTCATCGGGGAAGGGGCGTCTGTGACGTATCCCACCGCTTCCGTCACGATCCCCGGCTGCGTCACCTTCGACGCCACCGAGAACGTGGAGATCGAGGGCTGCCGGTTCACCCGGCTCGGCGCCTCCGGGCTGGGCGTCACCGGCGGCGCCGGTCTCGCGGTGCGCCGCTGCACGTTCGACACGTTGTCCGGCGCCGGCATCGAGGTCTCCGGCAGCCGGGCCACCTCGATCGAGGACAACCGCGTGCACCACACCGGGCTCGAGTTCAGCGGCGCGCCGGGCATCTCCGTGTCGGGCACGCGTGACTGCGTGGTCGCGCACAACGAGGTGGCCCACGTGCCCCACTGCGGGATCGTCGTGGGTTCCGGGCAGGGCGCCCAGATCCTGCGCAACCGCACGGCGGACACCATGGAGGTGCTGGCCGACGGGGGCGGCGTCTACCTGTCGGGGCCGCAGGGCGACTCCCCGGACAACCAGGCGCTCGTCCAGGGGAACGTCATCAAGGACACGCGCACGCCGTACAACTTCGGGCTGTACACCGACTACGGGGCCTCGTGGGTGACGGTGGAGGGCAACGTCGTCCTGCGGGCGGACAACACGGCCGTCCTCATGGTGGGGCCGCCGCTGGAGAACGTGGTCTACCGGGGGAACTTCTGGGACCAGGATCCGCTGGGACACGACAATCCGCCCAGCGGTGTCACGTATGGGGGAAATGTGACGTACAAGGATGAACAGGAGCTGAACGCCGCAACCGCCGGCATCCAGTCCGAGGCCGGTCCTAGGCGTTGAGCCGGCGGACGACCTCGCCGTGGAGGGTGCCGTTGGTGCAGACGAGGCTGCCGCCCTCCAGGCCCTTCACGCCCGCCACGTCGGTCCACACGCCGCCGGCCTCCTCGACGATCACGGTGAGCGCCGCCATGTCCCACGGCGACAACTCGGGCTCCGCGGACACGTCCACCGAACCCTCCGCGACCATCATGTGCGACCAGAAGTCGCCGTACGCCCTCGTGCGCCAGCAGGCGCGGCCGAGGTCGAGGAAGTTGTCGAGCCGGCCCGTCTTCTCCCAGCCGTCGAAGCTGGAGTAGGAGAACGACGCGTCCTCCAGGGTCGAGACCGACGACACGGTCATCCTGGACGCCTTGGTTAGGCTCTTGCCGGTCCACGCGCCGCCCCCGGCGGCCGCCCACCAGCGTCTGCCGAGGGCGGGGGCCGACACGAGGCCGACGACGACCTCGCCGTACTCCATGAGTGCGATCAGGGTCGCCCACACGGGCACGCCGCGCACGTAGTTCTTGGTGCCGTCGATGGGGTCGATGATCCACGACCGGGCGCCCCACCCGGTCTTGCCGAACTCCTCTCCCACGACCGCGTCGCGCGGCCTGGCACGGCGCAGCGTGCCCCGGATGGCCTCCTCCACGGCGCGGTCGGCGTCGCTGACCGGCGTCAGATCGGGCTTGGTGTCGACCTTCAGATCGACCGCCTTGAACCGCCGCATGGTCAGGTCATCGGCGGCGTCCGCCATGACATGCGCGAGGCGAAGATCATCGTTGTAACCCTGCACGGTCGCCCACGCTACCGTGAGTCGTATACCGAACATCAGTCACCAACGTCTCTTTTCTGGTAACCGGTATCCCTTTTCACCGTCAGCGGTAAGTACGTCATGTCGAGAGATGTCACTGATCTTCCCCGGCGATCCGCCCCATTTGCCCGCCCATTGACCGCCAGAAATGCGCTGCGTACGAGCGCGCCATGACGGCACCTAAGGGCACGTGAAAGGCTCAGGGAGCGTCGTCGGGTGAGCCCTCGCGGCTGGACAGGAGGCGGCGGAGCGACTCCAGGCGGGCGGGGTCGGCGTTGCCGGCGGCCACCCAGGCGTCCAGGGCGCAACCGTCGCCCAGGTGGGTGCAGCCCTTCGGGCAGTCGACCGTGCCCTCCACCAGGTCGGGGAACCCGGCCAGCACCGTCTCCACCGACACGTGGGCCAGGCCGAAGCTGCGCACCCCCGGGGTGTCGATGATCCAGCCGCCCTCCGGCAGCTCCAGGGCGACGGCCGAGGTGGAGGTGTGGCGGCCGCGGCCCGTGACGGCGTTGACCTGGGAGACGGCGCGGTTGGCGTCGGGGACCAGGGCGTTGACCAGGGTGGACTTGCCGACGCCCGAGTGGCCGACCAGGACGCTGATGCGCCCGGTCAGGTGGTCGCGCAGCTCGTCGAGCGAGCCTCCCTTGCGCACGACGACGTGCGAGACGCCCAGCGGTTCGTACAGGGCGACCAGGGGGTCGGGCGGGGCGAGATCCGGCTTGGTGAGGCAGAGCAGAGCCTCGATCTCGGCGTCGAACGCGGCCACCAGCATGCGGTCGATCATGCGGGGGCGGGGCGGCGGATCGGCCAGGGCGGTCACGATGACGAGCTGGTCGGCGTTGGCGACGACCGGGCGTTCGATGCCGTCGGTGTCATCGGTGTCGTCGGCCGAGCGGCGCAACATCGAGCTGCGCGGCTCCACGCGGACGACCCTCGCCAGGGTGTCGGGACGGCCGGAGACGTCGCCGACCAGGGCGACCCGGTCGCCCACGACGATGCCCTTGCGGCCGAGCTCGCGGGCCTTCATGGCGACCACCAGGCGGCGCTGAGGCTGCTGCCTGCGTTTCTGGGCCGACCCGCGTTCGGGCTCGACCAGGACGGTGTAGCGGCCCCGGTCGACGGCGACCACGAACCCTCCGACGGCGTCCTCGTGCGCAGGACGGATTCGGGTGCGCGGCCGTGACCCCTTGCCCGGCCTGACCCGTACGTCGTCCTCGTCGTACTCCCGCTTTCTCAGCGGTCCGCTCCCATACGCTCGCTTCCCCTCTGTGGTCGGTGACAGGGTGTTCGGTGACGCGGGCCGGGTGCGGCGGGTCGGTGCGGGCAGCGCGCAGTCACGTCTCGCCCATCTCCGACGTGCCCGGGGCTTCCCCCATGAAACCGGCGGCGGGCAGCGGCCGGATCACCGTCGTCATCGGGGGTCCAGCATCGCCGCCCACATCTGGACGAACTCCGGCAGGGTCTTGGCGGTCGTCGCGACGTTTTCCACCCGCACTCCCGGGACCGCGAGCCCGATCACCGCTCCAGCGGTGGCCATGCGGTGGTCGTCGTAGCTGTGGAAGGTGCCGCCGCGCAGCGGGCGGGGGTGGATGACCAGGCCGTCGTCCGTCTCCTCGGCGTCGCCGCCGAGGCGGTTGATCTCGGTGGCCAGCGCGGCCAGGCGGTCGGTCTCGTGGCCGCGCAGGTGGCTCACGCCCCGGATGCGGCTCGGGGTGCGCGCGAGCGCGGCCAGCGCGGCGATCGTCGGGGTCAGCTCGCCGACCTCGTGCAGGTCGGCGTCGATGCCGGTGATCTCGCCCGTGCCCGTGACGACCAGGTCGGCCGTGCGGGTGACCGTGGCGCCCATGGAGGTGAGCAGGCCCCGCAGGGCGTCGCCGGGCTGGGTGGTCTCGGCGGGCCATGCCGGAATGGTGACCGTGCCGCCCGTGACCAGCGCGGCGGCCAGGAACGGGGCCGCGTTGGACAGGTCGGGCTCGACCGTGACGTCTCTCGCCGCGATCGGGCCGGGCTCGACGCGCCACACGTCGCGCTCGCCGTCGTCGACCGTGACGCCGGCCGCCCTGAGCATCTGCACCGTCATCTCGATGTGCGGCTGCGAGGGCACGGGCGGGCCCACATGGCGAATCGTGACGCCCTTTTCGAAGCGCGCGGCCGCCAGCAGCAGCCCCGAGACGAACTGCGACGAACCCGACGCGTCCAGCGTCACCTCGCCGCCCGTGACGGGCCCGGTGATCGTGAACGGCAGCGCGTCGTTGTCGACCCGCGCGTTCAGCGAGCGCAGCGCGTCGAGGATGGGCCCCATCGGGCGCTTGCGCGCGTGCGGGTCACCGTTGAAGTGGACCGGGCCGTCGGCCAGCGCGGCCATCGGCGGGACGAAGCGCATGACCGTGCCCGCCAGGCCGGCGTCGATGCTCGCGCCGCCGCGGACCGGGCCCGGCGTCACGTGCCAGTCGACCCCCGCGGCGCTCTCACCGCCGGCCACCAGCGTGGTGCCGAGCGCCCGCAGCGCGGCCGCCATCAGGTCCGCGTCGCGGCTGCGCAGCGCACCGCGCACGACGCCGGGGCCGTCGGCGAGCGCGGCGAGCAGGAGCGCGCGGTTGGTCACCGACTTGGAGCCGGGCAGCGGGACGGTGGCGCTGACGGGGGTCGTCGCCGTCGGTGCGGGCCAGAGCGGAGCGGGCATGGTCAAAGAGTACTGGGAGTGGCGGGACGCGGTCGAAGTCCGCGCGTCGCCGCCGGGCGGACACGCGAGTGGGAGAAGGACATGGCAGTGTGGTGTCATGTGCGGTAGATACGCCTCGGCGCGCAAGAAGCACGAGCTGCTCGAGGAGTTCCAGATCGAGCAGGACGGCGAACCCGACAAGGAGCTCGGCGCCGACTACAACGTGGCGCCGACCAAGAACGTCTACGCCGTCCTGAGCCGCGTGCCCCACGAGGCCGAGCGGGCGGTCCGCCAGCTCAGGATCCTCAAGTGGGGCCTGGTCCCCGCCTGGGCGAAGGACCCGTCGATCGGCTCGCGGCTGATCAACGCCAGGGCCGAGACGCTGGCGGAGAAACCGTCCTACCGCCGGGCGTTCGCCAAGCGCAGATGCCTGCTCCCGGCCGACGGCTATTTCGAGTGGATGCCGGTCGAGCCGGAGCGCACGAACCCGGACGGAGAGAGCGAGGGCCGAAGCGGGCGCGGCCACAAGCAGGGGAAGAAGAAACAGCCCTACTTCATCCATCCAGCGGACGGCGGGGTGCTGGCCATGGCCGGCCTGTACGAGTTCTGGAAGGATCCGTCGCGCGCCGACGACGACCCGCTCCAATGGCTCGTCAGCTGCACCGTTATCACGACCGACGCCGAAGACCACCTGGGACGCATCCACGACAGGATGCCCATGATGATCGAGCGCGACCGCTGGGCCGAATGGCTCGACCCCAAACTCACCGACACCGAGCGGGCCTCCGAGTTGCTGGTGCCCGCCGAGTCGGGGCGGCTCACGGCGTACGCGGTCTCCACGGATGTGAACAACGTCAGGAACAACGGCCCCGACCTCATCAAACCGCTCCCCGAGGCGGGGGAGCCCGCGCTGTTCTAAAGGTGTAAGAAGCGCGGTAAGTGGGCATTCGGTGAGGAAAGCGATGCAACCGTTCACTCGGTGTCACCGCCACATAGGCCCCCATTGATCGCGCCGGCGGGGACATCCGGGGAGTCCTGGCCGCAGGCTTCCCTCATTCACCCGGAGGTGCGGATTCGTGGACGTCACGACCGCTCGTGAGCGGCTGAAAGACATGCTCGCCGAATTGGACCGCTCGATCGGGGTCCTCAAAGGCGACCCCGTCGCGGTGCGGGAATACTCCGCGGCCGACGCGGGCTCCGACCTGACCGACGCCGACCGCGCGCAGGCCATGCTGACCGTGGCCACCGCGCAGCGCCGCGCGGTGGTGGAGGCGATCGAGCGCATCGACGAAGGCGTCTACGGCAGGTGCGTCGACTGCGGCAAGCCGGTCCCCGAAGGCCGGCTGGAGGCCCGCCCGGAGGCCGCGCGGTGCGTGCAGTGCCAGGGAAAGCGGGAGCGCCGCCGCTGACCTCCTCGGGGCCGCCGGCCACGAAGAACGGCGGCCCGGCCAGGAGGCAGGGCCGGTCGGCAGGGCCTGCCGGCAGGCGGCTGGCGGAACCGCCGGCAGGGCCGTCGGCAGGCGGTCAGCGCTTGCGGGCGCTGGCCACCAGGTGGATGCCGACGGTGTCGTCGTCGTCGGGATGGGCCTCGAGCTCCGTACGCACCAGATAGGACAGGGCGCGCGCGTCGGACGAGAGCACGTGGTCGACCGTGGACGGCGACAACACCGTGCGCGGCCGCATCCACTCCACCTCCAGCCCGGTGCCCGCCAGCAACTCGCGCAGCTGCCCGCTGCTGAAGCAGCGCGTGATGCTGCCGTCGGGCCACGGCACGAGCATGACCTCGCCGGTCTGGCGCAGGTGCTGCCACTGACCCTGCTCGGCCAGGATCGCCATGCCCAGCACGAGCGAGTCGACGCACACCAGCGCCCGGCCGCCGGGGCGCAACACCCTCGCCACGTCGCTCATCGCCGACTCGGCCATCAGCTCGACCGACATCGCACGCTCTTCGGCGAGGACGGCGTCCACGCTCTCGTCGGGCAGGAACGACAGATCGTCGGCGCGTATGTGACGGACGCGGTCGGCGTCGCGCAATCGGGACTGCGCGTCGACCGTGCGGCGGAAGTCGAGCACCTCGATCACCCGGTGCCCGGCCCTGGCCGCCTGGCCGGACCACCGGCCGCGGCCACCGGACAGGTCGAGGATCACGGAGGGCTGGCTGGGAAGCCATCGGTTCAGTTGCTCGGCGGCGACGGCGCGATAGAAGGTCCAGTACGGCCCGAGCGTCCCTGAGCCGTTCAGTTCCTCGGCCGGAATGGGCAGCACACGCGACTCCTGGGTTACGGAAAAAAGGGCTACCAGCCGGTACGTATGACGTTCCCCGCACCGGGTCCTTCGTACCTTCTATCTTGCGGGAACAGACGAGGGCACGGGGGTGTTGCGACGAGCATGCTCACATTGCTCAGCCCCCAACCCGCTGACCAGGAGGTCACGGGCCAGCGGGTATCCTCCCCTGAGTACGGTGTTCCGCCACGGTCGGCCACCGGTGATCTTAGGGGGGTGGGTCCGGTGCCCGCGACAGGCGCGGAGACGCTGGAGCAGCGAAGCGAGCGATTCGAGCGCGACGTCATGCCGTATCTCGAGCAGCTCTACTCCGCGGCGCTCCGGATGACCCGAAATCCCGCGGACGCGGAGGACCTGCTGCAGGAGACCTTCGCCAAGGCGTTCGCGTCGTTCCACCAGTTCCAGCAGGGCACCAACCTCAAGGCGTGGCTCTACCGGATCCTGACCAACACCTTCATCAACAGTTACCGCAAGAAGCAGCGCGAGCCGAAGCAGTCGGGCGCCGAGGAGATCGAGGACTGGCAGCTCGCGCGGGCTGAGTCCCACACCTCGAGCGGGCTGAAGTCGGCCGAGGTCGAGGCGCTCGAGCACCTGCCCGACGGCGACATCAAGCAGGCGCTGGCGGCCCTGCCCGAGGAGTTCAGGATCGCCGTCTACCTGGCTGATGTCGAGGGCTTCCCCTACAAGGAGATCGCCGACATCATGGGCACTCCGATCGGCACCGTGATGTCGAGGCTGCACAGGGGACGCAGGCAGTTGCGGGGCCTCCTTGAGGACTATGCTCGCGAGCGTGGCCTGGTCCCGGCGGAGGGATCGAAATGAGCTGTGGCAACCCGCATGACACCGACTGTCGCGAGGTGCTCGACAAGGTTTACGCCTATCTCGACGGCGAGCTGACCGAAAGCGACGTCGCCGACATCCGCGTGCATCTCGACGAGTGCAGCCCGTGCCTGCAGGAATATGATCTGGACAAAGCGGTCAAGGCGCTTGTGCACAAACACTGCGGCTGCGACCCGGTCCCGGCAGACCTGCGATCCAAGGTTCTGGCCCGCATCGCGCAAGTGAGGTCGGAGCTGGCCGACTAGGATCGACCGCATGCGCGCGTTGGTCACCGGGGGTGCCGGGTTCATCGGTTCGAATCTCGTCGATCGTCTGCTGGGCGACGGGCACGAGGTCGACGTGGTCGACGACCTGTCCTCAGGGCGCCGGGACAACCTGGCGCAGGCTAGCGGCAGCGACCGCTTCCGGCTGCACGAGATCGACGTGCGCGATCCCGCGCTGATCGCCCTGGTCGCCGACCTGCAACCCGAGGTCATCTGCCACCTCGCCGCGCAGATCAGCGTGCGCAAGAGCGTCGCCGACCCGGTGCACGACGCCGGCGTCAACGTCGCGGGCACGGCGTCCGTGCTGGCCGCGGCCCACGAGGGGCGCACCCGCAAGGTGGTGTTCGCCTCGTCGGTGGCGGTCTACGGCAGGCCGTCGGCGATCCCGGTGCCCGGCGACGCGCCGACCGACCCGCGTTCCCCCTACGCCGCGTCCAAGCTGAGCGGCGAGACCTACCTCGCCACGTTCCGGGCCCTCTACGGTCTCGAATACACCACGCTGGTGCTCTCCAACGTCTACGGCCCGCGCCAGTCGCCCGAGGGCGAGGCCGGCGTGGTCGCCATCTTCACCGACGCCCTGCTGTCGGGCACGCCCACGGTCCTCTACGGCGACGGCACCCAGACCCGCGACTACATCTACGTCGACGACGTGGTCGACGGCTTCGTCAGGGCGTGCGGGGCGGAGGGCAACGGCCGCAGGTTCAACCTCGGCACCGGCATCCAGACCAGCGACCGCCGGCTGCACTCGCTCATCGCCGACGCGGCGGGCGCCCAGGACAAGCCGGGGTTCGCGCAGCCGCGCGTGGGCGACCTGCCGGCGATGGCGGTCGACCCGGTGCCGGCCCACGACGGGCTCGGCTGGCAGCCGCGCACCGACCTGTCGACCGGCGTGAAGAAGACCGTGGAGTGGGCCGCCGCACATCGCGTCTCGTAGTGGCTTGATTACGCTTTGCTTGCTATTTCACACTCGGGCGGTGCGACCACGTCCTCTTCTGTAGCGTGAAGTTCCACAAGCCGACCGTGGAGGCATGCGTATGTTGAAGGCTATGGTCGCCCGGCTGTTCATGGCCGCCGTGCTGGCCGCTCCGATGGTCATGGTGTTCGGGGGAGCGTTCGGAGGAGCGATCCCACCCGGGGTTTCCTGGACCTGACCGCCGTAGGGGGCCGCAATGCGTGATCTGCCGTGGCCCGCAAGGGCCTATCTGGTCGCTGTGATCGGGGTGGCGGCCGCTCTCATCGTTCGCGGCATCGTGGTCTCCGGCGCCCCCGTGGCTCCGGAGGACCTCGATATCCTGCTCGTGCTCGCGCTGCTGTTCCTGGTGTGCGAGTCGATGCCGACGCTCCTCAACGTGGAGCAGTTCGCCGTCTCGGTGAGCTTCTCGGCCTCGCTGGCCGCCGTGGTGCTGCTCGGTCCCGAGGGGGCGGCGCTGGTGGGGCTGACCGCGAGCGTGAGCGTGCGGCCGGGGCTGCCGTTGATCAAACGGCTGTTCAACGGCGCCCAGTTCGCCATCTGCGGCTTCGCGGCCGGGTGGCTCTACGTCGCGCTCGACGGGCAGGTCGGCGTGCCCCAGGTCAACGCGTTCGACGACCTGATCGGCCCCTACGTCGCGGCCACGGCCGTCTTCGTGCCGCTCAACATCGTCCTCACCCTCACCGTGATCGCGCTGGCCACGGGATCGCGCGCCACCGAGGTGCCGATGCGCGGCATGGTCCAGTTCCTGCTGTCCTACCTGGGCTACGGCACGTTCGGGCTGCTGGTGGCGGGGCTGTGGGCCACCGTGGCGTCGATCTCGGCGGTGCTGGTGCTGGTGCCGCTCTTCGTGGCGCGGTGGGCGTTCGGCCAGTATCACGCGCAGCAGCGCTCCTACGACGCCACCATCGCCGCACTCTGCCAGGCGGTGGAGACGAAAGACTATTACACGCGCGGCCACTGCACGCGGGTCTCGCACGCCTCCTCCATGATCGCTCAGGAGATCGGCATGGGGGTCGAGCGGGTGCGGGCGATCCGCTACGCCGGCATGCTCCACGACGTGGGCAAGCTCGGCGTGCCGACCAAGGTGCTGCAGAAGGACGGGCCGCTCACCGAGGAGGAGTTCGCCGCGATCCAGCTGCATCCGATGCGCGGGCTGGAGATCGTGCGCGGCATCGGGTTCCTCGACGAGGCCTACGCCGGCATCATGCACCACCACGAGCGCCACGACGGCACCGGCTACCCGATGGGGCTGGCCGGTGACGAGATCCCCGAGTTCGCGAAGGTCATCGCGGTGGCCGACGCGTTCGACTCGATGACCTCCGACCGTTCCTACCGCGGTGCCAGGCCGGTGCCGGTGGCCGTGGAAGAGCTGCGCAAGTGCGCCGGCACCCATTTCGACCCGGTCATGGTCGCGGCCTTCATCAGGGCGCTCGACCGCGAGCCGTGGCAGCCGCCGCGCCGCGTCGACCCGCCGCCTCCCGAGGCCGCCGAGTCCCCGATCAAGGACCACGACGACCCGACCATGCCCATCGAGGTCGTGACCGGTCAATGATCACCACAGCGCGTCCCCGGCGGCGGGCCGAGCGGTCCGTGGGCACGGTGCTGCGCCGGTTCGACTCGGGACAGCTCCTGCTCATCTGCGTGGCCGGGCTGGTCGCGGTGGCGGGGGTCGGCTACACCGCCGCCGCCGGGCTCGAACGCCCGGAGATCGCGGTCGGGTTCGGCGCGCTGATCGCGGTCGGCGAGCTGGCCAGGCTCACCATGCCGGGCAACAGGGAGGTCGCGCCCATCGGGGCCGCCGCGGCGCTCGGCTACACGTTGCTGCTCGACCTCAGCCAGCATCCGCTGCGCCACCCCGCACTGCAGGTGGTCGCGGTGATCGCGGTCGGCATGACCGCGGGAGCGCTGCCGCACCTGGCCGTCGGCCGGCCGCCGCGGCTCGACGCGATGGCCAGGCGGCTGCTCATCGGCGCGTTGCCGGCGTTCGCGTTCCGGCCGCTGGCCGACCCGCTCTACGAGCTCACCAAGCCGCCGACCAGCACGTGGTGGCCGGCGCTCGCGGCGATGGCCACGCTCATCACGATCACCTTGCTGATCGACGTGCTGATCGCGGCGCTGCTCAGGGCGGAGCAGGTGCGCACCGCGTTCCGGGTGGCGGTGCGCGACGAGATCAACATGGCGTTCCCGCTGGGCGCCGCCGTGGGTTCGTCGGGCGTGCTGCTCGCGCTGGCCACGCACAGCATGGATCTGGTGGCGCTGCTGGTGTTCGCCGCTCCGCTGCTGGTCACCCAGGTCGCCTTCAGGAAATACGCCGGCATCCGCGCCACCTACCTGCAGACCGTACGCGCCCTGTCCCGGGTGACGGAGGTCGGCGGCTACGTCGAGCCCGGGCACTCGCGCCGGGTGAGCCGGCTGGCCGTGGCCATCGGCAGAGAGCTGGGCATGGCCGAACCCGAACTGCTGGAGCTGGAATACGCGGCGCTGATGCACGACATCGGCCAGCTGTCGTTGCGCGACCCGATCCCCGGCGGCGCCACCGTGCTCACCGAGCCCGAGCAGGCCCGCCGCATCGCCGAGCTGGGCGCCGAGGTGATCCGGCAGACGGGCGTGCTCGACCGCGTGGCCGAGGTGGTCAGACGGCAGTGCGACCCGATCACCGAGGACCCGCCGCTGTCGAGCCGCATCATCAAGGTCGCCAACGCCTACGACGACCTGGTGGGGCCCTCCACCGACCGCGACCGCGCCGGGGCGGCGCTGGAGCGCATCCGGCAGTCCCCGGGCGGCTCCTACGACCCCCACGCGATCGAGTCGCTCGGGCGCGTGATCGACCGTGGCCGCGTCTAAGCTGTTGTCGCCCGCGCGCAGTCACCGGCGCGTGGAGCGCTCCTGATTGTGGGGTTCCTACAGATCGTGCTGGCCGCTTCGGTGGTTTCGGGGGAAAGGGGTCAAGCCTGTGGCGGCCATAAGGTGGTCGGCGTGCTTACTGAGACGCTCGGACCCGTTCTGGTCGCCAACCGAGGTGAGATCGCGCGACGGATCATCCGCACGGTCAGACGGATGGGCCTGCGTGCCGTCGCCGTGCACTCGGAGGCCGACGCCGACCTGCCGTTCGTCCGCGAGGCCGACGAGGCGGTGCTGATCGGCCCGGCCAACCCCGCGCAGAGCTACCTCGACGCCGGCAAGGTGCTGGAGGCGGCGCGGGCGACGGGCGCGCGGTCCGTGCACCCGGGCTACGGGTTCCTCGCCGAGAACGCCGCGTTCGCCAGGGCCGTGATCGAGGCGGGGATGGTGTGGATCGGGCCAGCGCCCGAGGCCATCGACCGGATGGGCGACAAGATCAACGCCAGGAACCTCATGGAGGCCGCGGGCGTTCCGGTCGCCGCGGGCACCCGCGAGCCGGTCACCGACCTGTCGCTGGCGCTGCGGGCCGCGGAGTCCATCGGCTATCCGGTCATGGTCAAGACCGCGGCCGGCGGCGGCGGCATCGGCATGAGCGTGGCCTACGACGACGAGGGCCTGGGCAAGGCGTACGACCAGGCGGCCAGGGCGGCGGCGAGGTTCGCCGGCAGCGCGGGTGACGCGCTCGACGGGCCCGCCGTGCTGCTCGAGCGCTATATCGAGCGGGCCCGCCACGTCGAGGTGCAGATCTTCGGCCTGCCCGACGGCCGGGTCGTGGCGCTGGGCGAGCGCGACTGCTCGGTGCAGCGCCGCCACCAGAAGGTCGTCGAGGAGTCGCCGTCCCCCGGCATCACGCCGGAGTTGCGCGAGCGCATGCTCGCCGCCGCCGTGCGGGCCGGCGAGGCCGTCGGCTATGCCGGTGCGGGCACCGTCGAGTGCCTGGTCGACGCCGACCGGCAGGATTTCGTGTTCCTGGAGATGAACACCCGGCTGCAGGTGGAGCACCCGGTCACCGAGCTGGTCACCGGCGTCGACCTGGTCGAGCTGCAGCTGCGTGTCGCGGCGGGCGAGAGCCCCGAGGTGCCGGCCGAGCCGGCCGGGCACGCGATAGAGTTCCGCGTCTACGCGGAGGACCCGAAGCGGTTCTTCCCCGGCCCTGGCACGATCACGACGTGGGAGGAGCCGGTCGCCGACGGCGTGCGGGTCGACTCCGGCTATGAGATGGGCAACACGGTCACCCCGTTCTACGATCCGCTGATGGCCAAGCTCTGCGTCCGCGGTGAGAACCGCGCCGACGCGCTGGAGAAGGGCCGCAAGGCGGTGGCGGCGTTCACCGTAGAGGGACCGAAGAACAATCTGCCATTCTGTGCGGAGCTGCTGGAGAACGCGGAGTTCGTCGCCGGCGACTACGACACCGGTCTGGTCGCGCGCATGCGCGCCTAGGTCGTGAACATCATCGGATCATGGAAAGAGGGGAGTCGCGGTGGCTGAGGTACGCGCCGAGATGGTGGCCAACGTGTGGAAGGTCGTCGTCCGCGAGGGCGACACCGTCTCCGAGGGTGACACGCTCGTCATCCTCGAGTCGATGAAGATGGAGATCCCGGTGCTCGCCGAGGACGACGGCACGGTGGCCCAGCTCAAGGTGGCCGAGGGCGACGTGATCCAGGAAGGCGACCTGATCGCCGTCATCGACGACTAGCGGCCCTCACGTCGTGCGCCGTTCGCTCGCGGCCAGGAATCTGGCGCGGTCGACGAGGACGCGCTCGATCGTGCCCTTGCCCACGACGGAGTGCTCGTCGTGGGCCTCGAAGGCGAAGATCAGGCGACGGCCGTCGACCCGCGTCAGCTCGACGCCGAGCTGCACGCGTGTGCCGAGCGGGCTGGCGGCCACGTGCTCCAGCTCGACCCGGGTGCCGACGGACGTCTGGCCCGGCGCGAGGTGCCGCTCGACGGCGCGCACGGTCGCCGCCTCGGCCAGCGCGAGCAGCCGGGGCGTCGCCAGCACGGGCACGTCTCCGCTGCCCACGCTCTTGGCGGTGTCGTCCATCTCGACCACGATGAGCGACTGGGCGCGAAGACCAGGAGCGAGCGTCATGGGATCAGCCTAGCGATCCGGCCGTTGAGTTCCGCGAAACGCGGACAAGGCCCGCCGTGAGGCCGCAGGATAGAGTTTGTACGGCTTGAGGCATTTGAGTGGCATGTGGGACAGGTGAGTCGTACACTCTCTGACTTCCGTGACCACTGTGTTACCTTACCGCGATGAAAGTTCGCTTTGTTGGAGACTCGCGGGGTGGGAGAGGTTACTGAAGTAGGGGGGTAACGGGGGCGTCATGGTGGCACAAGGGACGACGCTGGCGGGGCGGTATCGATTGGATACCCGCATCGGCGCCGGCGGCATGGGCGAGGTGTGGCGCGGCGAGGATATCGTCCTGGCCCGCACCGTCGCCGTCAAGGTGCTGCTGCCAGGCCGTATGGAGGACCCGGGGTTCGTCGCTCGCTTCCAGGGGGAGGCGCGGGCGATGGCCACGATCAACCACAGCGGTGTGGTCGACGTCTACGACTACGGCGTCAGCGGCGACACCGTCTACCTGGTGATGAAGTTCGTCGACGGCGAGCCGCTCGACCGCTTACTGTCCAGGCTGGGCCGGATCGCGCCGCAGCAGGCCATGGAGCTGATCGCGCAGGCCGCCTCGGCGTTGCAGGCCGTGCACGACCAGGGCATCGTGCACCGCGACGTCAAGCCGGGCAACCTGCTCGTGCAGCGCGACGGCACGCTGGTGCTGACCGACTTCGGCATCGCCAGGTCCGATCTGGCCAACCGGCTCACCGACGCCGGCATGGTGCTGGGCACGGCCGCCTACTGCGCCCCCGAGCAGGCCGAAGGTGCGCCTGTCACGCCCGCGGTCGACATCTACGCGCTCGGCGTGGTCGCGTACGAGTGCCTGATGGGGCAGCGTCCGTTCGACGGCGACAGCGCGGTCACGATCGCGCTCAAGCACATCCGCGAGGCCCCGCCGCCGCTGCCCGCCGAGATCCCCCCGGCGGTGCGCACGCTGGTCGAGGTCGCGCTGTCGAAAGATCCGGCCAGGCGCTACCCCTCGGCCAAGGCCATGAGCGAGGCGGCCCGCGCGGCCGCCAGCGGGCAGCCCGTGCCCGAGCCGGTTCAGGCGCCTCCCGCTGCTGCTCCGCCGATGGAGGCGTACCAGACCGGTGCGCACCAGCAGGCATCCCAGGACACGAACGTGTCCGAGCGTCGCGGCGGCAGCCGGCGGGCGGCGAAGGCGCCGCGCAGGACCGGCCTGATCACGGGCATCGCGGTCGCGGTGGTGCTCGGCGCGGGCGCCGGCGCGGTCGCCCTGACGGGCATGACCCCCGGCGAGCCGCAGGTCACCGAGACCGCTGTTCCGCGGGGCGACACGTCGTCCATCCAGCCCCCCCGCGAGACGAAGACCACCAGGCCGCCCAGGCCCGACCCGACGACCTCGGAACCCAGGCCGACCACCAGGCCGCCCAGGCCCGACCCGACGACCTCGGAGCCCAAGCCGACCAGGACCCCCACCCGCACGCCGACGCCCACCACGACGCCCACCACCACGCCGTCGGGCTCTCCCACGCCCACCGCCGGCAAGAAGCGCGTGCCCAAGGTGGTCGGGAAGAGGTTCCTCGAGGCGCAGGACATCCTCCTGGCGATGGGCTTCGAGGTGGACCTCGACGACCAGACCACCACCACCGCCGGTCTGCGCTGCGGCACCGTCAAGGCCATGACGCCCAAGGGCGGCACCCAGGTGAACGAAGGTGCCATGATCACGCTGGTCGTCGTCGACAGCCCCTGCACGAGCGGCAGCCCGAGCCCCACCCCGTCGGCCACCCCGAAGCAGTAGCGTCACACCCCCGTCGTGTTGCGGGGGTAGGCGATCTGCGGGTCGGTGGCGATGTTCACCATGTAGGGGATGCCCGAGTCGAACGCCCTGCGCAGCGCGGGCCCGATCTCCGACGGCTTGGTGACGAGCTCGCCGCCGCCGCCGAGCGCGGTCACGACCTGGTCGTAGCGGCACTGGGGCTGCAGCTCGGCCGCCACGTCGTAGCCGTACAACATCTGCATGGGGTGCTTCTCCAGGCCCCAGATGCCGTTGTTGCCGCAGATCATGACGACCGGCAGCCGGTGGCGTACGAGGGTGTCGACGTCCATCAGGGAGAACCCGGCGGCGCCGTCGCCGAGCAGCAGCACGACCTGTGAGGACGGCCTGGCCAGGCGGGCGGCGATGGAGTAGCCGAGGCCGGTGCCGAGACAGCCGTACGGGCCGGGGTCGAGCCAGTTGCCCGGCTGCCGGGGCTCGACGTATTTGCCCGCGTAGGAGACGAAGTCGCCGCCGTCGCCGATGACCACGGCGTCGTCGGCCAGGATCTTGCCCAGCTCGCCGTAGATGCGCATGGGGTGGATCGGGTCGGAGTCGGAGGCCAGCAACTCGGCGTCGCCGGCGATGGCCGCGGCGGCCGTGTCGGACAACCTCGTCACCCAGGGGGCGTAGGCGTCGGGTTTGACGCCGGCGTCGCCACAGGCGGCGCCGAGGCTCCAGAACACCACTGACAGGTCGCCCGCGGCGGACGCGGCCGGCTGCATGTGCGTGGCCAGCTGCGACGGCGCGTCGGCGATGTGGACCACGCGGGCCAGCGGCGCGCCGTCCTTGCCGCCGAACCAGCCGTAGCCGAGGCGGAAGTCGAGCGGGGTGCCGACCACGATCACCAGGTCGGCCTGGGAGAAGGCGAGCCCGCGCGCCCGGGTGACGAGCAGCTGGTGCCCGGACGGCAGGATGCCGCGGCCCTGGCCGTTGGGGATGACCGGCAGCCGCCACGTCTCGGCGAAGTCGCGGGCGGCCTCCTCGGCGCGCTCCATCCACACGTCGGATCCGTAAACCAGCACGGGCCGCTCGGCCTCGGCCAGCAGCCGTGCGATGCCGGCCAGGTCGCCGGGGTCGGGCTCCAGCGGCGAGGGCGTCTGCGTCTGCACGTCGTGCAACGGCGACGGAGAGAACAGGTGGTCCATGTAGAAGTCGAGGAACACCGGGCCGCGATGGGAGGCGACCGCCGTGCGGAAGGCCATCTCGACCTCGTGGCCGATGGACTCGGCGCCGCTCGCCGTGAACGACAGCTTGGTGATCGGGTCGAGCAGCGGCGGGTGGTCCATCTCCTGCAGCGCGCCGCTGCCCCAGCGCGACTGGGGCGCCCGGCCGCCCATGACGACCACGGGAGAGCCGTTGAAGTGGGCGGTCGCGACGCCGCTGACGCCGTTGGTGATGCCGGGGCCGGCGGTCAGCACGGCCAGCCCGGGCTTCCTGGTCAGCCGGGCCGTCGCTTCGGCGGCGAAGACCGCGCTCTGCTCGTGGCGTACGTCGAGGATGCGCATCTCCTCGTGCACGGCGCCGTCGTAGAGCGGAAAGACGTGCCCTCCCGACAGGGTGAACATGGTCTCGACGCCATAGGCCTTGGACACGGCGACGGCGGCGTCACCGGCGTGCTTCGCAGACTCCATGCCGGGAACTTACCAACCAGTCACAAGAGTAAACAGGTCTTAAGGCCCGGACACAGGTGATCTTCAGCGGCAGCACAGGGTGACGGTGCCGTCCGGCGCCCTCGCGGTGATCTTCCGCGGCGAGCTGGGGTCCCTGCCGATGTTCAGGGTGCTGTTGCGGGCGACCACCGAGACGTCGTACGAGCCCTCGCGTACGTGCACCTGCACGTCGCCGGACGTCCTGACGACGGCCTTCACGGTCGCCGGCGGGTTGGCGAACGACAGGCTCACGTTGCCCGCCCCGACCTCCACATCGGCCTCCTCGGCGTTGAGCGTGTCGGCGCGGACGCTGCCGGTGCCGACCCTGGCCCAGAGGGAGCCGGCGACGTCGTCGACGCTCACGTCGCCGGTGACGGAGGTCAGGCGCACGTCGCCGTACACGTTGTCGACGCTGAGCATGCCACCGGTCGTGCCGGCCTCGATGTCGGTCTCGGGCGGCACGAAGAGCAGGTAGTCGGCCCTGCAGAGAGGGCCGTCCGGCTGGTCGGCGCCGGGGCAGACGGCCTCGAGCCGCAGAGTGCTCGTACGCGCGTCCCAGTCCTCCGTGACGGCGGGCCGGTCGCGGGTCCACCGCAGGGACCTGGAGATGAGCAGCTCGCCGGCGTTGCCCGGCAGGATGGCCACGTCGACGTCGCCCCTGGCGGCGTTGATCTGGATCCTGCGCTCGGTGAACGGAATCGACCGTGATGTAACCTCCTCGGGCGTCCTGGCCCTGGCGAACGTGCGCCAGAGCACCGTCGTGGACACCAGCAGCGCCACCGTGGTCGTCAGCGCGCCCACGACCAGCCAGGCCGCTCTCATGGCAGGCTCCTGATCCTGAGGAAGCGCAGCACGGCGAGCACCCGCCGGTGGTCGCCCTCGGCGGGCGACAGGTCGAGCTTGGTGAAGATGTTGCCGATGTGCTTGCCGACCGCCCCTTCACTGAGCACCAACGCCTGGCCGATGCCCGCGTTAGAACGGCCTTCCGCCATCAGCTGGAGCACCTCGTGCTCGCGCGGCGTCAGGCGCTCCAGCGGGTCGCTGTTGCCGCGTAGCAGCAACTGGGCGACCACCTCGGGGTCGAGGGCGGTGCCGCCGGAGGCCACCCTGCGCAGCGCGTCGATGAACTCGGCCACGTCGGCCACCCGGTCCTTGAGGAGGTAGCCGACGCCGCCGGTCGCGGCCGAGGCCAGCAGTTGGGCGGCGTAGCGCTCCTCGACGTACTGGGAGAGCACGAGGACCGCGAGGCCCGGCTGCTGGCGGCGCAGAAGGAGCGCGGCCCGCAGCCCCTCGTCGGTGTGCGTGGGCGGCATCCTGACGTCGGTGATGACCAGCTCGGGCCGGTGTTCCTCGGCCGCCCGCAGCAGCCCCTCGGCCTCGTCCACGGCCGCCACCACGTCCATGCCGGAGGCGTCGAGGAGCCGGATCAGGCCCTCTCGCAGCAGCACGGAGTCTTCGGCCAGCACTACTCGCACGGCAGTTCCACCTCGATCGTCGTCGGGCCCCCCAGCGGGCTGGACAACCGGAGCGACCCGTCGACCGCGTCGATCCGCTGGGCCAGGCCGCGCAGCCCGGTGCCGCCGTCCAGTGCGGCGCCGCCGCAGCCGTCGTCGTAGACCTCCACGTGCAGGCGGTCGCGCTCGCGCCGCACGTTCACCTCGGCCTTGGTGGCCGAGGCGTGTTTGGCGATGTTGGTCAGTGCTTCGGACACGATGAAGAACGCCACCGCCTCGATGGTCGGACTCGTACGCCGCTCGATGTCGACCCGGAGTTTGACCGGCACGGGCGCGCGGGCGGCGACTCCGGACAGCGCCGCGTCCAGGCCCTGGTCGTTGAGCACGGCCGGGTGCAGCCCTCTGACGAAGTCGCGCAGCTCCTTGAGCGCCTGCTTGGCCTCCTCGTGAGCCTGCTCGATCGCCTGGCGGGCCGGCTCGGGCAGGTCGGTCAGGGTGGCCCTGGCCAGGCCGAGGTTCATGGCGAGCGAGACCAGCCGCTGCTGCGCGCCATCGTGCAGGTCACGCTCGATCCTGCGGCGCTCGGCGTCGGCCGCGTCGATGACACCGGCCCGGCTCTCGGTCAGCGTCTCGATCCGCTGCCCCAGCTCCGAGCGGCTGGGCCCGAGGAGCGTACGCGCCACCAGCAGGTCGAGTGCCGCCATGCCGCGCGCCAGGAAGGGAGCGAGGACGAGCAGCGCGAGCCCCACCCCCATGAAGATCCCCAGCACGCGCTCGTCGCGCAGGTCGAACTCGAACACCATGGGCGGGGGCTCCAGCTGCGGCGGCAGGAACGACAGCAGCCCCACGAACGATCCGCCCCACACCACGGCCACCAGGAACGCCGCGGCGGCGCCCACGAACGGCGACAGCAGGTGGTAGGCGATCTGCCGCCACGCCGTGGGGCTCCGCCATCCCGCCAGGGGCGGTGTGGGCGGGATGCGCACCCCCTGGAACGCCGCGAACCGGGAGCACTGCACCCGCGTGAACCACGGCAGAGCCCGCCACAGCAGGCGAGGGACCACGGCCAGCAGGACCGTCAGCCCGCCGAGCAGCACGGCGACCGGCAGGCCGGTCATGACGTGAGCCGTGTCGAGCCAGGCCCGTGCCGACCACGGACGGGGGACTGTCATGCCTCAACGGTATTGACCGGCGGGGGAGCCGCGAAATAGGCCTGGTGTGCTGGTGCGTGGTGGGGTTAGCCCCACCATCGGAACCCGTGTCAGAGGACCTGCCTCCGGAAGGCCGCGGGGTCGAACGTGCCGCCCAGCGTGGCGCCCAGCCCTTTCCGCGCCACCTCGGCGAACGCCTGCCTGTCCAGGTCGCCCGCGCCGTCGGGCAGCGCTCCGGCCAGCGGCCGCGCGGCCAGCATCTCCAGGTCGGCCACGCCGCTGCGCGCGGCCGTCCCCGGCCGCCGCGGCCACCGGCCGATGACCAGGCCGGCCAGGTCGAGCCCGCGATGGGCCAGCGCCTCCAGGGTGAGCGCGGTGTGGTTGACCGCGGCGCCCCCGGCCCCGGTCACGACGAGCACCTGAGCGTTGAGGGCGCGCGCGAGGTCGGCTACGGTGGCGCCGTCCTCGTCGAAGCGCTCCAGCAGCCCTCCGGTGCCCTCAACGACCACCAGCCGGTTGCTCTCACCCAGCTCTCGCACCAGTTCGGCGGCCCCGGCCAGCGACACGGGCGGCATGCCTGCCGCCCTCGCCGCGGCGGCGGGGGAGAGTGGGTCGGTGAACCGGCGCAGCTCGAAGGTGGTGGTCACCCCGGACAGCCGGATCACGTGGTCGACGTCGCCCGGCTCACCGGGGGTCACGCCGGTCTGGGCGGGCTTGACCACGGCGGTCGCTGCCCCGCGCGCCAGCGACAACACGGCCACGGCTGCCGTCGACACGGTCTTGCCCACCCCGGAGCCGGTGCCGGTGACGACGAGAATGCTCATGGACGTCAGCCTAGGAGTCAGCGAAGAACACGGCCCGCGGCGCGCTCGTCACGGCGAGTGCCCCGTGAGCCCTCACGACCGGCGCTCGACGGAGGCGAGCCGGCGTCGGCGGGTCCGGGCAGGGGGGCCTGCCGTAACGCATGAGGTTCTTCACGGACGGCGCAGGCGCGTGACGAACTTGTACCGGTCGCCGCGATAGAGCGACTGGGCCCACTCGACGGGGTTGCCGTCGGCGTCGAAGGCGTGGCGCGTGAGCAGCAGCATCGGCAGGCCGACGTCGACGCCCAGGGCCTTGGCGTCGTAGGGGGTGGCCAGCACGGTCTCGATGATCTCCTCGGCGTCGGTGAGCCGCACGTTGTAGGCGTTGTGCAGGGTCTCGTACAGCGACGCGTGCACCTCCAGCTCGCGCCGCAGCCGGGGGAAGCGGCGCGCGGACAGGTGGGTCGTGTCGATGGAGACCGGCTCGCCGTTGGCCAGCCTGAGGCGGTGGATGCGCAGCACGCGCCCGCCGGGGTTGATGGCCAGGCGCCGGGCCAGGGCCTCGTCGGCGGTGATGTAGCCGATCTCCAGGATCTTGGTGTCGGGCTCCAGGCCGGCCGTGCGCAGGTCGCCGATGTAGGAGGTGAGCTGGAGCACCTGGGCCACCTTCGGCTGGGCCACGAACGTGCCCTTGCCCTGGATGCGCAGCAGCCTGCCCTCCACCACCAGCTCGGTCAGCGCCTGCCGGACCGTGGTGCGGGAGGTCTCGAAGCGTACGGCGAGCGTGCGCTCGGGCGGCAGGGCGGTGCCGGGCGAGAGGCTCTTGGTGAGCTCGAGCAGGCTCCGTTTCACGTCGTAGTACTTCGGAACGCGGGGGCTGTCGTCGGTCACGCTCTCACCTTCACTTCTGCCACGGCGGTGAGGGCGTGTCTGGTCACCGCGAGATCATCGGAACTCACTTCGGCCCGAGCGGTCAACCGCGGGCCGGAGCCGCCGACCGGCGCCGAGCGCGTACGACAGCTGGCACGCACGGATCCGGGCTGCTCAGGTTGATGGTGAAGGATATCCACAGCGATGTGCGCGATCGCAACCGAGGCCGGTCCGCGAGCCGTGTCGCGGAGGAACCACCCGCCCGTGCGGATCACCTCCGGCTGGTGGCGCGCAGCCCTTTTCCTGGAGCTGGGCGGTGTCGGCTGTGTGACGCTTCTCACCATATGAGATTTCATGAAACGGTCATCAGAGGGCACGGTGTCGGCACTGTGCGAGTAAGGCGCAGTACGCCCGCACTCGTACGGAGTTGCGCCCGAGTACCGGCTACGCGGTCAAACGCCCACCTCAGCGGGCCCGCCGCCCGATGGCCGGTTTGGCTGTTGCGGGGGAAAGCACGCATGATGCACTCGTGCCGACACTGAGCGACCTCGTAGCCCGCCACACAGCGCTGGACGAGGCGGATCTCGACTGGCTGCACTCGCTGGTCTCCGACTGGCAGTTGCTGGCCGACCTGTCCTTCGCCGACCTCATCCTGTGGGCGCCGCTGCTGGGGGAGAACGGCTGGATCGCGATCGCCCAGATGCGGCCGACGACCGGCCCGACCGTCTACCACGACGACATCGTCGGCACCGTGGCGGCCAAGGGCGAGCGCTACCTCATCGACACCGCCTGGAACGAACGCCGCATCTGCCGTGAGGGAGATCCTGACTGGTCCACCGGTGTGCCCGTCAGGGAGGAGACGATCCCCGTGCGGCGCGCCGTCGAGGGTGGTGAGGCCCGCTTCCTCGCGGTGATCCAGCGCTCCACCAACCTCTCCTCGGCCCGCACGCCCTCCCGGCTGGAGCTGACCTACCTCCAGAGCGCCTCCGACCTGGCGCAGATGGTGGCGGAGGGGCGGTTCCCGTTCTCCGGCGACGAGCCGATCCTGGTCCGCTCGCCACGCGTGGGCGACGGCCTGCTCAGGCTCGACCGGGCGGGGCGCGTCACGTACGCCTCGCCCAACGCCCTGTCCGCCTACCGGCGGCTGGGCCTGCACGCCGACCTGGTGGGGGCGGAGCTGGGGCGGGTCACCGCGCAGTTGTGCTATTCCGACGAGCCCATCAACGAAGATCTCATGATCGTGGCCAGCGGGCGGGCGGCGAAGGGCACCGAGGTCGAGTCCGGCGGCACGATCGTGCAGCTCAGAGCCATCCCGCTGATCGTGGGCGGCGGCCGCATCGGCGCGCTGGTGCTCATCAGGGACGTCACGGAGCTGCGCCGGCGCGAGCGCGAGCTGATGACCAAGGACGCCACGATCCGGGAGATCCACCACCGGGTGAAGAACAACCTGCAGACCGTCGCCGCCCTGCTCCGGCTGCAGGCCAGGCGGCTGCAGGTGCCGGAGGGCAGGGAGGCGCTCGAGGAGGCGGTACGCAGGGTCGGGTCGATCGCGATCGTGCACGAGACGCTCTCTCATGCGCCGGAGGAGTTCGTCGACTTCGACGAGATCGCCGACCGGGTGATCGCGATGGCGGGCGAGGTGTCGGCGGCGGAGGTGGCCGTGACACCGCGGCGCGTCGGAGGCTTCGGCGTGCTGCCGTCGCTCATCGCCACGCCGCTGGCCATGGCGCTGACCGAGTTGTTGCAGAACGCGTTGCAACATGGGAGGCCCAAGCGGCTGGAGGTGGTGGTCGAGCCGGGGCCCGACCGGCTCAACCTCACGGTCTGGGACGACGGGGGCGGGCTGCCCAGCGATTTCGACCTCGACAGCTCCACCAGCCTGGGGCTGCAGATCGTACGCACGCTCGTGGTGGGGGAGCTGTCGGGCCGGCTGTCGATCCAGCCGCGGCTGGAAGGCGGCACGGAGGTGGTGATGTCGATCCCGCTCCCGCCGGCCTGACCCGGGCGAATCCGCGTCCGAGCCGCCGGCGGGCACATCCTGTGCGGACGCACCGGAGCAGGGGGTGTGATCGGGTCAGGCGGAGAGCCGGGCGCGGGCGCGGGCGGAGCGGCGCTTGAGGGCGCGGCGCTCGTCCTCGCTCAGTCCGCCCCAGACGCCGGCGTCCTGTCCGGACTCCAGCGCCCACTTCAGGCAGGCCTCGACGGCCGGACAGGACCGGCAGACCTGCTTGGCCTCCTCGATCTGCAGGAGGGCCGGGCCGGTGTTGCCGATCGGGAAGAACAGCTCGGGGTCCACGTCACGGCAGGCAGCTCGGTGGCGCCAGTCCATGCGTCACTCCTTAGTAGATGGAGCCTCTAGGTCGGCTCCGTGCGGCTACTACTTTGTGAAGAGTTTCACTAACTCGCGCGAACGATCACCCGGGATCCTGTTGAGGACCGGGGTCGCCCGCTTGACGCCCGGAGGACCTCGGGGTGGTGAAAGGTCCTACGTTCCGACGTCAGTGTTGAGCCTTTCAGTCACTTTTAGTGCACGCAAGAGGGTTGACGCGAAGTTTTGGCTGTTATGGATGTCGGATGCGTCACACAATGACCGAATGTAACCAGCTAGACCAGAACCTGTAACGCGTTCGGCGTGGACCGGAACGTCACGGTTTCGCGTTCGCCCAGGTAGTCGCCGTCCAGCTCGAAGGCCACCGGGCGGCCCGCGGTGAGCGTGAACTCGGGCTCGTCGTGCAGCTGGACGAGGTGCCGGCCCGACGGAAGGACGTCACTCTCCGTGAGAATCTGCTGGATCACCGGCGCGAGCGCGATCGGACTCATGCGCCGCAGCCCGAGCAGATCGAGCCCGGTCTCGAAGGAGGCCCACGGGGTGGGCGTCACGGGCCGCGTGCCGACGTACGTCCACGGCGAGGTGTTGGAGATGATCGCCATGAACACCCCCTCGGCGGCCGGGATGCCGGGGCCGGTCAGCGTCATCGCCGGATGCCGCTTGTCCGTGGCCAGATAGTGCCGCAGAGCCGTGTTCACATACCGCGCGGGGGTAGCCTTCCTGCCGGCGCCTCTCAGGCCCTCCACGGCCCGCACAACCTCCGCGTCATATCCCATGCCCGAGCAGAAGGTGAAGTAGCGGCTCTGCCCCTCCCAGAGGGCCTGCCCCAGCCCCACGGTCCTGCGCCGCCCCTCCCTGAGCGCCTCCAGCACCGCGCCCGTCGACTCGACCGGATCGTTCGGCAGCCCCAGGGCACGGGCGAAGACGTTCGCGCTGCCACCGGGGATGACGATCAGGCCGGGGCGGCCGGCGCTGGGGTCGTCCCCCGCGGGCTCGCCGTCCACCGGGTTCAGCAGGCCGTTGACGGTCTCGTTGATCGTGCCGTCGCCTCCGAGCACCGCCACCAGGTCGTAGCCCTTGGCCCGTGCCGTGGACGCCAGCGAAGCCGCGTGGCCGCGGTAGCGGGTCTCCTCGACGGCGAGGTCGACGGCCGCGCCGAGCGCGCGGATCAGCACGTCACGCGTGCGAGCGTTGGTGGTGGTGGCCTTGGGGTTGACCAGCAGCATGGCGCGCATATCGCCAGCGTAGCCGGTTAAGCGCGTCCGCTTTGTGGGCCTAACGTCCTATTTCTCGGACCGTACGGCCCGGGCGGTAGGGTACGGGCGTGAACGGTCGCCCGCTTACCCTTCTCATCGCCGCCGCCGTCGTCGCCCTGGAAGGGCTCGTCGCGCTGGCGCTCGGCGTGCTCGTCGCGGTGCAGACGCTGACGGGAGCACCGGCCAACGTGACGACGGCCCTTGCGGAGTCGGGGTTCGCGCTGCTGGTGGCCGCCGGGCTGCTCTGGGTGGCCTGGGGCGGTCTGTTCAGGATGGAACGGTGGGGGAGGTCACCGGCCGTGCTGACGCAGATCTTCATGTTGGTCATCGCCGTCACGCTCATCCGGTCGGACCAGCCGCAGCTCGGCATCCCGCTGATCGTGGTCGCCGTGACAGGGCTCGTGACCCTGCTGGCGCCCCCCACCACTCATGCTCTCTATGGAGACGGTTAGTCGTCGGCGGTCAGGCCCTCGCGCAGCTGGGCCAGCGTGCGGGCGAGCAGGCGCGAGACGTGCATCTGCGAGATGCCCAGCTCGGTGGCGATCTGCGACTGCGTCATGTTGCCGAAGAAGCGCAGCAGCAAGATCCGTTTCTCCCGCGGAGGCAGCCGCTCCAGCAGTGGTTTGAGCGACTCGCGATATTCGACGCCCTCGAGCGACTCGTCGACGATGCCGAGGGAGTCGGACACCGCGGGAGCGTCGTCGTCGCCGGAGTCGGGGGCGTCGAGCGACACGGTCGAGTAGGCGTTGGCCGACTCGAGGCCCTCGAGCACCTCCTCCTCGGTCATTTTCAGGTAGGAGGCCAGCTCGGACACGGTCGGCGCCCGGCCCTCGCGCTGCGACAGATCGCTGATGGCCTTGGTGAGCGAGAGCTTCAGCTCCTGCAGGCGGCGCGGCACGCGCACCGCCCAGCCCTTGTCGCGGAAGTGCCGCTTGATCTCGCCGACGATCGTGGGCGTCGCGTAGGTGGAGAACTCGACGCCCCGGTTGAGGTCGAACCGGTCGATCGACTTGATCAGGCCGATGGTGGCGACCTGGGTGAGGTCGTCGAGCCACTCGCCCCTGTTGCGGAAGCGGCGCGCCAGGTATTCCACCAGAGGAAGGTGGAGCTCGACCAGCTCGTCCCTGATGCGCTGGCGGCGCGGCTCCTCAGGACCCAGCTCGGCCAGCTCGGCGAAGAGCCTGCGGGCACGGACCCTGTCGGGCACGGCGTGTTCGCTGGTGGCCATGGCTCCAGTCCTTTCCGTCACGCCGGCCCCGCCGTTCTCTGGGCCGCGCCTCGGCGCTTACGCAGGACGATCGCCATGCGATCGGGGAAGCTCTGGGAAGGTGCCACGGCGTCCACGTCATCGGCCAGGGCCGTCAGCACCATCCAGGCGAAGTCGTCACGCTTGGGAGCGGAGCTGCCGACGGTCGTCACCTCGACCCTGACCTGCATCTCCTGGCCGGTCAGCTCGAACTCGGCGGTCAGGTCGGTGCCGGGCACCGCCTCGCTCAGCAGCATGGCGCACGCCTCGTCGACCGCGATCCGCAGATCCTCGATCTCGTCCAGCGTGAAGTCGAGCCGCGCCGCGAGCCCGGCGGTGGCCGTGCGCAGCACGGACAGGTAGGCACTAGCGGCGGGGAGCCTGATGCTCACCACGTCGCGGATGCCGGCCACGCCCTCCGCGCGGGTCTCGGTTTCCTCGGTCACGTTCCTCCTCGCGTACGTGGGAACCGCCACGTGGCGGGCCGCTGACCGCGACCCACCGTGTATCCGACGCCAACTGCAACTTACCGCCCCCGAGCGGTGCTTGGACGCTTCAGACTCGCCATCAATGGAAAAGGCTCTGTGCGGCCGCTGACCGCACAGAGCCTTAGGTGCCGTTTTAGGCGGCCTTGGTCTCCCAGAAGATCTTGGAGATCTCGTCGATCTTGCCCAGCAGATCCTCGGCCTTGCCGACGTCGACCGTGCCCTTGGCGCCGGCGGCGCCCGCGAGCTTTGTCGCGTCCCAGAACAGCTGGTGAAGCTGAGGGTACTGCTCGAGGTGCGGCGGCTTGAAGTAGTCGGTCCAGAGCACCCAGAGGTGGTGCTTGACCAGCTCCGCGCGCTCCTCCTTGATGGTCACCGCGCGGGCCCGGAAGACCGGGTCCTCGTTGGCCGCGTACTTCTCCATGATCGCCTTGACCGACTCGGCCTCGATGCGGGCCTGGGCGGGGTCGTAGACCCCGCAGGGCAGGTCGCAGTGTGCGGATGCGACATGCTTGGGTCGTAGCAGTCGTGCGAGCATCGGAAAGTCCTTCCTTGATGCTGAATCAGCTTGGTCCACAACCGACCTTACTCGGGTCCCAGTGCCCGTGGAGTAGGGGGTCGCAGCCCATGAGAGTGCGTGTCGAAGGCGATTCGATGCGTCCGGCGCTGGCGCCGGGAGACTGGCTTCTCGTCCGGCGCGGCGCGACCGTGCGACCGGGGGACCTCGTGGTGGCCAGGCTCCCCGGCGACCCCGAACGCCTCATCGTGAAACGGGCGCAGTGGCACGGGGCGGACGGCTGGTGGCTGGAGAGCGACAACCAGCGGGCCAGTGGCCGGCGCGACAGCTGGGACTTCGGCCCCGTTCACGACATCGTCGGCCGGGTGGTGCTGCGCTACTGGCCGTTGGGGCGCCGGGCACGCTCGCCGGTGCGGTGAGTCAGGAGGCGTTCCTGCGGCGGGCGCGGAAGGCGGCCACGTTCGCGCGGCTGGCGCAGCGGGCCGAGCAGTAGCGGCGCGAGCGGTTGGAGGAGGTGTCGAGGAACGCCTTGCCGCAGCGCGGGTCGAGGCACCGGCCGAGCCGGTCGACGCCCAGCTCGGCCACGACCGCGGCCAGGCCCATCACGGCGCAGGCGGCGTAGTCGTCGGCCAGGTGGAGATGCCAGGGCCGGCCCTCGTGGTCGGAGAGCTGGGGGCGTACGGGATAGCGCACGAGCAGGGTGTTGAGCAGCGCGACCACCCGCCGGTCGTCGCCGGCCGCGTCGAACACGGCGGCCAGCTCGTCGCGCAGGCGGGCGAGGTCGGGCGGCGGGGCGGGATCGTCGGCCAGCCGGACAGCCCACTCGGCGTAAGAGGTCAGGTCCATCCTGGTTCATTACACCATGGCCGGCGGGCCGGCGGGGCGGCTCGGGGAGACGCCCCGCCGGTCGCGGCTATCCCTCGGGGTGCAGCACCCGGTGCAGGAACGCCTGGGTGCGCTCGTGCCGCGGGTCGCCGATGACCTGCGACGGAGGGCCGTCCTCGACGACCACGCCGCCGTCCATGAACACCACCCGGTCGGCCACCTCGCGGGCGAAGCCCATCTCGTGGGTGACCACGAGCATGGTCATCCCCTCCTCGGCCAGCTTGCGCATGACGGTCAGCACGTCGCCGACCAGTTCGGGGTCGAGCGCCGAGGTCGGCTCGTCGAACAACATCAGGCTGGGGTCCATGGCCAGCGCCCTCGCGATGGCCACCCGCTGCTGCTGCCCGCCCGAGAGCTGGCCGGGCAGCGAGTCGCACTTCTCGCCGACGCCGACCTTGTCGAGGTTCTCCCTGGCGGCGACCTCGGCCTCGCGCTTGCCGCGCTTCAGCACCCGCTGCTGGGCGATCATCACGTTCTGCAGCGCGGTCATGTGGGGGAAGAGGTTGAACTGCTGGAAGACCATGCCGATGCGGCGTCGTACGGCGTCGATGTCGACGTCGGGGTCGGTGACCTCGGTGCCCTCCACGAACACCTTGCCCTTGGTGGGCTGCTCCAGCAGGTTGACGCAGCGCAGCAGGGTGGACTTGCCCGATCCCGAGGGGCCGATCACGCAGACCACCTGCCCGGGCTCGACCGTCATGTCGATGCCCTTGAGCACTTGGTTCTTGCCGAAGTATTTGTGCAGGTCCTTGAGCTCGATGGCGTGCGTCATCGGTTCCTCCCCTTACGTCCCTCCAGCCGGGACGCGAGGTATCCCAGCGGGATCGTGACGATCAGGTACGTCAAGCCCGCCACCATGATGGGCGTGGCGTTGGCGTACTGGGAGGCCAGGTCGTTGCCGAACTTGGCCAGCTCGACATATTCGCCGGAGACGCCCAGGAACAACACCAGCGACGAGTCCTTGAGCAGGGAGACGAACTGGTTGGTCGTCGGCGGGATGACCATGCGCACGGCCTGGGGGATCACCACCGTGACCTGTGCCCTGGTCGCCGACATGCCCAGCGACCTGGCGGCCTCGGTCTGCCCCTTGGGCACGGCCTGCAGCCCGGCGCGGAACACCTCCGCCTGGTAGGCGGCTCCGACCAGGCCGAGCCCGAGGATGCCCTGGCCGTAGGTGCCGAACGGTACCTCGAACCCGGGCAGCGCCAGCGGCAGGAAGGTGATCATCAGGAAGATCAGCAGCGCGGGCAGGCCGCGGAAGATCTCGATGTAGAGGATCGCGATCCATCGGTAGGGCTTGACCTGGGAGAGGCGCATGAGCGCGAGCACCAGGCCCAGCACGAACGCGAAGAGGAACCCTCCGACGGCGTAGATGATCGTGTTGCGCAGCGCGATGGTGAAGAGGTCGGGCAGCGCCTGCTCGGCCACCTGGACCTTGGCGAAATTCTCGGCGAGGCTGCCCCAGTCGGCGTACAGCGCCACGGCGACGAGCGCCACGACCAGGATGGCGTACTGGATACCGCGGCTGATCTGCTGTTTTTTCCGGGGGCTGAGCCTGGCGCGGACAGGCTCAGCCGTCGTCGGCTGGTCGGCCATGGATCAGCTCAGCTCGCCCGGCTTCTTGTCGAACCACTTCACGAAGATCTTCTCGTACGTGCCGTCCTGCTTGGCCTTGGCGAGCTCGTCGTTGATCGTCTTGAGGAGCACCGGGTCGGCGTCCTTCTTCAGGCCGATGCCGTACTGCTCGCCGGTGTCGAGGCTGGAGATCATCTCGAACTTGGCCGCGACCTCCGGCTTCTTCAGCCAGGTGAGCACGACAGGCAGGTCCTGGACGATCACGTCGGCCTGGCCGGCCTGCAGGGCGAGCAGTTCCTTGGCCGAGTCGGCGTACTCGGTCGGGTTGTGGCCCTTTTCCTTGACGTAGGAGAGGCCGGTGGTGCTGGCCTGCGCGCCCAGCTTGAGCCCCTTGGCCTTGACGTCCTCCAGCGACGTGGCGCCCGTGCCCTTCTTGGCCAGTAGCGCCTGCGTGGCGTCGAAGTACGGGTCGGAGAAGGTGATGTTCTGCTTGCGCTCCGGGGTGATGGTCATGCCGGCGGCGGCCACGTCGCACTTCTTGGCGGCCATGGCGGCACCGCTCTTGATCACCGCGAAGTCGATGTCCACGATGTTCTGCTCCACGCCGAGCTTCTTCGCGGCGAGGTCGACGATGTCCACGTCGAACCCGACGATCTTGCCGGTGTCGTCCTTGAACTGGAAGGGTTCGTACGGGATGTTGGTGCAGACGGTGAGCTTGCCCGGCTGGACGAGCTGGGCGCCACCGGCCGCGGAGGCGCTGGCGCTCGTGGTGCCGGAGCTCGAGCCGGATTCGCTGCCGCAAGCTGTCAGCGCGAGAGCGGCGGTCAGGGCGAGCGCGCCGGCGGCGTAGCCACGGCGGCCTTTGAGGCTGAGGGCCATGAACGGCCTCCTAGGAGTGAAAAGCCACGAAACTTGCGTTTTGTGCAGTTTAAATGGGGTTTTGTGCAGGTACGTCATCTGTGATTTAACGATGCGTCAACGGAACGGCGTCGGCGCCGACACCATCTCACCATGTGGCAAGATGGGCACACGGGTCACCCCCGTACACCCCTCCGAGACGACCGACGAGGGGATCCTGGCAGCTACCGAGGCCAGCCCGCTCGCGCTCGTCCGCCGAAGGTCTCTTCCGCTACCGATCAACACAGGGGTCGTTGTGGCTGCCACGCCCGCATCTTCTTCTCTTGACACGCTCGACGCCGATCCTGCTTTCGCGCTGCATCGCGGGGGCAAGCTCGAGGTCCGTTCCACCGTTCCCGTCCGTGACGCCGATGACCTGTCGCTGGCCTACACGCCCGGCGTCGCCAGGGTCTGCACCGCGATCGCCGAGAATCCCGCCCTGGCCGGCGACTACACCTGGGTCCCCAACGTGGTCGCCGTCGTCTCCGACGGCACCGCCGTGCTCGGCCTGGGCGACATCGGCCCCTCGGCCGCCATGCCGGTCATGGAGGGCAAGGCCCTGCTGTTCAAGGAGTTCGCCGGCGTCGACGCCGTGCCGATCTGCCTCGACTGCACCGACGTCGACGCGCTCGTCGAGACCGTCGTGCGGCTCGCGCCCTCGTTCGGCGGCATCAACCTGGAGGACATCAGCGCCCCGCGCTGCTTCGAGGTCGAAGACCGGCTGCGCGACCTGCTCGACATCCCCGTCTTCCACGACGACCAGCACGGCACCGCCATCGTGGTGCTCGCCGCGCTCCAGAACGCCGCCCGCCTGACCGGCCGCGCGCTCGGCGACCTGCGCGCCGTGGTGGCCGGCGCGGGCGCCTCCGGCGTCGCGGTCACCAAGATCCTCCTGGAGGCGGGTGTCGGTGACATCGCCGTCGCCGACTCCAAGGGCATGATCTACGAGGGCCGGGAGGGCCTCAACCCGGTCAAGGAGGCGCTCGCCCGCCAGACCAACCGGGCCGGGCACACCGGGTCGACGGAGGACGCCCTCGCGGGCGCCGACGTGTTCATCGGGCTGTCGGGGTCGACGGTGTCGGAGCAGGCCATCGCGTCCATGGCTCCCGAGGCCGTCGTGTTCGCCCTGTCGAACCCGACGCCCGAGGTCGAGCCCGACGTGGCCGCCAGACACGTCGCCGTCGTCGCCACCGGGCGCTCCGACCACCCCAACCAGATCAACAACGTGCTGGCCTTCCCCGGCGTCTTCCGCGGCGCCCTCGACGTGCGCGCCACGACCATCACGGAGAACATGAAGGTGGCCGCGGCCACCGCGCTCGCGACCGTCGTCAGTGACGACCTGTCGGCGACGTACGTCATCCCGAGCCCGTTCGACGACCGGGTCGCCCCCGCCGTGACGGCCGCCGTGGCCGCCCAGGCCCGCGCCGACGGCGTCGCCCGCGTCTGACCTGCGGCATCTCTTCTGAGCGGGGGCCCGCCGGCCCCCGCTCTCTTGTTGCCGCGGTCATCTACCGCGACGGCGGGTAGTGGCGATCCTCTCCAGGAGGAGGGGGTCGCCGACGGGCCGGGTGTGGCACGAAGTCTGGTCGAGGTCAGCGAACTGCCATATTCTTTTTACGCTAGGTGCTATAACTGTAGCTCTCTGTAAAGATTGTGGGCGCCGGCTCCTGCAACGAGGAGAGCGATGGAACGCGAGCCTAACCGTCTGCTGCAGCAACTCATCGCGGAGGCGGGGTTCTCCCATAAGGGACTGGCCAGACGTCTCAACGATCTGGGTGCCGCACGCGGGACACCAGGCCTCAAGTACGACCACAGTTCCGTGCTGCGCTGGATCAGCGGCCAGAAGCCGCGCGATCCCGTGCCGAGTCTGCTCACCGAGATCTTCGCGCTACGGCTGGGCAGACGGGTCACCTCTGACGACCTGGGCATGCCGGCCATCTCCCCCCTCGATCTCGGACAGGAGTTCACGCACACCTGGCAGGAGGGGGTCGCGACCGTGACGGCGCTATGGCGTGCGGATGTAGAGCGACGAAGGTTCCTGATCGACTCGACATTCGCGATCGGAGCCGGCTCCGTAGGAGCCATACGCTGGCTGACGTCCCCCACCGAGGGACGCCCGAGCGGCATGGGCGCGCGGCGGGTGGGCCGCGCGGACATCGTCGCCATCCGCGAGGTCACCCGATCGTTCGGTGAGCTCGACAACCGCTTCGGCAGCGGCCGCGTCCGCGCGTCCGTGGTGAGATACCTCGACAGCGCCGTCTCGCCGCTGCTCAAGGACGGCTCCTACGACGACGCCACCGGCAGGCAGCTGGCCTCCGCGGCCGCCGAGCTGACCCGGCTGGCCGGGTGGATGGCCTACGACATGGAGCAGCACGGCCTAGCCCAGCGCTACCTCATCCAGGCCCTGCGCCTGGCCAGGGGCGCCGACGACCAGACCCTGGGCGGCGAGATCCTGGCCGGCATGGCCCACCAGGCCATCTACATGGGCCAGCCGGCGCACGCACTCGACCTGGCCAGGGCCGCCCAGATGGCGGCCCGCAACGCCGGCGTCAAGACCCTGCTGGCCTCCTCCCAGGTCCTGGAGGCCCACGCCCACGCCGGCATGGGCGACACCCGCTCCTGCTCCGCCTCGCTCAACGAGGCGGAGCGCGCCTTCGACGCCCGCAGGCCCGCCGACGAGCCCCCGTGGCTGAGCTACTTCGACGAGGCCTACCTGTCGGCCAAGTTCGCCCACTGCTTTCGCGATCTGGGGGAGGGCGAGCAGGTCGTCCGCCACGCGCACCGCTCGCTCGACATGGACTCCCGCTACGTGCGAGGGCGGATGTTCAACCTGTCGCTGCTGGCCGCCGGCCTGCTGCAGTCGGGCGAGCTGGAGGAGGCCTGCCAGGTCGCCTCGGGTGCGCTGGCGTTGTCGGGCGAGCTGCAGTCGGCCAGGTCCCGCTCCTACGCCGACGACCTCCGGCGGCGCCTGAAGCCCTACCGCAACGAGCGGCCCGTGCGGGCGCTGCGCGAGCGCGAGCTGTCCACCGCCGTCTGAACCCGCCGTTCTCCCCGTGCCATCCGGACACGGAACGGCCCGGACCGCCCTCACGGGCGATCCGGGCCGTCGCGCTGTGCTTCTTACTTGAGAAGCTCGCCGTTCGGGCCGACGATCTTCTTGGTGGTCGCGTAGTTGGCCTTGTTGTACACGTCGGCCGTCTCACTGTCGAAGACAGCCGAGCTGATGTGGTCGATCCGGCCGTTCTTGTCGGTGTCGTGGAACATGCTCGTCACGCCGTTGACGTAGCCCACGCGCTTGGCGTTGCTGTACTTCATGAGCCACGGGCCGCCGTCGGCGCCAGGGGTCATCGAGCACTTGAGCGTCTGGTGCGTGTCGACCCTGAACATGTTGACCTGCGTCGTCTTGGTGCCGGTCTTGCCGTAGCAGTGCTTCGGCGTCACGCCCGTGAAGGGCTTGTCGCCGTCGGGGTGCGGGGCGGAGGGGTAGCCGAAGGCCATGACCGTCTGGTTCAGCGGCTGGTTCCAGGCGAAGCCCTGACCGCCGACGGTGTCGCCGAGCCGGCCCATGTCCCTGGCGATGCCCACGGTGAAGACCGTCTTGAAGTACTGCGTCTTCGTGGTCTCCTTCACCCAGTATCCGAGGAAGTAGTGGGTGATCGTGTAGTTGCCGAGGGCATCGATCTTCTGGTAGCCCGGGCCCTTGTAGGACTCGTACTGCGACTTCGTGACGTTGTCGACGACCGTCTTGAGCGGCTCCTTGGCACCGTTGCCGTTTCCTGACGGAGCCTTGCTGTACTGCTCCTTGGTGACTTCCTTGAACGCGCGCTTCTTGTTCGGGTAGTCGGGCCCGACGACATCGGCGTTGGTAGAGAGCTTGGCCCAGCAGTCGGGCGTCTCGCCGCCGTGCAGGTCGACGCACTTGGTGTACTCGGCCTGGGTGATCGCCACGTCCTTGGCCCACTTGTCGCCCAGCCACTTGTCGTACTGGGCCTTGGACACCTGCTTTTCCGGGCCGAGGCCGAAGCCGTTGTGCACGGCTACGAAGGCGTAGTCGCCGTCGTAGTCGTCGTAGGTGTCGAGGTCGTACGCGGTGAAGGCGTACGCGCCGACGTAGACGCCCCAGGGGGCCTTGCCCTGGTAGTAACCCGGAACGAAGATCCACTTGTCGTAGACGTCGTCCTTGCCGTTCTCGAACACGCAGTGCCCGGCGGTGGCGACCAGGTTGCGGTTCCTGGACTGGATGGACGTGGCCGTACACCAGCGGTAGCGGCCGGACTTGTCGAGGAAGAAGACCTTCCCGACGGTCTTGGGCAGGTTGATGTTCGAGACCTTGGCGGAACTCTTGGTCGTGCCGGTGGGGGCGGTGCTCCCGGGCTTGCCGTTGTCCGTGGTGCCGCTGCCGCCCGACGTCACCATCTTCGGCACGGACTTGGTGTCCAGGGTGTACTGGGTGGCCTTCTTCAGCGCGGCTCCGTTGGAGTCGAGCCAGAAGAAGGCGGCGCCGTAAGCGTCGGCGGGCTTGGGCTGGAGGTCGTCGGACGCCCAGTGCGGCTGGGCGCTGGCGGGCGCGGCAAGGGTCACGGCGCTCAGGCCGGCGGCGGCTAGGGGGATGAGCAGGCGCTTCACGGGAGGCTCCACAGTTGTCAAAACGGGCGTAAGAACCCTATCGACCCTTGAGTCACTCTTGTAAGGGGAATCACGGTTTTTACGCTGAAAATGGGCAGAGGGCCCGGCTGGATGCCGAGCCCTCTGGTCATGCTGGTGAACGAAGACGAGTCCTCGTTCGGGGTCCGCAGCGAACTACGGGATGAGCTTGCCGGACCACGCGGCCGCAGCGGCCTTGTAGACCGTGTTGGCCTCACCGTCGAAGTACGCCGAGGTGATGGTGTCGTAGCGCTTGTTGTCGTCGCTGTCGACGATCAGGCTGGTGACACCGTTCACGTAGCCGAGGCGCTTCGCGTTGCTGTACTTGGCCAGCCACGGGCCACCGGCGTAGCCACCGGTGACGGCGCACTTCAGCGCCACCTGCTCCTCGACCCGGTACTGGGCGATCTTGTAGCTGTTCTTGCTGGTCTTGCCGTAGCACCACTTCGGCGTAACGCCCGTGTAGGCCTTGTTGCCGTCGGGGTGCGTGCCCTGCGGGTAACCGAACGTCCGGACCGTCTGGCCGGGCGCCTGGTTCCACGCGAAGCCCTGGCCGCCCACGTTGTCGCCGAGCTTGCCAACGCTCTTGACCTCGTGAACCACGACGAAGAACTCAGTCCGGAAGTACTGGACCGAGCTCGACTCCTTCACCCAGTACTTGAGGAAGTAGTGGGTGATGGTGAAGTTACCCGCAGAGTCGATCTTCTGGTAGCCCGGGCCCTTGTAGGCCTTGTACTCGGACTCGGTGACGAACTCGGTCACCGTGGCGCCGGGAGCCTTGGAACCGTTCGTCTTTCCGCTGGGAGCGGCAAGGTACTTGTCCCTGGAGACTTCCTGCAGAGCCTTCACGGCGCCGGGGTAGTCCGGGCCGACCAGGTCCTTGGAGACGTTGGCCTTGGCCCAGCAGTCCGGCGTCTCGCCGCCGTGGTAGTCCTTGCACTTCTCGTAGTCCGCCGCGGAGATCGGAATGTCCTTGGTGAACTTCTCGCCCTTGTAGGCGTCGTACTCGTCCTTCTTGACCTGCTTCGGCTTGTTCAGCGACCCGCCGATGCCGTCGTAGACGGTGACGAACGCGTAGTCGCGGTCGAAGTCCTCGTACACGTCGAAGTCGTAGTGGGTGAAGGCCTGCTTACCCACGTAGACGCCCCAAGGAGCCTTGCCCTGGTAGTAACCGGGGACGAAGACCCAGCGAGACACGGTCTCCTGGTTGGCCTTGATGTCGTACACGCAGTGACCGGCCGTGGCGACCAGGTTGCGGTACTTCGACTGGATCGAGGTGCCCGAGCACCAGTACAGCTTGCCGTCGCGACCCTCGAAGAACACCTTACCGATGGACTTCGGGAAGTTGACGTTCTGGGTCTTGGAGGAGGACTTCGTCTCCTCGCCGATCGGCGCGGTCGAACCGGGCTTGGTGTCCGCGGAATAACCGCCGCTGCTCTGGATCTTCTTGACCTCGAGGGAGTCGGGGCTGAACGCCACGGCACCCTTGAGGGCAGCGTTGTTGGACTTGGTCCAGAACTCGAGCGTCTCGGCCGCCTTCTGGGCGTTCGCCGCCAGAGCGTCGCTGGCGACGGTCTGGTCGGCGGCCTGAGCGGTGCCGGCCAGGCCGGCAGCCAGCAGACCGGTGGCCAGAACCACGCCACCAGCCGGGATGAGGATGCGCTTCACAATGACTCCTTGCGCTGTCGTGGAACGCCTCTTGCGTCCCATGCGTCAGTAAAGGGATAGCCAGGAACATACAGTGTCGATCTTGGTGACCGGTAGCCGCTTTGGTAGGAAAAGCTGCGACAAGTCGGGCGTGATCATTTCGTGATGTTTAACTGGCCGAACCGCAGGAGCTGAGCGAAGCTCACCTTGTCATCGTTTGCCCTGATCAACATAAGTGCGTTGTCAGTGTGGCCGGTGAGGCGCGAAGGCCACGCGGACCAAGGCCGACGAACCTATGTGACACAGATCAC
This sequence comes from Nonomuraea sp. B5E05, assembly GCF_039880665.1. Classification (NCBI taxonomy): domain Bacteria; kingdom Bacillati; phylum Actinomycetota; class Actinomycetes; order Streptosporangiales; family Streptosporangiaceae; genus Nonomuraea; species Nonomuraea sp. B5E05. The sequence goes on from NZ_JBDPMJ010000009.1 coordinate 55,276, forward strand.
AACGCATGCATGGCACCATCTGGCGGTCCCATGCGTCCAAATGCCTTCACTTCTGGGCCGGAAAACGCGAAGGGGCCCGGCAGATGCCGAGCCCCTTGCTGGTAACGCCTGACGAACGGTTTAGGGCCGGTCGCTATGGGTTACTTAGACGACCTTGCCGGACCACGAGGCCGCAGCGGCCTTGTAGACGGTGTTGGTCTCGCCGTCGAAGTACGGCGACGAGATGTAGTCAACGCGGCCGTTGCCGTCCTGGTCGTTGAAGGTGCTGATGACACCGTTCACGTAGCCGAGACGCTTGGCGTTGCTGTACTTGTACAGCCACGGGCCACCGTCGGCGCCCTCGGTCATGGCGCACTTGAGGGCGACGTGCTCCTCGATCTTCTTGGCCTTCGAGCCGACCAGCTTCTTCGTGGTGTTGCCGTAGCACCACTTCGGAGTAATGCCGGTGTAGGCCTTGTTGCCGTCGGGGTGAGGAGCGGCCGGGTAACCGAACACGCGGACGGCCTTGCCGGTGGGCTGGTTCCAGGCGAAGCCCTGGCCACCCACGTTGTCGCCGAGGCGACCGGCGTCCTTGGCGAAGTCCTCGATGATGTAGAAGTTCGTCCTGTAGTACTTCACCGAAGTGGACTTCTTCACCCAGTACTTGAGGAAGTAGTGGGTGATGGTGAAGTTACCCCTGGAGTCGATCTTCTGGTAGCCCGGGCCCTTGTAGGCCTTGTACTCGGACTCGGTGACGAACTCGGTGACCGTGGCCTTGACAGCCTTGGAACCGTTCTTCTTGCCGGTCGGAGCAGCGGTGTACTGGTCCTTGGAGACTTCCTTCAGGACCTTCACGGCACCGGGGTAGTCCGGGCCGACCGGGTCGCCGACGGTGCTGGCCTTGGCCCAGCAGTCCGGGGTCTCGCCGCCGTGGTAGTCCTTGCACTTCTGGTACTCAGAAGCGCTGATCTCCTCGTCCTTGGCGGTCTTGACGCCCTGGAACTTGTCCCACTCGTCCTTGGTGACCTTCTTGCCCTGACCCTCGCCGAGCTTGACGCCGTTGTACACGGTCACGAACGCGTAGTCGCGGTCGTAGTCCTCGTACACGTCGAAGTCGTAGTGGGTGAAGGCGGTCTTACCGACGTAGATGCCCCACGGGGACTTGCCCTGGTAGTAACCCGGGACGAAGACCCACTTGTCCATGGTGGCGGAGTTCGTCGCGGTGTCGTACACGCAGTGACCGGCCGTGGCGACCAGGTTGCGGTACTTCGACTGGATCGAAGTGGCGGAGCACCACTTCTTCTCGCCCTTGCTGTTGACGAAGAACACCTTACCGATGGTCTTCGGGAAGTTGACGTTCTGCGTCTTCGACGAGGACTTCTTCTCCTGGCCGATCGGAGCGGTCGAACCCGGCTTGGTGTCCGAGCTGTAGCCGCCCTTGCTCTGCAGCTTGGCGACGTCGGACTTGGTCCAGACGTCGGACTGCTTGGCGGCCTTAAGGGCAGCGCCGTTGTTGTCGGCCCAGAAGCTCGCGATGGCCTTCGCGTTGGCCGCGCTGGTCGCCATGTTGTCCTTGGCGACGTCGCTGTCGGCCTGAGCCGTACCGGCGAGGCCGGCGGCCAGAAGACCGGTGGCGAGAACGGCACCACCGGCGGGGATGAGAATGCGCTTCAAGGGAACTGCTCCTTGCTCTGTCGTGGGTCGCAACCTGCGTCCCATGCGTCAGTAAAGGGATAGCAAGGAACATAGCGTGGTGATCTCCGCAGGTGGAACCCGGTTTGGAACATCCGGAAGGCACCCCTACCGCCGTTACCGGACTGTTACCATTCAGAGATCTTCGCGTATGGTGACCGAGAGGTTACGTCTTTGCAGGGTATGGGCGACATGTTGCTGCTGGAACGAAAGTTCCGTTAGTGCCCTGACACAGTACGTAGCCAGCCAAACGTGACTTAGATCACAGGAACCGAAATGGAGCCTGCCCCGTCTAAAATGCTTGCCTCCGTTCAGGCGATCTTCAGGTTCCGACCCAATACATCCGCATTGGCCCTGTTTGTCGGGATTTCGTTGCCCGCGCAACGAGGCGCGTTCCCCTCGGGTGGCGACTCGGGACGGCGGGGCCGCTGCATGGCCGCCGCCTCACTTGCTGTGGAAGGCCGGCCGTCCCGGGCTCCGAGGGACGTTCCCCTATATAGAGGTGAGCCCTGGCTCGCCGTACGCGACCTATACGGTCCTCTGGCCGACGACCTCCGCCAGGTGGGCGCGGAGCCGCGCCAGCACCGGATCGCTCGGAGCCGCTCTCTTGCGCCGAGGTGCCGGCGGCGGGACGGCGCGCAGCTTGGGACGACTCGAGGCATCGTTGGGCGTCCGGGCGCTCGTGCCCTGAACGACTTCGATCGCGGACAACAACTGTTGCCAGGTCCCGTCCGCCGCCCACCGCCGGTGACGCTTATATATGGCGACCCAGCATCCGAACCGCTGTGGCAGATCTCGCCAGTGCTCCCCGGTGCGGGCCTGATAGAGCATCCCGTTGATCGCCGCCCGATGGCCGGTCCGCGGACGCCCGCGTCTGTCATCAAGGGGCAGTAGTTCTTCCGGGGGTAGCAGCGGGGCCAGCCGTTCCCACTCGGCGTTCGTCAGATCACCATGACGCATACGCTCATCGTGACCAGTTAAACACTGAGTGTCAGGAGAACCATAGAAGATCTTCCTACCAGGATGGCCCTGCCTACCTGGCTCCGCCGCCTTCCCCTTCTTCTGGATGCCTATCGGGTCGTGCGAGATCGTTCAAGCCCGTCGCGGGCCGCTGACATCTCGTACGGATCTTTGATTTTCTCAGCGATCTCCAGCGCGGTTTTGTGGTGCTGCATGGCCGCTTCGTGGTCCCCCAGGGCATGACATGTGCCGCCAAGGCTGTTCAACGCCCGGCACTCCAGGAGCCGGCCAGGCTGTTGTCTCGCCAGAGCCAGTCCTTCTTCTTGGGAACGGAGAGCCTCCGCGAACAGCCCCTGCTGCGCCTCGACGCTCCCGACTCTGCAGAGGGCCTCCGACTCCACCTCCCGGTTATCGATCTCGCGGCTGATCCGCAGCGCTTCGCGGTGACAGCCGAGCGCGTCGCGCAAGTTCCCGAGCCCGGCGTTGGCCAGGCCCATCTCCATGAGGGTGTGCGCCTCGTCGTAACGCCTTCCCCGCTCGCGGAGCCACTCCAGGCTGATGTTCAGGTGCTTCAACGCGCGAGGCATGTCACCGAGCCGCACGTAAATCTTCCCGAGCAAGTCGGTGACGGCGAACTCGCCTGCGTCGTCGTCATTCTCGCGGTACAGGTCGAAGGCCTGTGTGCACGTGTCGAGGGCGGATGGCAGCTCGCCCGTGCGGTAGAGGCCGTAGGCGACGTAGAAGAGCGCTTCTGCCTGCATCGCCCGGTCGTTGGAGAGGACCGCGAGATCCACCGCGCCTCGCTGGCAGTTCAGGAACTCCTCGTACTGGTCGGCGGCCAAAAGGGCATGGCCGAGCGCAGTGAGGATCTTTGTCTCGCCACTTCGATCGCCGAGTTGCCGGACGGCCTGTAGGGCGGCGCGGTGTGTCGCGATCCAGTCGTCCACGTACCCCATGAGGTGGAAGTGGTACGCGGTGATGTAGGCGAGCTGCCACGCATGCACAGGCCGGTCGTCGTCGGCGGCCAGCAGGACGAGGGCGACCGTGTTGCGGTGTTCGGTAGAGAGCCAGGCCATGGCCTCGTCGCGCACGATGAATCGTCGTACGCCTCCGGCGGGCAGCGGTTCAGAGGGGTACAGCAGGCCAGGCGCGGGATCCACGAAGGCCATCGCGGCGCGGGCGGTGTGGGCGTGCCAGTTGAGCAGGCGTGCCAACGCCAGCCGGTGTCCTTTCTGCGCCAGAGCCAGCTCCCTGGCGTACTCGCGGATGAGGTCGTGCATGGTGAGGCGATGCTGTGCATCGTGATGGACAAGGTGCGCCCTGGCCAGGGTGTCTACCGCATCGCGAGTCTCCTCGGGAGCCAGACCGACCATGGCTGTGAGCGCGTCCAAACTCAGGTCCGGACCAGGATGCAAGCCGAGCGATCGGAATACGGACTGTGCCGATTCGGGCAGCGCCTGGTAGGAAAGGTCGAAAGCGGCGCGTACGCCGATGTGGGGATCCTCGGAGATCTCCAGGGCGGTGAGTCGGTTACCCGCCCGTAATCGTGAGACCAGTTCGCGCGCCGAGCCCGCCTGGCGACCTCGCACATGCGCGGCCGCCAGGCGCAGTGCCAGCGGGAGACGGCCACACAACCGGGCGAGCTCGCTGATCGTGTCGTGCTCGTCGTTCCGCTCGTCCCCAAGGAGAATTCGGAGTAGCGCAGTCGCCTCCTCCAGCGGAAGCACATCAAGGAAATGGATGCCGACGTCATGGGTGGCCGCGAGTCCGCGCAGTGAGTCCCGGCTGGTAATCAGGGTTCTGCTCGGCGAGGCTCCTGGGAGCAGCGGGCGTACTTGCTCGGCGGTGGCGGCGTTGTCAAGCAGGATCAGCATGCGCTTGCTGGAGATCATGGATCTGTACATGGCCGCGCGTTCCTCCGGATCGTAGGGGACCTGGTCCGAGGCCACGCCGAGCCCGCGCAGTAGCTGGTGGAGGGCCCGGGCCGGATCCACCGGGGCGCTTCGCGAGTATCCGTGCAGGTTCACGTAGAGCTGACCGTCGGGGAAGTGGTCGGCTCTCCGGTGCCCCCAATGCGTGGCCAGCGCGGTCTTGCCTACGCCGCCTGCGCCCACAACCGCTGAGAGCACCAGCGTTCCTGTGTCGTGTGAGGCATCCAGCAGCTCGTCCAGCACGTCGAGGCTTTCCCCGCGGCCGGTGAACCGAGCGATGTTGGCGGGAAGTTGCCGGGGGACGAGACGATCAAAGGGCTTCTCCACCGTCAGGCCTGCCGCAGGGGCGCCTTGGGCGAAGTGCAGACCGGGGTCGGCGGCGAGTACTGCCTGATGGAGCCGGCTGAGCGACTCTCCCGGTTCCAGCCCGAGCTCGTCGCGTAAGCACGTACGCGCCAGCCTGTACTGCTCGAGCGCGTCTGCTCGGCGCCCGTCCCGGTACAGCGCGAGCATCAGCTGCTCGCGGAAACGCTCGTTCAACGGGTTGGCGTCGACCAGATGCCGCACCTCGCCGATCAGGTCCGCATGCCGCCCCAAGGCGAGATCCACATCGATCCGCTCGGCGAGCGCGGCGATCCGCCGTTCCTCCAGCCGATGGCCTTCCGCGCCCTGGAATTCCAGGCGGGTCCCTGAGAGGGCAGGGCCACGCCACAGAGCCAGGGCCGCCCGTAGCCCTTCGGCGGCTTGGACGAGGTCGCCGCGCAGACGGTGTTCGCCGGCAAGGGTGACCTCTGCATGGAAGGCAGCGAGATCCGAACCATGGGCCGAGAGAGCGAGCGCGTAACCTCCGGCACGTGTGGCGATCTCGGCGTCGTCGCCAAGGGCACGGCGCAGAGACCACAGATGGTTGTGCAGGGCCCTTCGCCCCGTAGGAGGTTGCCGGTCGCCCCACAGAGCGTTCAGCAGGTCCTCGTACGGGACGATCTTGTTGGCCCGCAACACGAATATGGCGAGCAGCGTCCGTTGTTTCTCCCCGATGATCGGTACCACCCGGTCTTCACTCTGGATGTCGACCGGACCCAGAATCCGAATCTGCAATGAACGCCCCCTCGATTCGCTTTCCTGCGAGACATCGTCCGCCACAGCGGTCTCGGTGGACACAACGTGCGGTAACAGATCTATGTGACAAGATCATGACAGACTCTGGAGAATCTCGAGAGAACCGGCATTCATGCTTGGTAGGTCATCTCCGGTCGAAGGGCTCGGCGCCACGGCCCGCGACCGGAGACCCCTCCAACGTGAATGGAGATACGGGTGCGCCTACGCCCCCCCACGCCGGTACGCGTCCGCAGGCACGTAGCCGCCGGATGCCACCGATCTGAGGGACTCCGCCCGCCTGCGGGGGCCAGCTGGGATACCCCTCATCCATTTCTTTTGACTTGTCTGTTTGCGCTCCGGGCTGCACGTGTCAGGGCTTCGGCCTCTGCCGGGTGGGGTGGAGCTTCGTCCGGTGTCCAAGGGCGCCCAGCACGGTTCGGAGTGTGACGGAGTATGCGTTGGTCATTGTCGCGCCCCTTTCTGTCCCGAGCAGCGGTCCTCATTCTTGTTGCCGTCATGCCCGGCTTGCTTTCGCTGGCAGTCGGTCCGGCATCCGCGCAGGCGGCGGCGAGCGGGGTGGCCGGGGTGCAGGGGAATTTAGCCTTCCCCAAGCAGCAGTTGGGTTCCGCGGGTGTCGTGCCCAGTCTCGTGACCACCACATCGGTCGCGGGCGGGCAGAAGCCTGTACGGGATTCCCGAGTACCGGGAGCCCTTCCTTTGGATAGGCGTGGCGAGGCGCTGGAGGTGGAGAAGTCCGATTTGCCGCCCGGTGTCGAGCGCGCGGAGCAGAGGGATCGGCAGGCTCTGCCGGCCGCGTTCCCGTTGATCAATCACGTGTATCCCGGCACGGGGTCGTTGGTCAGCGCGACTCCGCTGCTGACCGTGCGCGCGACCCGTCTGGGCGGTGGGACGGAGGCGGATCTGCGCTTCAGGTTCAACATCTGCGAGAAACCGGAGGAGGACGAGGGCCAGTTTCCTGACCCGGGGGAGCCGTTCCCGACGCCGCAGTGCTGGCAGTCCGCCGCCCAGTTGGGTGTGAGTAGTTGGCGGGTGCCTGAGGACACGTTGGAATGGGGCCAGCAGTACGAGTGGTGGGTTCGTGTCGTGGACCCGGAGAGTAGTGAGTCCGCGGTCAGTGACAGGCAGTTGGTCGTTACAGGTGCGCGTCAGCCGTTGAACAGTCTTCATCTGGGAGAGCGTGCGAGCGAGGGCCAGGAGTTCTCGCCCATTGCGGGGAACTACACCACGAGCGCTGTGGACGCGCAGGTGGCGACGGCGAGTCCGCCCTTGTCGGTGATACGGACGTACAACAGCCAGGATCCGCGCACGGACGGCATGTTCGGCGCCGGCTGGTCGACGCCCTGGGACATGAAGGTCGTAGCGGAGTTGTCCGGAACGTCGACGACGAGCCTGTTGGTGAGCTATCCGAGTGGTCGGCGGGTGCGGTTCGCCGCCAAGGGTGACGGTACGTACCAGCCGCCGCCGGGGATGAAGGATGTGCTGGCGGAGGTGGAGGGTGGCGGCTGGCGCCTGATGGACATCTCCTCCACCTCCTATTACTTCAACGCGTCGGGACGGCTGCTCAAGATCACGGACAAGCGGGGCCGGACGCAGACTCTCTCTTACGGAGATGACGGCACGTTCAGCTCGGTGACGGGAATCGGCGGCCGGGCGCTGCATTTCACCTGGAACGGGCCCCGCGTGGCCACCGTGTCCACGGACGCGGTGGACGGCAAGGTACTGACGTGGACCTATAGCTATACGGGTGACAACCTGACGTCGGTGTGCTCGCCGGCGGCCGCGCCGAACTGCACGACCTACAGCTATGGGGAAGGCTCCCGGTACCAGGGCATCGTTCTCGACGCCGAGCCCGTGGGCTATTGGCGCCTGGGCGACGCAGAGGACGAGCCCGCGGCCAACCTCGGCAGTGAGGGCGGCACGGGCATCTATTCCGGCGTTACCGTGGGCGAGCCGGGTGCGCTGGAGGGAAGCAGCGACACCGCCGCTGGTTTCACGAAGTCCACCATGGAACTTCCGTTCGACATGTTGGATCGTCTGAGGAACGAAGTCTCGGTCGAAGGCTGGATCAAGACCACCCAGAGCGGGGTCGTGCTCTCCGCTGGTCAGTTCGGCTACCAGTTCGGCGCAACAAGACCCGTCCTGTACGTCGGCACTGATGGCCGGCTGCGAGGTCAACTGGGCGAGTTGTCGGGTTCGGGGTTCACCCCGATCACCTCGGCCGATCCGGTCAACGATGGTCAGTGGCATCATGTCGTGCTCACGGTGGGGGGCGAGCAGCAGAAGCTCTATCTCGACGGTGAACTCGCCGGTGAGCTGAGCGGAACGATCGTGCCGGACTACCGCGCGTACGCGTTCGTCGGCAGCGGTGACCGTGCCACCTCCTGGTCGGATGTTCCGGGAGGCCAGACGGCTTCCGGTGCCTTCGCGTTCAAGGGCACGATCGACGAGTTCGCGGTCTACGGCAAGCCGTTGCCGGAGGCCACGATCCAGGCGCACTGGGCTGCCCGTGCGAAGGTCGGCAACAAGTTGACGCAGGTCACGCTGCCGTCTGGCCGGATCTGGGCCAAGAACACCTACGACACCGCGACAGACCGCCTCCTGACACACGTCGACAGGCACGGGGGCACGTGGAAGATCGGCAAGCCCGAGGTCGACTGGGTCGAGAAGGTCAACACGGTCGAGGTCATCGATCCGCGCGACGGCAAGCAGACCTACGGCTATGACCGGGGACGTGCCGATCGCCTGGTGTACGAGATCGACCAGCTCCAGTTCAAGACCAGCTACGAGTACGACACCGGTGGCTTCCCGGCCAAGAGGATCGACGGCAACGGAAACGTTGTCCGCTGGTGGAACGACGAGCGCGGGAACCCGATCCGCGGCAGGTCATGTCGTACGGACTCCAGTTGCCAATTCGGCTACGCCGACTATTACGTCAACGAGGATGACGAGTTCGACCCGCGCAACGACAAGATGGTCGTCCATCGGGATGCCCGCTCGTCCGACCTGGAGAGCGACACCTACGCGACCACGTGGGAGTACAACCAGTACGGCGAGCAGACCAAGCAGACCACCCCCGCCACCTCCGGCTTTCCCGACGGCCGCTCGGTCACGACCTCCTACACTGACGGCACGGAAGCAGCCGTCGGGGGTGGCACCACCCCGGCCGGGTTGGTCGCCTCCCAGACCGATCCCAGGGGCAACACGTGGACCTACCGCTATACAGCGGCCGGTGACCTGGCCGAGCAACGGGACCCCGAGGGATTGCAGGTCGAGCTGGACTATGACGCGTTGGGCCGGCTCCGCGAGAGCTCGCACGTGTCCGAAGCCCACCCCGACGGGGTGAAGACCGTCCTCACCTATGACGTGCTCGGCCGCCTGGCGACGCGGACCGAGCCGGGTGTGAAGAACGAGGTGTCCGGAGTCACGCACACCAAGCGCACCACGTACGCCTATGACCCGGACGGCGCCAAGCTGCGCGAGGCCGTCAGCGACCTGACCGGCGGCGACGCCGAGCGCGCGACCGTCTACACCTACGACGACCACGGCAGGGTGGAGACGATCACCGACCCTGAGGGCGGTGTGGTGCGTCAGAGCTGGAACACCATCGGCAAGCCGGCGACGGTGACGGACGCCAGGGGCGCGGTGGTCGAGCACGCCTACAGCGAGCGCGGCGAGCTGATCACTCAGACGTTGAAGGGCTGGACCGGCAGCCCGGTCGACCCGCAGCCCGCCACGGACAAGGTCCTGGCGTCGTTCGGCTATGACGCGGCGGGCCGCCTGGCGACCCAGTCGGACGCGATGGGCCGCAGGACCTCTTTCGACTATTTCGGCGACAACCTGCTCGCCAAGAAGATCGCCGACGACGTGAAGTTGAACGGCTCCGCGACCGCGCGGGACGTCGTGCTGGAGAGCCACACCTACGATGCGGCGGGCAACCAGATCAAGCTCGTCACCGGTGGCGGGAAGTCGACGACCGAGTATGTCTACGACGCGGCCGGTTTCCTGACCTCGCAGAGGTTCGACCCCGGCGGGCTGGACCGCAAAACCGCCTTTACGTACGACGCCAACGGCAACATCATCAAGACCACCCGTACCAGCGCCGGCAGCGACCGCGCCGAGGTCACCGAACAGGCCTACACCACGACGAACCTGCCCACCAGGACGACCGTCGAGAACGGCGAGGAGGACCTCGTCACCACTGTCGACTATGACGATCGCGGTCTGGCCACCGCGTCGACCGAGCCGCGCGGCAATGTGGCGGGCGCCGACAAGGACGCGTACACGACCGAGATGCGCTACGACGCGCTCGGCCGCCTCGTAGAGACCACCGGACCGCAGGTCAAGGTCGAGAAGGTCGGCACGGCCGGCGACGCGCGCCCCACCGTGCGGTTCGGCTATGACGTGCTCGGCGCCAAGACGCACGAGACGGACGCCGAGGGCCGTACCGTCACCGCGGTCTTCGACAAGGCCGGCCGGCTGACCGGCCAGAAGGCGCCCAGCTACACCCCGCCCGGCGGCACCGCGCTCACCCCGGCCACCTCGCTCACCTACGACGCGGCCGGCCAGCTCACCTCCACCACCGACCCGCGCGGCAACACCACCACTTTCGAGTACGACAGGCTCGGCCGTCAGGTGCGCGTCACCGACCCCGCCCCCGAGGGGCAGCAGGGTGGGACGTGGGTGACGGAGTACGACATGGCGGGGGAGAAGCTCGCCACGGTCGACCCTACCGGGGCGCGTACCGGTGCGACCTACGACGACCTCGGCCGGCAGATCACCGCCACGCAGATCGAGCGCAAGCCGTCCACGGCGTCTTACACCACCACCATGGAATACGACGACGCGGGCCGGCTGGTCAAGCAGACCGCCCCAGGCGAGCCGGGTGAGAAGGTCACCTCTTACGGCGTGAACGCGGCCGGTGAGGTCACCTCCGTGACGGACCCGCTGAACAACACGACCAGCATGGCCTACGACCTGGCCGGACGGCTGATCAAGACCACCGACCCCAACGGCAACGCGAACACCGCCGACTATGACCTGGCCGGCCGGCAGATCGCCGCCAAAGACCTCGACCGCAGCGGCGATGTGCTGCGCACCTACCGTTTCGGCTACGACGCCGCTGGCAACCAGACCAGCCTCACCTCCCCCGAGGGACACCTCACCCAGCACAGGTTCGACGCCCTAGGACGCCCCACCTCGCTCATCGAGCCGGTCTCGGACGGCGAGTCGATCACCACGAGCCTCGGCTACGACGCGACCGGCGCCCGCACCCGGCTCACCGACGGCCGGGGCAACGCCACCTGGACCACCTACAACAGCCTCGGTTTGGCCGAGTCGGTGACCGAACCCGCCACCACGGCCCACCCGGACGCGGCCGACCGCACCTGGACCCACCTCTACGACGCGGCCGGCAACCCGGTCGCCACCCTCCAGCCCGGCGGCGTCCGCATCGACCGCGTCTTCGACCACCTCGGCCGCCTGGCCAAGGAAACCGGCGCGGGCGGCGGCGCCGCCACCGCTGAGCGCACCTTCGGCTACGACCTGGCCAACCGCATGACCGCCGCCGGGAACCTGACCGTCGACTACAACGACCGCAACCTGCCGTTGAAGGTGATGCGCGGCAGCACCCAGGAGACCGCCTACAGCTACGACGCGCTCGGGAACCCCATTCAGCGGGTCGACGCCGCCGGCACCGCCGCCTTCACCTGGGACAACGCCAGCCGATTGGCCACTGCGACAGACCCGGTGACCGGCCGCACCCTCACCTACGGCTACGACCAGGCCAGCCGCCTGAAGACCGTCACCGCCACCAGCGGCCCGGCGAGCACCCAGAGCTTCGACTACGACCCCATGGACCGCCTCACCGGTCAGACGCTCGAGAACGGCTCCGGCACCCAGCTCGCGAAAATCACCTACGGCTGGGACAAGGACGACAACCTCACCACCAAGACCACCGCAGGCACGGCCGGGGCGGGCACCAGCACCTACGCCTACGACCACGCCGGCCGCCTCACCTCGTGGACCGCCCCTGACGGCGCCACCACCGCCTATGAGTGGGACGCCGCCGGCAACCGCACCAAGGCCGGCGACAAGACCTTCACCTACGACGAACGCAACCGGCTGCTGACCGGCGACGGCAGCACCTACACCTACACCCCGCGCGGCACCCTGGCCACCGAGACCAAGGCCGGCACGACCACCGACTACACCTTCGACGCCTTCGACCGGCTCATCGCAGACGGCGACAGCGTCTACGCCTACGACGCCCTCGACCGCCTCACCAGCCGGATCCACGGCACCGCCAAGCAGACCTTCGCCTACGCAGGGCTCGGCAACGACCTGGCCGCCATCACCGACAGCAGCGGCGCCGTCCAGGCACGCTACGCCCGCGACGTCGGCGGCGGCCTGCTCGGCCTCAAGGAAGGCAGCGGCGCGGCGGTGGCCGCGTTCACCGACCTGCACGGCGACCTGGTGGCCACCTACACCACCACCCTGCAGACCTCCACCGCCTACGACCCCTTCGGCGCCGTCACCGCCCAGACCGGAACCAAAACCAACCTCGGCTACCAGGGCGAATACACCGACCCGGACACCGGCAAGGTCAACATGCACGCCCGCTGGTACCAGCCCGACACCGGCACCTTCACCAGCCGCGACACCATGACCCTGGACCCGAACCCCTCGATCCAGGCCAACCGCTACACCTACGCCAACGCCTCCCCCCTCACCGGCACCGACCCCACCGGCCACAACACCGTCAGCACAGGAAGTGGGCACTACACACCAGGCATCGGCTACCAATCAGCCACCGATATTTATGCCCAGCACGGCATTGTCTACGGTGGCGACGAGGGAGGCGCAGGCGGCTATTGCATTGGTAGCTGTGGTATATCGAGAGGTGGCGGACCCATCGGCTGCGACACCTACGGTGGGTGCGGCGCGGTTGTCACCAATCTGGTCAACGTGATGACTGTCGAAGAAATGAAGCGAATGAACCTTCTCCCGAATGGATGGATCACTGCAAAGGGATTTTGGCAGTCGAGTGAGTGGATAATAGATGGATTTATCAAAGAAGCATATAACGGCATTGACCCTGCCGTACTTGACTTCGCGTGGAAGTATCGCCAGAAAGTGTTGCGTGAATTGGGGGAGCGGTCTGCAGTAGAGAAGAATGGCGGCGGCGGTGTGAGCGTCGTCCTCAAGGCTTCCAGTCCTTCCGATCGCATCTCGGAGGCCGAAAAGAACTGGTGTAAAAACAATCCGGTTTTATGTTTCCAGTCCTATGGATATGCCGAGTTGGTATCCGAATATCTCGACGAAAAGTACGGAAATAGAAAAAATACTCCTTCGAGAAATGCCATTCGCCACTTCATCTGGCAAGCTCTTTTGACGTGGGAGTATGGTGCCGATGCCGCCAAGGAGATCGGCGACGCGCACGAAGGTGGCGGTAAGCCTTGCAAGCCTCGCCTTTCATGTGACACTCGGGTCGACCAGTATAATAATAATGTGGCGCGCCAATGGGCATTGGATCATCGAACCGAGTGGTATCCGAGCTATCAAGTGGCGCGGAATGGCGCTCCTTGGAATGAAAGTATGAAGCCATTGCTGGATCGACTGTTCAAGGTGGGTCGAGACCTCTACGACAATAACGAACTGACAAGTGAAGATCGCATGTGTGTTGCGTATGGAGGAAGCAGAAAATGTAGGTCATGATGCGATCTGTTGAAGTTTCATGCCTCTGGGTGGAGATGGGAAATCGTATGGGAAAAAAGGCGTCCTGGCTACTCGTTCTTGTGGCATTCCTTGGCGCGGGGTGTACGGAACAGGGCAATGCGAATACTTCAGAAGGTCTGGAGTCCTGTTATGCCAAAGCTGAGGGCGAAGCGGAACTACTGGAAAAGGCAACTGCGCCTTTATTGACGCCGGAGATGCAAACGACACTGCAGACATACAATGATTGCGACTCTGACGTGGAGGGTGGTGTTTGGATTACCTATGATGCTGACACTGGCAAGACTTCTGCGGAATTATTGCGCAAATTTTATTCCGCGGGATGGGTTAATGTGTCACTGCCAATCGAGCCGTGTGGCGATCGTTGTGTTGCAGGAGTGACCAAGATCGTGCAGGGTCGGCGTATTCTGGTAACTGTTGAGAATTTCCCGGCTGATCGCGACCTAGTGGTTGTATTTGACGACTAGCTAGGATGAGGGGCAGTGGCGCAAGTCACGTGTGCAATTGAGCGAAGTGCTCATTAAGGCTGGTTGGGGGCCTCGCAGCGAGTATTCCTTGTCGGCCAGGGCAATGATCCCGGCCCGCTCCGGCGCGCAGGATGCCCCAGACCCGGGCGGCGCTCAGTTTGCGGTGTTCGCCCGGCAGCGCTCCGGAGGTCCACACGATCGTTCTGTCCGGGGAGGCGATCACCTGCACGTTCACCCGATGCCTGTAGCGCCATCATGCAGGATCAGCCGACGAGTGCTCCGTGCCGTTGTCATTCGGCGTCTTAGTGTGGGGAAGTCCGCGACTTTGTTACGTGCCCGTCGGGCAAGGAAATGTCCAGTTGCCGACACCAGGATCGGGGTGGTGTCCATCCCTCGGCCGGCGTGAAGTTCAGATGCAGCAGGCGGGCTGTGTTGGGAACCGGCCCGCCCAGGTGGCGAGTTCCATGCGCGGCCGTCTCGCCGTCCGGGTCGAATGCACCGTTGTTGTAGTCGTTGTAGGGGGTACCGAGGTCGTCCTCCGTGGACAACATCCAGTACCAGAAGAAGGGGCCCTTGGTTTCCTCCTCCTGTTCCCGCAGTCCGGGCACGAACTCGTAGTGCAGCACGCCGCCGGCGTCCGTCAACTCCAGCCCGCGGGCGACCACGTGGTGGCCTTCCACCAGCTCTCCGAGATCGACGTCGAAGACGATGTCGAGGCGTACCGATCCGCCCATCTTGGAGAGGTAGGCGTCGGTGGCCGTGCGCGGCGGAATGCGGAACATGACATCCAGCATCGGGCACGATCAGCAACCGGCCGACCCCGGGACGTCGCCACCGCCTGTGACTTTGCCCGAAAGTACGATCATGGATGCTGCTGACCCTGCTTTCGGCCGATACCGTCCCCGCGGGCGGCCCTGCAGGATTCGGCCCTATGCCTCGCGAAGAGTTCCCCCGAGAACCGACCAGCCATCCCGGTCGCCGTCTCCCGCACGACGCCACCGCCTCTACCGCTACGCCCGCGTCCGGCCGGCCGCAGACAGGCGCGCTCTCCTCCGGCCGGCCGCGGATCATCGCGCTCGACGTGCTGCGCGGGTTCACGTTGTGCGAGATCCTGTTCGCCAACATCCAGCTGATCGCCAACCACGGCACCGCCGTCGTGACGCAGCCCATGGGTGACTGGGATCCGTGGCTCGGGTTACCGATCTTCTCCCTGCTGTTCGGCATCGGGTTCACGCTGCTGCTGGACTCCGCCGCCGACCGCGTCTCCCGCCCGTGGCTGGTCCTGCTGCGACGGCTGGTGGCGCTGCTCGCGATCGGGCTCGTGCACATGGTGTTGTGGCCGGGGGAGATCCTGACCAAGTACGCGGTGGTCGGCGTGCTGGTGCTGCTGCCCTCGTCCTGGCTGCCGCGATGGGCCGTGGCCGGCCTCGCCGCCGTGCTCGTTCCGGTGGCGCTGTTCGGCGGGGGAGGGCCTCTGCTGATCGCCGGGCTGTTCCTCCTCGGCTCGGCACTGGTCCGGTACGGGGTGATCGAGCGGATCGAGCGATCCACCCGAGGGCCGCTCCTGCTGGGGCTGGTCTTCGCGGCTGGGGCGGCCGCTGCCCTGTGGGTGCACGCCCAAGTGGAGACCGGGACTGAGCTGATGCAGCCGTCGTTCCCGTCCAGCCTGGCCGACCTGCTCATCGCCGGCGTGGTGGTGTGCGCCCTGCTGGTCTTGCTGCGTACGCCGCTGCGGCCGGTGCTTCGGGTCGTCTTCGCGCCGCTGGGCCGGATGGCCCTGACCAACTACCTGACCGCCACGCTGCTCGTCCTGGCGGCCAGTCGCATCCTCGGCCTGCCGGTCGGCCAGTCCTTGCAGGTGGCGTTCCTGACCGCGGGAGCCATCCTCGCGGCCCAGTGGCTGCTGTCCGCCTTGTGGCTGCGCCGCTACCGCCAGGGCCCGCTCGAATGGCTCTGGCGCTGGGCCACCTGGGCCCGCCGCCCGCCCTTCAATCGGGTCGGTACGTGACGAGCTCGGGTCAACGGGCCGACAGTCATGTGCTCTCGGGAATGCTGACGAAGCTGCCCATGCCTCGCACGGTGTAGATGGAGCCCTCCTCGCGGAGGGCTCTCATGGTCTTGTGCGCCGTCATGCGAGCGATGCCGAACTCCTGCATGAGGTCGTTCTCGCTCGGCACCCGGGAGCCGGGACGGTATGTCCCTTCGGCGATGCGCTCGCGAATCACCTGGGCAACCTGCTGCCATCGGGGCTGGTCTTCGCGGAACTCCATCACCAGGCCACTGTAGAAACCTGTGCACCAGACCGGTAGGCGTACGACGCCATGACGGTCCCGGAGCCGTTCGCCTGGGGCGACTACCATGGCGTACACGTGCCGGCTCCTCAGCCTGGAGCTGAACGGGTGGACTGGCGACAAGGCCATCCACGCGGTTGCCGGATCCGGGTCAATGACTACACCTGCGACTGCCGGCGGCCCTCGTATGAACTGTGTGCGGCAGGGGGCCTGTCGTTCATTCGCCGAGCGTCCGGAGATAACGACGTGCCTGTGATCGTCGAGAGTCCTTGGACGTCGGTCCGCGAGGCGCAGGTGCTGTGGCTGCGTATCGTGAGCGGTCGAGCGTGGTGACACGTTGCCCCATGCGAGGAGTTCTGTATCCGAATTGCACCGTTCGGTGATCCTTGTACACTCTTGACAGTCTTCGCGACAAGATCAACCCGATCGTCGGTAACGCTCGCTGGGGTCGCAACCATGCTGGAAACCGCATTCTCCGCCAAACTCTGGATGGGAGCCGGGGGTGGCGTCCAGGACGCGGTGCGCGACCTGCGGATCGGTGTGGACGAGTTCTGCGACGCGATGAGCGAGCGGCCGTTCGGGAGTGACGATCTGGGCCGGGCCCTGTACGAGGGCGACCGGGCGCGGAAGGCGCCGGGTTTCGTGGGGCTGCGCGACGCCCTGCTGGAGAACCTGGTCGGTACGGTGAACCTGCTCCAGGGCATGGGCGCCGGGATGGTCAACGCCGGCACCGCCTATCGCAGCGCGAACAGCGCGACCATGGATGTCCTGGACGGGCAGAGGTCCTCGCAGCCTTCGCCATCCGCCGCGTTGGAGGAGATCGAGGAGTATCGGCCGGCGATCGAGGGCGGCAGGCTGCCCTCGACGGTCGAGCCGCCCGGTTTCGTGCAGCAGGCGGCATGGTTCTTGCAGGCCATGGGTTTCGGGTGCGCCTACCCTGACGGCGACATCGGCAAGGTGAACGTGCTGCGCGAGGCCGCGCTGTCGGTCGGCCGTGTGGTCGATCGGGTGGCGGAGGCGGTCGATCAGCACGCGGGGCGGGTGATCGCGTCCGGGGAAGGGCCGAACACGGACGAGTTCAAGAAGGCCGTGAAGATGCTCACCGGCGAGAAAGGGCTGCTGGAGGAGCTGAAACGGCAGTCGGATGAGCTCGCCGACTACTGCCGGACGGGGATGGACGCGATCTCCAAGGCGCAGTGGCACTACTGGGTGGCCGCCGCCTACGTGGTGGCCTTGGTGTATGTGGCGACCGTCATCAACCCCTACCTCAATGCCGCGGCGGCGAGGGCCATCCGGCTGGAGGGGATGGCCCTGCAGATCACCTTGCGGATCATTCGCGAGGCGGTGCTGGGCATGGCCTTCGCCGGTGGGCTGAACGTGATCGACCAGCTGTTCGCCACCGGTGACGTCGACCTGAAGCAGCTGCTCCAGACGACATGGCACGGGGCGGTCGCCGGCGGCCTCATGGGCGGCGCGCACGGCGCCCTGCCCTCGCTTCTGCGCAAGGGCGGCCCGCTGCTGACCGGTCTGGCCGCGGCAATGGAGAAACCGGGCTGGGAACGGGTCCTCTCCCGCCTCCTCGTCGGGGGAACGGTGAGCACCGGCGCCCTGGCGACGGCCGGATGGGCGAGCGGGTACGGCTGGGACTGGAAACATGCCGCACAGGCCGGCTTCGGCATGGCCCTTCTCGGCACCGGCGCGGAACTCGCCGGCAAGACGTTCGCGGCCGGCCGGCAGCGTGTGTCTCCCGAACTGGGACTTCGCCTGCCGTGGGAATCCTTCCCCAAGAAGGGACTGCAGTGGCTGCGCAGCCCCGAGAAAAGGTGGATGGAGTTCAAATGGTCCATGGCGTTCATGCCGCTCGCCGCGCCCGTGGCCGGCTTGACGGCGCTGGTGAAGTTCGCCGAGGACGGCAAGAATCCCTTCATGTCGCAGCCGCGGCTCGGGAAGGACGGCGAACTCTTCAACATGTGGAAACTGCGCTCGATGAAGAGCTCCGACGGCATGGATTCCAGCCTGGGATCCGCTGATACCCGGGTCACACGATTCGGCAACGTCATGCGAACCGCCGGATGGGACGAACTCCTGCAGCTGCCGCAGGTCGCCACCGGGAAGATGTCGTTCATCGGACCCCGTTCCCTGGTGCAGGCGACGCATGACGAAATGGCACGCGACCTGAGCCCGCAGGTCAACCACACGTGGACGACCGGCAAGAAGGCGGCCACTCCGGGGATGTGGAGCCACTTCGGGTACTACAAGGAGTACTTCGGCTATGAGGCGGCTTCCCCGCAGTTCAACGGGCTACGGGGAAAGCTGGACAACTGGTATTTCCAGCACGCCAGCGAGCCGATCGACCGGGAGCATTTCCGTAAGGAATTCGGGAAGATGATGAAAGCCTGGGGTTCCGCGGTGACGGGGGGAGGGAAGGGCTGAGCCCATCTTGCGTGCCCACATTCGAAGCGGATCCGCGCTGGGCGGGTGTCAGGGAGGGAGCGGGACAGTCGCCCGACTTGCCTTCGCACTTCACCCGCAGACCCCGACAGGGCAGAGCGGAGGGCGTTACAAGATACCTGGAGGGTTTTCGAAGTCCGGGTGGCATGAGGCAAGAAAAGCGAACGCGGTGGTGGCGTCTCTGGTCCGGTAGAAGCCGACCATGGTGGTGTTGAACTCCGCCCGCCGTGCGGCCGGCACGCTGATGGCGTCGATTCCGTGCGACATCAGGTGCCCGTTCATCATCGTACGGCCGGTGCGTTTGTTGCCATCGAAGTAGAACTGCTGGAGAGCGGCGAACAGGAAGTATGCCAATGCCTGCTCGAACGGCGACTCGATCTCGGTCCGGATGGCTGCCACGCCGACGGTGAAAATCCGGCGAAGGTTGTCTCCTCCAGGCTCGGTCGGAGGTGGCATATACCTGCCGTGTTCTCCCAGGCTTACTCCGGGCGTGAGAGTAAGCGGGCCTTCTCCTCTGAAATGCCCCACTTCGAGAGCCTCGCCCTGTGCGATCAGCTGCTGGAAATGATCCGACGTCGGCTTGTCCAGCGTGAATTTCTCAGATTTTACGACCCTGACCAGCTCCTTGGCCGACTCGGCGAGGTTGACCACCTGCCGTTCGTCGCTGATCTTGCGACCTCCCACCGTGATGCCGTCCATAATCGTCTGCACTTCTGGGTAGGTGAAGGGATTTCCCTCCAGTGCGGCGGCATCCCACACGAACTCCGGGAGCGCGCGCTGATAGCGCCAGACGGCCCGCTCAACCGAGTGCACACCCACGTCGTGCCTGATCGAGTCTCTGTCCCAGCGGAACCCCAGTGCGTCCGCCAGCTGCTCGGTCATCACATCTCCCGTGGTCAAAACTCTCGTCATGCATAGCAGAAGCGCTTGCTTCGCCCCGGCGCTGGTCGGTATCTGTCCGGCCGGGTATCGGCGTCCTATTTTGGCAGAAGCCCGGACGCCTCGAGCAGGCAGCTTCTCAGCTGGTGGATGCATCACATCGCTTGGACGTGCAGCGCCTGGGGTCAGGTGACTTTGGAGATCGTTCGTACGGAGGCGGCGTGCCGGTAGACCTCGCCCGTGGTGGTGTCGAAGTACGGTGACGACACGGCGTCGTACCAGCCCTGGGCGTCCCGGTTCCAGGTGAGGCTGTTGACCCCGACCAGGGTGCCGAGCCCGCGGTTCTCGTTCCAGCCGATCAGCCAGGGTCCGCCGCTCGCGCCGTGGCTGAAGTCGCACGGCTGGAGTTGTACGCCCTTCTGCAGGTCGAAGGCGGGGGCCACGGCTGCCCACAAGGTGGTGCCTCTCTCGCAGGTGCGCAGCTTCTTGCCGTTGAACGGGTGGCTTCTGTCGGGTTGGGGGCCCGCCGGGTAGCCGAACGAGAACGCCGAGTACGTGGACGGCTTCTTGTTGAGGTCGAGTCCCTGCCCGCCGACGTTGTCCTGGAGCCGGCCGATGTCCTTCATGACGTAGGAGTTGTTCTTCTTCGTCCAGGTGAAGCCGCGGTGCACGGTCACGAACGCGTAGTCGTAGTCGTAGTCGCCCTTGCCCGACCAGTCTTCGTGCATGCTGATGGCGGCGCCGACGTAGATGCCCTGGGATGCTTCGCCGTTGGGGCCGGGATTGGGGACGAAGATCCAGGAGTCGGCGGCTCTGGCCTGGCGTGAGTCGTACGCGCAGTGGGCGGCCGTGGCGACGACGCTGCGGTTTCGGGCGGCGACGGCGCTGGCCGAGCACCAGTACTCCTTGTCGCCGAAGCGGAAATAGACCTTGCCCATGGTCGTGGCCATCTTGCCCTTGCGCGGCATCGCGGACGCCACGCTCTGCGCGGCGAGGGTGCGCCTGATGGCGGCGACGGGGTTGCCCTGATCTGTGGCGGTCTGGGGCTCGGAGGTCGGGGCGGCCTTGGCGCCGGGCGTGGCCGGGCTGTAGTTGTCGGCCACCTTGAGCCGGTCGGGCTTCCAGTGCTCGGCGACCCTCTTCACGTCCGCCTGGGTCGTGGCCAGGGGGACGGCGTACACCTTGCTGTTGACTGTGCTGTTGGCTGTGGCGTCGGCGATCCCCGTGAGGGCGGACAGCACGAGCAGCGCGCTGCTCAGTGCAGCGAGCGCGACGTGCCTGGCCCGGGGGATCATCTTTTGCCTTTCTTAGGGTCGTAAGGTGGGATTTTTCCAGATGTACAGACGGTATTGCAGCGAGGATAGAGATTCGTTACCTGATCAAGGGTGCACTTCGCACTATAAGGAACCTGTCAGACATCCCCTCGGGATACCTCTAAATGATCATTAATCGGCGGCATCTTCGCAGGTCAGCGTAGGTGTAGCGGGCTTGATGATGCGTCGCGAAATGTCGTCATTCAGCTGTGTTTCGGTGTCGATCGAGTGGCGCACACCACGTCGCCGCCCACCCCATTCCGCCGCCAGGGGAAGGCCCCGGATCCCATCCGGGAACCGGGGCCTGGGGTGCCCGGCTTGATCACGGCATGTTGCCGGTCCAGCGGTTGGCGGCGGCCTTGTAGACCTTGTAGGTGTCGGTGTTGAAGTACGGCGACGAGATGTGGTCGTAGCGGTCGTTGCCGTCGGTGTCCCACGCGACGCTGTTGACACCGATCAGGTAGCCGGTGCGCGACGCGCTCTTGTAGGAGTAGAGGAGCGGCCCGCCGCTCGCTCCGGCGGTGAAGGAGCACTTGAGGCCGACGTGCTCCTGCAGGTTGTACTTCTTGGCCTCTGGCATCGGCTTGGTCTTGCCGTAGCACCACTTCATCGTGCGCCCGCTGAACGGCTTGTCGCCGTCGGGGTGCTCGCCGGCCGGATAACCGAAGGAGAACACGGTCGCCTTCGTGCTCCGGTTCCAGGTGAAGCCCTGCCCGCCGACGTTGTCACCGAGGCGGCCGACGTTCTTGACCGTCCACCTCCAGCGGCCCCTGTCCTTGGCCCAGTCGACCTTGATGCCGTTGTAGACGTTGACGAACGCGTAGTCGTAGTCGAAGTCCTCCTTCACCAGGAAATCGTCGTGCGCGTTGAACGTCTTGGCGGCGTAGATGCCGTAGGGCGCCTTGCCGTCCCAGACGCTCTTGCCGTCCCAGTACGACGGAATGAACACCCAGTTGTCGTAGAAGGTGTTCTTCTTGGTGTCGTACACGCAGTGGGCGGAGGTCGCCACGAGGTTGCGGTACTTGCCCTGCACCGAGCTGGCCGAGCAGTAACGCCAGTTCTTCGGGTTGCGCGGGTCGGCCTTGGGCAGCGTGAAGAACACGCGGCCGACGGTGTTCGGCAGGTTGACCTGCTTGCTCTTCTTGGTCTTCGTCTTCTTCTCTCCGCCGATCGGCGGAACGGATCCGGCGGGGCCGTCGGGGGTGCTGTTGCCGCCCCTGATGCCCTTGGTGGTCAGGTCGATGGTGTCGTCGTGGTCGGTCGCCCGCTTCACGCGGTCCGGCGTCCAGAACTGGATCGCCTGCTCCGCGGGGGTGGCGGCGTTCTTGGACACGACGTCTGAGGGTGCCGTCGCGCCGGCCGCGGCGCCGCTGACCGTTCCCGCGGCCAGTCCGACGGCCACCAGGCCGGCCAGCGGGATCGCGACGCGCCTTGCTCGGGAATTCATGGAGCTCCTTTCGGCTTTCGGCGGCCCAGAGCGGGGTGCTGCGCCCCGGGTGGGCCAGGAAAACGTTCGGAACGTTAATGAATGGCCGGACCGGCGGCCAGGAAACGGCCTGAAAAAGCATGGCCTGGTTCCGTTCCGTTATATAAATAGCGAGATCGCATGTATTCCTGATCGGCATTTCCGCAGGTGAGGGGTGCTGGTATTTCTTCTCCGGCAACAGTGGTAACTCGCTTTATCAGACACCACTGCTTATCAACCGAATGTTGTTCTGGTTAGATGGTTTCATGGATCCTCGCACGCCCTGCCTCATTGGCATCGCACAACGCACCATTCGCGAGCAGCCCGGCCCGGAGCCGCTCGACCTGTGGGAGGAGGTGGCGCGCGCGGCCACCGCCGACGCCCGCCTCCCCGCCGGGCGGCTCGACTCGATCCAGCTCGTCTACACCGACTCCTGGCAGTACGACTCCCCGGTGGGCCGCCTCGCCGAGCGCCTCGGCGCCGCGCCGCGCCACCGCGCCTACTCCAAGGTCAGCGGTACGGCTCCGCACCTGCTCATCGGCGAGGCCGCCGCGAGGATCGCGGCAGGGGAGATCGACTCGGCGCTGATCGCGGGGGCGGAGGCGCTGGCGACGCGCCGGGCGTACCGGCAGGCGGGTGAGAGCGTGCCCTGGAGCCATCCGGCCGTGCCCAAACCCCCTTACGGATGGGAACGGCCGCCGCATCCGGCGGCGCTGGCCCACGGGCTGTTCATGCCGGTGCACACGTACGCGATCATGGAGACGGCGCGGCGGGCGGCGCTCGGCCTCACGATCGAGGAGGAGATGCGCGAGCGGGGGCGCATGATGGCGCCGATGACCGAGGTGGCCGCCGCCAACCCGTACGCCTGGCGCAGGACCGCGCGCACCCCCGGCGAGCTGGTGCACGGCAACCGCTTCGTCGGCTGGCCCTACACCAGGAACACGGTCGCCGTCATGGAGGTGGACCAGGCGGCGGCCGTCGTCCTGGCCGGCTCGCGGCTGGCCGACCGGCTCGGGGTGCCCGCCGGTCAGCGCGTGTACCTGCGCGGGTGGGCGTACGCGGAGGACACCTGGGAGGTGGCGGCGCGGCCCGCGCTCGGCCGCTCGGAGGCCATGGGCAGGGCCGCGGAGGCCGCCTTCGAGCGCGCGGGGCTCGGGCCGGACGATGTGCACGCCCTCGACCTCTACAGCTGCTTCGCGATCGCGCTGCGGCAGGCGTGTGACGCCATCGGGTTCGACCCGCTGGACCGGCGCGGGCTCACGGTGACCGGCGGGCTGCCGTACGCGGGCGGGCCGGCCAGCGGTTACGTGCTGCACTCGACGGCCACGATGGCGGGGTTGCTACGCGCGCAGCCCGGGCACGGGCTGGTGACCGGGGTGGGGATGCACCTGACCAAGCACGCCTACGCCGTCTGGTCCAGCGAGCCCGGCGGGCTGCCGGGCGGGCTGCTCGACGCGGCCGCGCCGGTGTTCGTGGCAGAGGAGGCGCCGATCGTGCCGGCCTTCTCGGGGGAGGCGGTCGTCGCCGGGTACACGGTGGCGCACGGGCGGGACGGCGCGTCCGAACGAGGGGTGCTCGTGGTGGACGTGCCCTCCGGCGGGCGGGCGTACGCGGTGGTGACGCGGGACGAACTGCTGGCCGACGCCGAATCGCGCGAGCTGGTCGGGCAGGTGGTGCGGGTGGCCCACGACGGTGAGGTGAACGTGGCGACCTGGTGATCCTCTAAAGTGGATGCAAAATCTGTGACCGTGTGACTACTATCCGGTGTTGACATTTTTATGTCACTCGCCCAGGCTGGAGTCATGCGGAGGACCACGGTGCGCATCGACGAGACGCTCCTCAACGAGGCGAAGGCATACGCGGCGAGAAACGGACGCAGTCTCAACTCAGTGATGGAGGACGCCTTGCGGCAACTCATCAACCGCTCCACGGAAGTGGCGGAACGTCCCCGCGTGGAGCTGATCACATCAACCGCCGAGCCCGGCTACCAGACATGGGTCCAGAGGCGGCTGGACGCCGGCGAGAAGCTGGAGCACATCGTCTACGACCTCGATGACGAGGAGCGCTACCCGGAGCTGTTCCATGCTCCTCGCTGACATCAACATCCTCATCAACGCCTTCCGCCACGAGTCTCCCGATCACGATCGATGCCATGTGATCGTGGAACAGATGGTGAACGGTGACTCCAGCTACGCCGTGAGCGATTTCGTCGTCAACGGCTTCGTCCGCACGGTCACCAACCGGCGCATCTACAAAAACCCCGACGACCTCGATCGTGCCCTGACCTTCGCCTCGTCCTACCGCAACCAGCCGCATGCCCTGGTGGTCAGCGGCGCGGACAGGCACTGGGAGATCTTCGTCAGGCTGTGCCGGCAGGCGGGGGCGTCGGGCAACTTGATCCCGGACGCCTACCTCGCGGCGCTCGCCATCGAGCATGGTTGTGAATTCGTGACCTGCGACAAGGATTTCGCCAGGTTCGAGGGCTTGCGCTGGCGGTCCCCCCTCAACTGAACTGGAGGGAAAGGCGTAAGTCAGGCTACTCGGCGAGGAACGTCGTGGCTGACCGGTTCGACGTCATCGAGTCAGGCGGCGAGCGCGGACGCCGCCGCTGGATCGGGCTGGTGGTGGTGCTGGCGCTCCTGCTGGTCCCTGCTGTCAGCCTGCTCGTCAGCCGGGAGCCCGAGCGTGATCCCGAGCCCGAGGCCGTGCTGCCGCAGCCGGTCCCCGAGCCCATCAGGTCCTTACGGACGATCGACAACCCGCCCAACGTCCTGCACGCCCACGCCACGAAGAAGGGCGGGGACGAGGTCATCGACGTGGTGTTCCCGCACGGCGCGCGCGCCGAGGTGCGCTATCCGGCCGAGCTCGGCCTCGCCGAGATGGGCGTGCGACCGTTCCAGGGCGCCTGGGTGGAGGGCAACTACCGCCAGTTCGTCGCCCCGTACGGCGGCGAGACGCAGATCACCCAAGGCGGCGAGCCGATCAGGAACTACGCCCCCAACGTCACGCTCTGGCCGCGCCCGGCGGGCAGCGGCGGCTACGGGCAGGTGCTGATGTTCGCGTTCGGGCCGTGGCGGCTGGCGATGTACGACCGGGGGAGGGGGCTGTCGTTCGACCAGCGCACGACGCTCGCCGAAAGGATCAAGGGCAAGGTGACGAAGGACGGCTACCTGGTGTTGTCGGCCGGCGGCTCCACAGACGGCGTGCGCCTGGCCGGGCCTGGAGACACCGTGCGGGGCGAGCCGGTGGGGCCGCAGTTGTGGTTCGGCGGCGGGGCGGGGACGATGGTGGTGCTGGCGCCGGCGCCCGGTTGTAAGCGCACCGCCGCGATTCCCTACGTCATCGACGGACGCGGGCGGCCCGTCGACTCGGTGTGCCGCAGCGGGGTGCAGGTCACCGTCACCGGCCCCCAGACGTTCCGCGACCAGGCCATCAAGGGCATCCGGATCGCGTTCGACTAGAACGTGCGACGCGCGGCGGCAGGGTGGCGGGCCGTCGAGCGAAATCTTGTTAGTAGGGTGCGGCCATGTTCGCCGTAACCGCCACACAGACCGATCCTGACAATCCGCTCGCCGGGCTGACGCTCGGCGAGCACCCCGAGCCCAAGACGCCGGACGGCTGGACGACCGTCTCCGTGCGGGCCGCCGCGCTCAACCACCACGACCTGTGGACGCTCAAGGGCGTCGGCATCCGGCAGGACCGGCTGCCGATCGTGCTGGGCTGCGACGCCGCCGGCGTGGACGAGGACGGCAACGAGGTCATCGTGCACGCGGTGATCGGCTCGGGCCCCGACGAGACGCTGGACCCCAGGCGCAGCCTGCTGTCGGAGACGTACGACGGCACGTTCGCCGAGCGGGTCGCCGTGCCGCGCCGCAACCTCGTGCCCAAGCCGGCCGCGCTCAGCTTCGAGCACGCCGCCTGCCTGCCGACGGCGTGGCTGACCGCGTACCGCATGTTGTTCGACAAGGCCGGGCTCCAGCCCGGCGCCACCGTGCTGGTGCAGGGCGCGGGCGGCGGCGTCGCCACCGCGCTGATCGCGCTCGGCAGGGCGGGCGGCTACCGGGTCTGGGCGACCAGCCGTACGGAGGCCAAGCGCGAGCGTGCCCGCGAGCTCGGCGCCGACCAGGTCTTCGAGACGGGCGCGCGGCTGCCCGAGCGGGTCGACGCCGTCATGGAGACGGTCGGGCAGGCGACCTGGGACCACTCACTCAAGTCGCTCAAGCCCGGCGGCCGCATCGTCGTGTCCGGTGCCACCAGCGGCGCGGTCCCGCCCGCCGATCTCAACAGGGTGTTCTTCCTGCAGCTGTCCGTGGTCGGCTCGACGATGGGGACGCGCGACCAGCTGCAGCGGCTGGCGGTGTTCCTGGAGCAGACCGGAGTACGTCCGGTCGTCGACCGTACGGTGCCGCTGGCCGAGGCGCGTGACGGGTTCGCGGCCATGGCGGAGGGGGAGATCTTCGGGAAGATCGTCTTTTGCGGATGAATAAGTAAATGGTTACTTCTGGCGCTTCTGGGTGATACAAGCAGAGAAAGCCGTATCACCCGGGAGGTCGTCAGCATGGACGTCGAACCCTTCGGCCCAGGTTCGCTGCACTGGGATACGGCCGGTGAATATCGCAACCTGCTCGTGGCCGGCAGCGCGCTGGTCCTCCAGACCATGCACCCGGCCGTGGGCGCGGCCGTAGCCGAGCACTCCACGTACAAGTCGGACCCGTGGGGGCGGCTCACCCGTACGCTCGCCTCCGTCCAGACCTGGGTGTACGGCGGCGCCGGCGGCCCGGCGGAGGGCGAGCGGCTCAGGAGGCTGCACCGGGACATCAGCGGGGTGGACGAGCACGGCAGGCACTACCACGCGCTGAACGGCGAGGCGTGGGCCTGGGTGCACCTCTCCCTGTTCGAACGCTTCATCGCGCTCAACCGGTGGTTCGGCACCCCGTTCACCCATGAGCAGGAGGAGCGGTTCTACGCCGAGTCGCGGCAGCTCGGCGCGATCCTGCGGGTGCCCGAGCGGGAGATGCCGGGCGATCTGGCGGCGTACTGGCGGTATTTCGACGACATGGTGGCCGACCGGTTGGAGCCGCACCCGACCGCGCTGGAGGTGCTGGCCGTCATGCGGGGCACCCCGGCGCCGCCCGGCCTGCCCCGGCCGCTGCGCGGGTTGTGGACGCCGGTCGGGGTGGGGTCGGGGGAGTTCAACCACTTCGTGACCGTCGGCACGCTGCCGCCGGCCGTACGCGGGAAGCTGGGGCTGCGATGGGCGGCCCGGGACGAGCGGCGGCTGCGGCGGATCGGGCACGCGGTGGCGACGCTCACGCCGCGCCTGCCCGAACGCCTGCGCTACATGCCCATCGCCTACGGTGCCCGCCGCACCGCACGGAGGGCACGTCGTGTCGAGCGTCTCCTGCGTCCCGCCTGACGCCCACGCTGCGGGCGGGGTGCGCGGGTCGGGTCAGCGTTCGAGGATGTCGCGGACGTTGCGGGCGGCGTCGTCGAGCGTCACGCGCAGCGCCGCCACCTTCTCCGGTGTCAGGCGCGTGCCCGACGCCTCCTCGCGCGTCTGGGCGACGAAGTCGGCCAGCAACTCGCCCAGCTCTGCGTCGAGGTCGGCCCGGTTGGGCGGCGCGCCCCCGAGGGTGGCCCAGACCTCCGACCAGATCCTGCGCCATTCCTCGCTGAGCCGTTCGCCTTCGCCCTGCCAGTGGTCGGCGTGTTCCATCCACTGGCGTTTCTGCTGCTCCTTGAGCCGCCTGAGGCCCTCCCTCTGCTTGTCGAGCAGGTCCCTGGCGTCGTCGTGGCTGCTGGTCCGCACGTCCTTGGCCATCCGGGTCAGCTCGTCGCGCAACGACTTGACGGTGTCGCGGACGTCCTCCTTGACCTCGCGGGCGATGTCGCGCACGGAGGCGGAGATCTCCTCCTCCAGGTCGTCGAGCTCGTCGAGCCGGTCGTTCAGCTCCTCACGGCCCCGGTCGGTGATCGAGAACACCTTCTTGCCCTCGACCACCTCGTGCGTCACCAGGCCCTCCTCCTCCAGGCGGGCGAGGCGCGGGTAGATCGTGCCGGGCGAGGGCGAGTAGACGCCGAGGAACCGGTCCTGGAGCAGCCGGATGACCTCGTAGCCGTGGCGCGGGCTCTCGTCCAGCAGCTTGAGCAGGTACAGCCGCAGCCGGCCGTGACCGAAGACAGGGCTCATTCCTTCTCCCCCTTGAGCAGCGTGACCTCACCGGAGACCGTGATCGCCGACAGCGAGGCCATGCCGCCACCCAGCCGCCCCGACAGCGCTTTGGAGCCGGGGCCTCCCGTGTTGGACAGTTCGTCGAACGTGCTGACGAGCCTGCCCGAGGTGGATCTGAGGCTGACGTCCGCCTCGACGTTCTCCGGCAGTCTGACCAGGATGTCACCGGAGACGCTGTTGAGCGTCACGTGACCCGTGGGATTCAGCGCCAGGTCGGCCGTGAACCGGCCGGAGATCGTGGTGGCCTTCAGTCTGCGCGGAGAGCCGTCGGCCACCGTCAGGTCGCCGGAGACGCTCTTGAACGCCAGGTCGCCGGACATCGCACGGCTCTCGACAGGGCCCGAGACGGTGTTGGCCAGCACGTCGCCGCTCACGGCGTCGAGCACGATCTCGCCCGACACGCTCTTGACGTGGGTCCTCGTCTCGAACCCGGCCACCACGGCGGGCGCGGTGACCACGCCGGCGTTGACCCTGCACGTTTTCGGCACGGCGATCGACAACACCGTCCTGCGGCGGTCGCGGCGCAGCCAGCCGAGCATGCCGTCCCACGTCAGGTCCTTGTAAGCGACGGTGAGCGACCGGGTGTGCTCGTCGTAGGTCACGATGAGCGGCGCCGCCGAGTCGACCTCGGCCACCTCCAGCGTGGGTGGGCCCTCGCTGGCGAGCACGGCCAGCCGTCCGGCCACGATGCGTACGTCCAGCGTCTCCACCTGGCCGAACGTGAGCTGCTCGGGTGCCTCGATCGCCCACTGTTGCATGATCCCTGCCCTTCTTGGCGACACGTCGTCTAGTGACACGATATGTCGCGTCTGACGAGATCTCAAGATGTATCGCGTTTATGGGCGTCAGGAACGAGTCAGTCGTCGTCCTCGTCGTCCAGCCGCGCCAGCCACGTGGCCAGCCGCTCGACGGGCGTCTCGAACTCGGGGTTGAGGTCGACGAACTCGCGCAGCCGCTCGCCGAGCCACAGGAGGCTGACCTCCTCCTCGCCCCGGCGCTCGACCAGTTCCTCGATCCCCCGATCGGTGAAGTACATCGTCGTCCATTCCTTCCAGCGGGCGAATCGCCCGGCTCAACCTGTCAGAACGCCAGTGAGCCCCCGGACGGGCCGGGGGCTCACCGTGCGGACCTGCTTCAGCCGAAGAGCTGCTCGACAATGGCCTCGAGCTCATGGTCGTGCGTGTTGTGCGAGCCCGTGGCCGGCGAACTGTTGGGGGTGCGCGACACCCGCTGCAGCCGCCGCCCGCCCAGGACCTGCGGGTCCTCGGCCAGCTTGAGCGTCAGGTAGGGCCACGGCCCCATGTTGACCGGCTCGTCCTGGGCCCAGACCAGCTCCGCCTGATCGCTGTAACGCGCCAGCTCGGTGGCCAGCTCGTCGGCAGGGAACGGGTAGAGGCGCTCCAGCCGGACGATGGCGACGTCGTCACGGCCCTTCTTGTCGCGCTGCGCGGCCAGGTCGTAGTAGAGCTTGCCGGAGCAGAGCACGACCTTGGTGACCTTGCCCGGGTCGGCCGTCGTGTCGCCGAGCACCGGCTGGAAGGTGCCCGAGGTGAAGTCGGACGCCTTCGACGTGGCCGCCTTGAGCCGCAGCAGCACCTTGGGCGTGAAGACCACCATCGGCTTGTGCCGCTTGGACTCCACCTGCCAGCGCAGCAGGTGGAAGTAGTTGGCCGGCGTGGTCGGCTGCGCGACCGTCATGTTGTCGAGCGCGCAGACCTGCAGGAACCGCTCGATGCGGGCCGAGGAGTGGTCGGGGCCCTGGCCCTCGTAGCCGTGCGGCAGCAGCAGCACGACCGAGGACCTCTGGCCCCACTTCTGCTCGCCCGACGAGATGAACTCGTCGATGATCGTCTGGGCGCCGTTGACGAAGTCGCCGAACTGCGCCTCCCAGGCGACCAGCGCGTCGGGCCGCACGACGCTGTAGCCGTATTCGAAGCCGAGCGCCGCGAACTCGCTGAGCAGCGAGTCGTAGACGTAGAACTTCGTCGTGCCGTGGTTGAACGTCTTGAGCGGCGTGTGGTCGGCACCGGTCATCCGGTCCACCAGGACGGCGTGGCGCTGGGTGAACGTGCCGCGCCGGGAGTCCTGGCCGACCAGGCGCACCGGGTGGCCGTCGATCAGCAGCGAGCCGAACGCCAGCGTCTCGCCCATCGCCCAGTCGATGGCGTCCTGCTCGACCATCTGGCCGCGGCGCTGCAACACCGGCGCCAGGCGCGGGTGCGGCGTGAAGCCCTCGGGCAGGCTCAGCTGGGTGTCGACGATGCGCTTGAGCGTCTCGTCGCTGATCGCCGTCGGCGTGTCGTCGTGCGACCACTTGTCCACCTCGGCCGGCGGCACCCGCATGGCGCCCGCCTCCAGCGGCTTCTTGGCCGCCTCGCGGGTCTCGGTGAACGCCTGCTCCAGCTTGGCCTGGTAGTCGCGCAGCGCCTGCTCGGCCTCCTCGACCGTGATGTCGCCCCGGCCGATCAGCGCCTCGGTGTAGAGCTTGCGGGTCGAGCGCTTGGCGTCGATCAGGTCGTACATCAGCGGCTGGGTGAAGGCCGGGTTGTCGCCCTCGTTGTGGCCGCGGCGGCGGTAGCAGATGAGGTCGATGACGACGTCCTTGCGGAACGCCTGGCGGTATTCGTAGGCCAGCTCGCCCACGCGCACCACGGCCTCGGGGTCGTCGCCGTTGACGTGGAAGATCGGTGCCTGGATCATCCGCGCCACGTCGGTCGCGTAGACCGACGAGCGGGACGAGGCGGGCGAGGTGGTGAAGCCCACCTGGTTGTTGACCACCACGTGCACGGTGCCGCCGGTGCGGTAGCCGCGCAGCTGCGACAGGTTGAGCGTCTCGGCCACGACACCCTGGCCGGCGAAGGCCGCGTCGCCGTGGACGAGGACGGGCAGGACGGTGAAGCCCTCCTCGCCGCGCTCCAGGAGGTCCTGCTTGGCGCGGACGACGCCCTCCAGGACCGGGTCGACCGCCTCCAGGTGGGAGGGGTTGGCGACCACCGACGCGGTGATCGTCTTACCGCTCGGCGCGGTGAACTCGCCCGTCGCGCCCAGGTGGTATTTCACGTCGCCGGAGCCGTGCGCCGTGCGCGGATCGATGTTGCCCTCGAACTCGCCGAAGATCTGCGCGTAGGACTTGCCGACGATGTTGGCCAGCACGTTGAGCCGGCCGCGGTGGGCCATGCCGATGACGACCTCGTCGAGGTCTTCGTCGGCGGCGTCGCTGATCACCGAGTCGAGCAGCGGGATCAGGGACTCGCCGCCCTCCAGCGAGAAGCGCTTCTGGCCGACGAACTTCGTCTGCAGGAACGTCTCGAACGCCTCGGCGGTGTTGAGCCGCGACAGGATGTTGAGCTGCTCGTCGCGCTCGGGCGACTTGTGCGGCTTCTCCACCCGCTCCTGGATCCAGGCCCGCTCTTCGGGGTTCTGGATGTGCATGTACTCGATGCCGACCGTGCGGCAGTAGGAGTCGCGCAGCACGCCCAGGATCTCGCGCAGCTTCATCAGCGGCCGGCCGCCGAACCCGCCGGTGGCGAACTCCCGCTCGAGGTCCCACAGCGTCAGGCCGTGCGACTGGATGTCGAGGTCGGGGTGCTTGCGCTGCTTGTATTCCAGCGGGTCGGTCTCGGCCATCAGGTGGCCGCGCACGCGGTAGGCGTGGATCAGCTCCAGCACCCGCGCCGACTTGGACACGTCGTCGTCGTGCGACGTCGACACGTCCTGGACCCAGCGGACCGGTTCGTACGGGATCCGCAGCGACTCGAAGACCTCGTCGTAGAAGCCGTCCTCGCCCAGCAGCAGCCGGTGGATCTGGCGCAGGAAGTCGCCCGACTGGGCGCCCTGGATGATCCGGTGGTCGTAGGTGCTGGTCAGCGTCATGACCTTGGAGACGGCCAGGCGCGAGAGCGTGTCGGGCGAGGCGCCCTGGTATTCGGCGGGGTATTCCATCGCGCCGACGCCGATGATCGTGCCCTGGCCGGGCATCAGGCGGGGCACGGAGTGCACGGTGCCGATGGTGCCGGGGTTGGTCAGCGAGATCGTGGTGCCGGCGAAGTCGTCGACGCCGAGCTTGCCGCCCCGCGCCTTGCGGACGACCTCTTCGTAGGCCATCCAGAACTGCCGGAAGTCCATCTCTTCCGCGCCCTTGATCGAGGGCACGAGGAGCTGGCGCTCGCCGTTGCTCTTCTGCACGTCGATCGCCAGGCCGAAGCCCACGTGCTCGGGCTTGACGAGCGTGGGCTTGCCGTCGATCTCCGTGTAGGAGTAGTTCATCTCCGGCATGGCGCGCAGCGCCTTGACGATCGCGAAGCCGATCAGGTGGGTGAAGGACACCTTGCCGCCGCGGCCCCGCTTGAGGTGATTGTTGATCACAATGCGGTTGTCGACCAGCAGCTTGGCCGGGATGGCGCGCACGCTGGTCGCGGTCGGCACCGACAGCGACTGCTCCATGTTGGCGGCCGTGCGGGCCGCGGCCCCGCGCAACTTCACCTCCTCGGCGCCCTTGGGCACCGGGGTGGCCGGTTGCTTCGGCTTCTCGGCCGCAGGTGGCGCCTTCGGCGCCGCCTTGGGAGGCGCGGGGGCGGTCACAGTGCCGTTCCCCGCCTCCTTGGCCGGGGACCGGCCCGGTCCGTAGTCAGGGTTGTAGTCAGCGAAGAAATTCCACCAAGCCTTGTCGACCGACTCGGGGTCTTGGAGGTATTTCTGGTACAGCTCGTCGACAAGCCACTCGTTCTGACCAAAGCTTGCCAGCGGGTTTGTCCGCGACGACTCAGACGACACGGCGGAAATCGCCCTCTTCCGCAGATCGGCGTTGATGTTAGAGAACCTTTCCAAGGCTACTCGCCCGGACTGGCAGCGCGCGCCTAGGTGGGCGTGCCGCCACGCACGATCCTCTCAGGACGGCGCGATGAGGTCACGACCCCCTAGTCAACCCGGGGGGTTGCGCGATTATCACTATTTGGTATCAACACCCTGTCCGGAGGTTTACTTCCCTCCAGACACCAATCTGCTGGCGATTCGCACCTGAGGGGACAACACGGACAGTAGGTCGGCGAGTTCCTCGCCCGCCTGCTTGAGCTCCTCCAGCGACATCGGCTCCAGGCGCTCGAGCAGGAAGATCGCGTTGGTGGTCTCCTCGGTGAGCCGGGTGCGCGCCACCTGGCGCCAGTTCCACCTGCGGCAGGTCACCCCGAGGTCGTCGCGCCAGATCACCTCGCCGGGGTCGGGCGTGCCGAGCGCCTCCTCGGAGGCCTCGTCGCCGCTCGCCCTGACCAGCCGTGCCGGGCCGGAATAGCGGTCGAGGTCTTCCCCGCCGATGGGCAGCGCGTGCTTCACGCTGATCGAGTTGTAGGCGTCGACGACCTGGTTGATCTCCGGAAGCGGCATCCGGCGGGTGAGCGCGTCGACCGAGGGCCTGGTGCGCTGCGGCTTGGCCCCGAACGCGCGGTAGGCGTCCTTCCAGGCGTCGATCTTGTCGGTCTGGACGGAAACGGCCGAGGCCTCGGCGAGCCAGGCGCGTGAGCGCTCGTCGGTGGGCCCGTTGCGCAGGTCGCGGGCGGTCATGACGAGGACCGCGAAGTCGGGGCGCAGCGCGAAGACCGCGTCGTCCACCTGGATGTCGTCAAGCATCCCCACAGTTTATGAGCCGGAGAAATCGCCAAATACACTTTGCAAAATTGTCTTTGCGGTCTACGGTGGAGGGCATGGAGGAGCAGTACCAAATCAGTGACGCGCAGGTGCTCAAGGTCGTCGCCCACCCGCTGCGGGTGCGCCTGCTCGGCCTGCTGCGCAGCGACGGGCCGGCCACCGCGAGCGAGCTGGGCCGCAAGGTCGGCGAGAGCTCCGGCTCGACCAGCTACCACCTGCGCGAGCTGTTCAAGTACGGCTTCATCGAGGAGGACCCCGACCGGCGCGACGGGCGCGAGCGCCGATGGCGGGCCCGTCACCGCTACACCTCCTGGGACGCCGTCGAGCTGTCCGGCACCGAGGAGGGCCGCGAGGCCGTCAAGGTCGTGCACCTGCGGCAGGCCGAGATGGTCGGGCGGCTGATGGAGGCGTTCGACCCCGGTGACTGGGCCGACGACTGGGTGGAGGCCGCTGGGATGAGCGACCACCTCCTCACGCTGCCGCCCGCGGCGATCCAGGAGCTGAAGAACAGGATCGAGGAGCTGATGGGCGAGCTCTCCACCCGCTACGCCGCCGACCCGG
Organism: Nonomuraea sp. B5E05; assembly: GCF_039880665.1. NCBI lineage: Bacteria > Bacillati > Actinomycetota > Actinomycetes > Streptosporangiales > Streptosporangiaceae > Nonomuraea > Nonomuraea sp. B5E05. Next base: position 89,987 of record NZ_JBDPMJ010000009.1, read on the forward strand.
CCGCGAGGCAGGTCACCGTCTGGTTCGGCGCGATCCCGCGCAACCGTGAGGAGGGGCGGGACGACCGATGACCGCGCGATCGGCCTTACACCGCTACATGCTCGTCAGCTTCCTGACCTGGTTGCCGCTCGGGCTCGCGATGGCCGCCCAGGTGCTGCTGATGACCGAGCGAGGCCTCAGCCTGGCGCAGATCGGGCTGGTGACGACGGTGTTCTCGATCGTGACCGTGAGCCTCGAACTGCCCACCGGCGGGCTGGCCGACGTCCTGGGGCGGCGCGTGGTGCTGGCGGCCTCGGCCGCGTTCACCGTCGCGGGCCTGGCACTGATGAGCGTGTCCACGACGCTCGGGATGTTCATGGTGGCCGGCGTGCTGAAAGGCGTGGCCAGGGCCCTGTCCAGCGGCCCCGCCACCTCCTGGTACGTCGACACGCTGCACGGCCTCGAGGGCCACGACGCAGACCTCAAGCCCGGCCTGGCCAGAGGCGGCGCGATGGAGTCCGTGGCCCTGTGCGTCGGCGTCCTGGCGGGCGGCGGCCTGCCGCTCCTGGTGCCGCCCTCGCTGATCCTCCCCCTGGCCGCGCCGTCGATGCTGGGCGCGGTAGCGGCGGCGGTGCTGCTGTTCGTGGTCATGCTCGCGCTGCCCGAGCCGGCCCACCCGCGCCGCACGCTGTCGAGCGTCCTGCGCGGGGTGCCCGTGACGGTGGCGGGCGGCATCCGGCTGGCGGCGGGCCACGCGCTGCTGCGCAGGCTCATGATGGTCGCGGTGGCGACGGGCGTGGTGCTGATGACCATCGAGCTGCTCACCCCCGGACGGCTGGCCGAGCTGGCGGGCACGGCGGAAGAAGGCAGCCTGGCCTATGCCGTGGTCGCGGCGCTCGGCTTCGCGGGCAGCACGATGGGCAACGTGCTCGCGCCGCGCGTGGCCCGGGTGGCCGGTGGCTCGGCCGGGGGAGCGGTCGCGGGGACGGTGCTGGCCGCGCTCTCCGTGGGCGCGCTGGCCGCGACCGCGGGCCTGGACGGCCTGCCGGGAACGCTGAGCGCGGGGATGGCCTACGTCGTGCTGTTCGTCGGCCTCTCGCTGACGGGCGTGCTCTGCCTGGAGCTGACCCACAAGGCCGTCACCGCCTCCGAGCGCACCACGGTCACCTCGACGAGCTCCATCGCCCTGCAGTCCGGCGGGACCCTGGCCAACCTCACGCTCGGCGCCCTGGCCGCCCAGGCGGGCCTCGCCGCCGCCTGGGGTGTGGTGGCCGTGGTGACGCTGGCCTCGGCGCTGTTGTTCGTCCGGATACCCGCGCCTACAGGCTCCAGTCCAGCTCGGGCCCTACCGGCACGATCCGGCTCGGGTTGATGTCGGTCTGGGTGATGTAGTAATGACGCTTGATCTGGTCGAAGTCGGTGGTTTCGCGGAAGGCCGGGAGAGCGTACAGCCTGCGCGCGTACGCCCACAGCGCCGGATAGTCGGTCAGCCGCCTGATGGAGCACTTGAAGTGCGCGTGGTAGACGGTGTCGAACCTGGCGAGGGTCGTGTAGAGGCGCACATCACTGTCAGTGAGCGTGTCGAAGAGGAACTCCGACTCCGCCAGGCGTACCTCCAGGAGGTCGAGGGTGGTGAAGACGCGGGTGACCGCCTCCTCGTACACCTGCTGGTCGCGGGCGAAGCCGGCCTCGTACACCGCGTTGTTGAGGCCGTGGTAGAGGCGGTCGTTCATGATGTCGATGTCCGGCCGCAGTCGCTCCGGGTAGAGGTTCGGCGAGGTGCCCCATGACGTCTCCAGATCGAGGGTGATCTGGGGGAAGTCGTTGGTGACGATGCGCTGGTCCTTCGTGTCCCAGACGCAGGGGACGGTGTAGCGGCCCGTGTAGCCGGGGTCCGTCGCGTGGTAGAGCTCCGAGAGATATTCCGGGTCGCCGCCGGGAACGCGCCAGCCCTTCTCGTCGCGGACGGGATCCACGATCGTGACGTCCAGCAGGTCCTGCAGCCCGAGAAGTGACCGTACGATCAGCACGCGCTGCGCCCACGGGCAGGCGTAGGAGGCGTAGAGCCGGTACCGTCCGGGCTCGGGCGGGCCGAGCCGGTCCGTGAAACGGTTGGGCTGCCGGACGAAGCGGCCAGTGTCGGAATGCTCGCGGCTCTGCTTCATGATCCTAGTAGAACATGATTCGGATGCCGAACCTCGTTCGGGCACAATCGAGTCCATGACGAAACTTGTGGTGACCCCTGCCAATGTGGCACAGCGGGACGCGTGGGCGGGCGGGGCGATCCCCGAGGTCGAACGGGTGCGCCCGGGGTTGTGGTCCGTGCCGGTTCCGATCCCGGTCAATCCCCTGCGGTACGTGCTGGTCTACGTCCTGGAGCTGCCCGACGGGGTGGCGATCATCGACGCCGGGTGGAACACCGACGAGGCGTACGACGCGCTCGTCGCCGGCCTGGCCGTGGCGGGCTACGCGATCACCGACGTCAAGGGCGTGCTCGTCACCCACATCCACCCTGACCACTACGGGCTGGCCGGGCGCGTCCGTGAGATGTCGGGCGCGTGGATCGCGCTGCACCCGGCCGACGCGCGGCTGGTCCGCGAGCGTTACGACGACGCGGCCATCGACTCCCTTGTGGAACGGGAGCGCGAGCTGCTGCGCCGCTGCGGGGTGCCCGAGCTGACGCTGGACGAGCTGGCCGGGGCCTCGATGATGATCCGGCACGTGGTCACCATGGCCAAGCCCGACCGGCTGGTGGAGGACGGCGACGAGCTCGGGCTGCCCGGCTGGGACCTGCGGGCCGTCTGGACGCCCGGCCACTCGCCCGGGCACCTGTGCTTCGTCTCGCCCGCGCGCAGGGTGCTGTTCTCCGGCGACCACGTGCTGGCCAAGATCACGCCGATCGTGGCCGTGCACCCGCAGTCGGGCCCCAACCCGCTGGCCGACTACCTCGACTCGCTGGCCGCCGTGCGCAAGCTGGACGTCGAGGAGGTGCTGCCCGCGCATGAATACCGTTTCCTGGAGCTGGCCGAGCGGGTCGACACCGTGATGGCGCACCACGACGAGCGGCTGGCCGAGATCGAGCGCGTGGTGGGCTCACTCGACGGCGCCGCCTGCTGGGACCTGGCCACCCGGCTGACCTGGTCGCGGCCGTGGGAGACGATCCCGCCGTTCATGCGGCGCGCGGCCAACAACGAGACGCTCGCGCACCTGGCCTGGCTGGAGGCCAGAGGGCGGGTGCGCCGGGTGGCGGGCGAGCAGGACCTGTGGTTCCCGGCCTGACCGCGGCGCCGGCTCCGTGGTTCCGGGTTTGATCGGTGCCGCCGGGACGAGGGCTCCCGAGCGCCGGGCGGGCGCTGGAACCGGCGGCGGGTTATCGTACCCGTACTAGAATGTTGTTCTCCTGCCTGGGAGGTTCGATGCTTCGGTTCGATGACAGGGTCGCGATCATCACGGGGGCGGGGCACGGCCTCGGCAGGTCGCACGCGCTGCTGCTGGCCGAGCGCGGGGCCAAGGTCGTGGTCAACGACCTCGGGGGCGCGCTCGACGGCACCGGCGCCTCCGCGGGGCCCGCCGCCGAGGTGGCCGAGCTCATCACGAAGAACGGCGGCCAGGCCGTCGCCAGCACCGACAACGTCGCCACGCCCGAGGGCGCCAGGGCCATCGTGAGCACCGCCGTCGACGCGTTCGGCAAGGTCGACATCGTCGTCAACAACGCCGGCATCCTGCGCGACAAGTCGTTCGGCAAGATGACGGTCGAGGACTTCGACGGCGTGCTCGCCGTGCACGTACGCGGCTCCTACCTGGTCACCCAGGCCGCCTACCCGCTGATGAAGGCGGCGGGCTACGGCCGCATCGTCAACACCTCCAGCCCGGCCGGCCTGTTCGGCAACTTCGGCCAGGCCAACTACTCGACCGCGAAGATGGGCCTGGTCGGCCTGACCAAGACCCTGGGCATCGAGGGCGCGCGCAACGGCATCAAGGCCAACGCCATCGCCCCCATCGCGTGGACCCGGATGACCGAGGCGCTGCTGCCGGCCGAGTTCGAGGCCAAGTTCACGCCCGAGCGGGTGAGCGCGCTGGTGGCCTACCTCGTGCACGACTCGTGCGAGGCCAGCGGCGAAGTGTTCAGCGTCGGCGGCGGCCGGGTGGCGCGGGTGTTCGTGGCCGAGGGTCCCGGCTGGAAGACCGACGACCTCACACCCGAGACGATCGCCGGCAACTGGGAGGCGATCATGGCCGAGCAGCCGTACGTGCTCACGGCGGGTGACTCGATGAAGGCCATGCTGTAAGGCGGCGGCCTCCCGAGCCGGTCCTCGCCTGTGGCGGGGACCGGTTTCGTCGTTCTGGGGTCATCAGACAACTGGCCAAATGTCAAGCAATGGGGGGAATGTCGGGAATCGAATAGGCTTTGTTCGATCTTCGGCGGAAGTTGGGGGAGTTTGGGCGATCTATACTCTTGATTTGCCGTATCGGTGATCTTATTGTCGCCACATGACCCCCCAGCCGGGCTCCGCCGGCGACGTGCTGACGCTGATCAGCGCCGGATCGGCGACGACCCGTTCCGATCTCGCGCGGCTCACCGGCCTCGCCAGATCGACGATCTCGCAGCGGGTCGACGCGCTGATCGAACGCGGCCTGGTGGAGGAGACCGAGAGCGGCGAGTCCACCGGAGGGCGGCCGCCGCGGCAACTGCGCCTGCACACCGAGGACCACGCCTTCGCCGGCGTCGACCTGGGGGCCACGCACTGCCGCGTCGCACTGATGGACATCTCCGGCAACGTGCTCGCCGAGTGCGAGGACTCGTTGCTGATCAGCGAAGGCCCAGAGAAGGTGCTCGCCCACGTCGACCAGCGGCTCGACCGGCTGCTCGGCACGGCGGGACGGCCCAGGTCCGCTCTGCGCGCCGTCGGCGTCGGGGTTCCGGGACCCGTCGAGTTCGCCACCGGGCGGCCGAACAACCCGCCGATCATGCCGGGCTGGAACGACTACCCCATTCCCGACTACTTCGACGGGGTGGAGGTGCTGGTCGACAACGACGTCAACGTGATGGCGCTCGGTGAGCACCGCACCTCCTTCGCCGACGCCGGCCACCTGCTGTTCGTCAAGGTCGGCACCGGCATCGGCTGCGGCATCGTGGCCCAGGGCAGACTGCACAGGGGCGCGCAGGGCTCGGCGGGCGACATCGGCCACATCAGGGTCAGCGGCCACGAGGACGCCGGCTGCCGGTGCGGCAACAGCGCCTGCCTGGAGGCCGTGGCGGGCGGCGCCGCGATCGCCAGGCGGCTGACCGAGCTGGGCCTGCCCGCCGAGACCGGGGCCGACGTCGTCGCGCTGGTGCAGGCCGGCAACACGCAGGCGCTGCGGCTGGTCAGGGAGGCGGGCCGGCTCATCGGCGAGGTGCTGGCCAGCCTGGTCAACTTCTTCAACCCCGAGGTCATCGTCATCGGCGGGGCGCTGTCGCGCGTGCACGAGCACCTGCTCGCCGGGATCAGGGAGACGGTCTACCGCAGATCCCTCCCGCTGGCCACGCACCACCTGTCGATCACGCCCAGCCGTACGGGCATCAACGCCGCCGTGCTCGGCGCCGGGATGCTCGCCATCGAGCACTACCTGTCCCCCGACAACATCAACCGCATCGTCAACGCCTGAGCAGAACGCCCGGCAAGAACGCTGAAGGGATCTCCGATGCTGGTCATGAAGGGCATCGTCAAGCAGTTCCCCGGCGTGCGCGCGCTGGACGGCGTCGACCTGGACGTGCGGGCGGGCGAGGTGCACTGCCTGCTCGGCCAGAACGGCGCCGGCAAGTCCACGTTGATCAAGGTGCTGGCCGGAGTGCACCAGCCCGATGAGGGCACGATCGTGTTCAACGGCGCCGAGGTGCGCCCGAGCAGCCCGATCGACGCCATCAGGCTCGGCTTCGCCACCATCTACCAGGAGCTCGACCTGGTCGACGGGCTCAGCGTGGCCGAGAACATCTACCTCGGCCACGAGCACGCCCGCTTCGGCTTCGTGAACAGGCCGGCCGCCCGGCGCGCCGCCCGCGAGGTGCTCGAACGGCTCGGCCACGGCGAGATCCGCCCGTCGGCCGAGGTCGGCCGGCTGTCGCCGGCGGCCAAGCAGGTCGTCTCGATGGCCCGTGCGCTCTCCCACGACGCCCGCCTGATCATCATGGACGAGCCGTCGGCGGCGCTCGCCCACGACGAGGTCGCCAACCTCTTCCGCATCATCCGCGAGCTCACCGCCCAGGGCGTGGCCGTGGTCTACATCTCACACCGCCTGGAGGAGATCCGCGAGATCGGCGACCGGGTCACCGTGCTGAAGGACGGCCGTACGGTCGCCGTCGGACTGTCCGCCCGCGACACCCCCACCACGCAGATCGTCTCCCTCATGACCGGCAGGAACGTCGAATACGTCTTCCCCGCCAAGGCGGGCCGGCCGCCGGGCGAGGAGGTGCTGGAGGTCGAAGGGCTGAGCTCGCCGGGCGTCTTCTCCGACGTCTCGTTCTCCGTGCGCGCGGGCGAGATCGTCGGGCTGGCCGGCCTCGTCGGCTCCGGGCGCTCGGAGATCCTCGAAGCGGTGTACGGCGCGCGCCCGGCCACCGGCCGCGTGCTGCTGGCCGGCCGGCCGGTACGCCGCAGCGTCGTCGGCACGGTGCGCCGCGGCATGGGCCTGGCGCCCGAGGAACGCAAGGCCCAGGCGCTGCTTCTCGACCAGAGCGTCACCGCGAACATCACGCTGGGCAGCCTGACGGGATTCGCCCGGTTCGGCTGGCTTGACCGTAAACGCGAGCGGGAGGAGGCCAAGCGGTTGGCGGAGATGCTGGACATCCGGCCGCCCGACCCCGAACGCCCGATCAGGACCCTGTCGGGCGGCAACCAGCAGAAGGCCGTGCTCGCCCGCTGGCTGCTCGGCAGCCGCAAACTCCTCCTGCTGGACGAGCCCACGAGGGGCGTGGACGTGGGCGCCAGAGCCGAACTGTACGCGGTGATCCGCAACCTGGCCGAGCAGGGCATCGGCGTGCTGCTGGTCTCCAGCGAGGTGCCCGAGGTGCTCGGCCTGGCCGACCGCGTGCTGGTGCTGCGCGAGGGGAGCGTCATCCACGAGGGCGACGCCGCCGGCCTGGACGAGCACGGCGTACTCGACATGATCATGAATGGGAGGGCGGCGTGATGAGCGAGCCCACGAAAGCGGAGGCGCCCTCGGCCGCGGGAGGCGGCGGGCCGTCGCGCGGAGGCATACCCGGGCTGGGATCGCTGGGCGGCCTCGGCGAGATGCGGCATCTCGGCCTGATCGGCGCGCTGGCGCTGCTGGTCGTCGTCGGCCTGGTCACCCGGCCGGACAACTTCGCCACCGCCTCCAACCTGGTCAGCATCCTGTCCCTGGCCGCCACGATCGGCGTGATCACGGTCGGGGCCACGTTCGTGATCATCGGTGGCGGCATCGACCTGTCGGTGGGCGCGGTCATGGCGCTGGCGTCGGTCTGGGCGACGACGGTGGCCACGCAGTCGTACGGGCCGGTGGTGATGGCGATCTGCGCGATCCTCGTCGGCACCGGGGCGGGGCTGGTCAACGGGCTGCTCATCGCCTACGGGCGGCTCGTGCCGTTCATCGCCACGCTCGCCATGCTCGTCGCCGCCCGCGGTCTGGCGCAGCGCATGTCCGACCGCAAGACCCAGCTCATCGACGCCGACAACGCCGCCCTCGTGGAGTTGTCGACCACCCGCGTGCTGGGCATCCCGCTGCTGGTCTACATCTTCGCGCTGGTCGTGGTGCTCGGCTGGGTGGTGCTCAACCGCACGACCTTCGGGCGGCGGACGTACGCGGTCGGAGGCAACCCCGAGGCGGCCAGGCTCGCCGGGATCGACGTGCGCAGGCACACGATGCTGCTCTACGCCCTGTCGGGGATGTGCTGCGGCATCGCCGCCATCCTCATCATGGCCCGTACGACGACGGGCTCGTCCACCCACGGAGACCTGTACGAACTCGACGCCATCGCCGCCGTGATCATTGGCGGCACGCTGCTCACCGGGGGCCGGGGCACGATCATGGGCTCGATCCTGGGCCTGCTGATCTTCACGCTCATCACGAACCTGTTCATTCTCAACGGGCTCAACACCAGCGACCAGCTGATCGCGAAGGGCCTGATCATCGTCGCCGCCGTCCTTCTCCAGCGGCGGAACCTGAAGGAGAGAGCACCATGAGTGAGAACGTCGCGCGCAGGGGATTCCTCGTCGGCGGAGCCGTACTCTTAGCGGCGGGCTGCACCAGCAACGAGCCCGAGGCCGCGCCGACCAGCGCGGCCGCCGTTCCCGCCCCCGCGGCCAGCGGCAACGACGAGCCGGGCCAGAAGGTGGTGATCGGCTTCTCGGCGCCGGCGGCCGACCACGGGTGGATCGCGGCCATCGCCAAGAACGCCGAGGCCACCGCGAAGCAGTATTCCGACGTCGAGTTCAAGCCGGTCGAGCCGACGAACGACATCAACCAGCAGATCTCCGCGGTCGAGTCGCTCATCGCGGCCAAGGTGAACGCACTGGTGATCCTGCCCAACGACGGCCAGCAGCTCAACCAGGTCGCGCTGCAGGCCACCGAGGCGGGCATCCCCGTCGTCAACCTCGACCGAGTCTTCCCCGACAAGCTGGCCTACCGAACGTGGGTCGGCGGCGACAACTACGGCATGGGCGTGGCGGCCGGGCACTTCATCGGCAAGCAGCTCAAGGACAAGGGCGTGTCGAACCCGGTGATCGTCGAGATCCAGGGCATCGCCACGCTGCCGCTGACCCAGGACCGCACCAAGGGCTTCGCCGACGCGCTCAAGACGTACGGGTTCAGCGTCACCGCCAAGCAGGACGCGCAGTTCACGGTGGAGACCGGCAACGAGGTGGCCACGTCGCTGCTGCAGGCGCACAAGAAGATCGACGCGCTGTGGAACCACGACGACGACCAGGGCGTCGGCGTGCTCGCCGCCATCAAGGAGGCCAGCAGGAACGAGTTCATCATGGTCGGCGGGGCCGGCTCGCTGAACGCGATGAAGGAGATCCAGTCGGGCACCTCGGTGTTGCAGGCCACCGTCACCTACAGCCCGACGATGGCCTCCTCGGCGATCAAACTCGCGCGTCTGATAGCACAGGGTAAGGGCATGAGTGATCTGGTGGAGAACCAGGTTCCGCAGTCCATCACACTCGCGTCCGAGACCATCACCAAGGAGAACGTCGAGAAGTACCTGTCGCTCGGCTTCGAATCCTGATCGGGGGTTGCATGTCAGACAGAACCACCATCGGCGTGGGCATGGTCGGCTACGCCTTCATGGGCCGCGTCCACTCGCAGGCCTGGCGGAGCGTGGGGGCCTTCTTCGACCTCCCGCTGGCGCCGCGCATGGCGGTGCTCGCGGGCAGGTCGAAGGAGCGCACCGAAGCGGCGGCCGCGCAGCTCGGCTGGGACGCCGTCGAGACGGACTGGAGAGAGCTGGTCAAGCGCGACGACGTGCAGATCGTCGACATCTGCACGCCGGGCGACTCGCACGCCGAGATCGCCGTGGCCGCGCTGGAGGCCGGCAAGCACGTCCTCTGCGAGAAGCCGCTGGCCAACACCGTCGCCGAGGCGGAGGTCATGGTGCGGGCCGCCGCGGCCGCGCCGGGCAAGAGCATGGTGGCCTTCAACTACCGGCGGGTGCCCGCGGTCGCGCTCGCCCGCCGGTACGTCGAGGAGGGCAGGCTCGGCGAGATCAGGCACGTGCGGGCACAATACCTGCAGGACTGGATCGTCGACCCGGAGTTCCCGCTGGTCTGGCGGCTGCAGAAGGACAAGGCGGGGGCCGGCGCGCTCGGCGACATCGGCTCCCACATCGTCGACGCCGCCCAGTTCATCACCGGACAGAACGTGGTGGGAGTGTCCGCGCTGACGGAGACGTTCATCAAGGAGCGCCCGCTGGCGGCCGAGTCGGCCGGGCTCGGCGCGACCGGCACCTCCGCCACGGGCCAGGTCACCGTCGACGACGCCGCGCTGTTCATCGGCCGGCTCTCGGGCGGGGCGGTGGCCTCGTTCGAGGCGACCCGCTTCGCCACCGGGCGCAAGAACGCCATGCGCATCGAGATCAACGGCTCGCTCGGCAGCCTCGCGTTCGACTTCGAGGCCATGAACGAGCTGTGGTTCAGCGCGGGCGGAGGCGGTTTCGAGCGCATCCTCGTCACCGAGCCCGACCACCCCTACGTGGGTGCCTGGTGGCCGCCCGGGCACGGGCTCGGCTACGAGCACACCTTCACCCACGAGGTCAAGGACTTCCTGGAGGCGATCGCCACCGGAGCCGATCCCACGCCGTCGTTCGCCGACGGGCTGCGGGTGCAGCGGGTGCTGGCGGCGGTCGAGCAGAGCGCGGCTGAGGGCAGCCGCTACACGAACGTGGAGGACTGACTCATGCGACCCGTCACGCTGTTCACCGGACAGTGGGCCGACCTGCCGTTCGAGGAGGTGTGCCGGCTGGCGGCGGAGTGGGGCTACGACGGCCTGGAGATCGCCTGCTCCGGTGACCACTTCGACGTCGCCCAGGCCGTGGCCGACCCGTCGTACGTCGAGCAGAAGCGCGCCCAGCTGGACAAGCACGGCCTCAAGGTGTGGACCATCTCCAATCACCTCGTCGGCCAGGCCGTCTGCGACCTCATCGACGAGCGTCACAAGGCCATCCTGCCCGCCCGCATCTGGGGCGAGGGCGACCCCGAGTCGGTGCGCCAGGCCGCCGCCGAGGAGATGAAGGACACCGCGCGGGCCGCCGCGCTGCTGGGCGTCGACACGGTGGTCGGCTTCACCGGCTCGTCGATCTGGCACACCGTCGCCATGTTCCCGCCGACGCCGGCCTCGATGGTGGAGGCCGGCTATCAGGACTTCGCCGACCGCTGGAACCCGATCCTCGACGTCTTCGACGAGGTCGGCGTGCGTTTCGCGCACGAGATCCACCCGAGCGAGATCGCCTACGACTACTACACCACCCAGCGCACGCTGGAGGCCATCGGCCACCGGCCGGCGTTCGGGCTCAACTGGGACCCGTCGCACATGGTCTGGCAGGACCTCGACCCGGTGGCGTTCATCCTCGACTTCAAGGACCGCATCTACCACGTCGACTGCAAGGACACGCGCATGCGCGTCGGCGACGGGCGCAAGGGCCGCATGTCCTCGCACCTGCCGTGGGCCGACATGCGGCGCGGCTGGGACTTCGTCTCCACGGGCCGGGGCGACGTGCCGTGGGAGGACTGCTTCCGCGCCCTGAACTCCATCGGGTACGACGGCCCGATCTCCATCGAATGGGAGGACGCCGGCATGGACCGGCTGGACGGGGCCAGGGAGGCGCTGAGCTATATCCGCACGCTCAACTCCATCACCCCGCCCGCCACGGCCTTCGACGCCGCCTTCTCCACCGAGTAGCCCCCCTCCGCGCGGCGCGCCACCGGTCTCGGCCGGCGCGCCGCGCTTGCCACTGGACGCGGAGTTCGTCCTGCCTCCCCCAGAACACCTCCACCCGTTCACCGGGCAGTGGGCCGCACGGTTGTCAACCTGCGCCGCCTGGCTCCCCTCGCGAGTCTGCCCGATCAGTCTGGTGCTGCTCACCGGTCGGATACCCATATCGGCGGCCTGACCGCGTCGTAAAGGCACGCCGGAGACCCAGGCCGGAAGAGGTCCGCTGGGACACCTGGGCTGTCCTAAAGTGAGGGATTTCTGGCCGCGCATTCTGCCGTCGCGACTCGCGCCCCATCGGTAAAGTCTTTGTCGCGCGCTGCTCATGACATTTGTTTGGGCGGCGCGACCTCCGTATCGAAACGGCGGGACTCACGGTCGGTGAAGTTCTTCTGCGATTCCCGAGCGGCCTGGGTGATGCCCCGGCCGGGCTTTCGGCGTACGCACAGAACGGAAAGGGTGTAAATGAAGAAGGTCGTTGTCGGGTCTTTGCTTGCGGTGGTCGCCGTGGTGGGGGCGCCTGGGGTCGCGGCGGTGCAGGCTGATTCGCGGTCGTCGTCGGCTGCGGGGTACTTCTACCTTTATGAGCATGACAACTACAAGGGCGGATGGGCCCGTTTCAAGACAGGTGACGGTGACCTGAGGAACAACCGCTGGAGTGGCACCAGCCGGTCGGTCAACAACGGTGCGAGTTCGATGAAGAACCAGACCAGATACTACGTTCACCTGGTCGACAGCACGAGCGGCGGAGTGTCGGGCTATATCGCCAGGCCGTACTCCGTGGACGCCGACCTGACGAATAACTCCGGTCAGAAGTCGTTCGACAACAAGGCCAGCAGGATCTTCTTCCGCAATTACGGATGAGGAATATTATTCACCGGCCGGACGAGGTTCGGCCAGTAAAACAGAAAGGATCTTCATGAAGAAGGTCGTTATCGGTTCTTTGCTTGCGGCTGTGGCCGTGGTGGGGGCGCCTGGGGTGGCGGCAGTGCAGGCTGATTCCCGGACCTCGTCGGCGGCAGGATCCATCTGTCTTTACGAGCATGACAACTACAAGGGCGGCCGGGCCTGTTTCAGCAAGAGTGACAGTAACCTGGCGAACAACCGATGGAGCAGCACCTACCGGTCCGTCTATAACGGTGCCAGTTCCATGAGGAACAACACCGGATACAGGGTCCACCTGTGGAGCGGCCGGTTCTACTCGGGCACGTCCTACACTGCGCAGCCGTACTCCTACGACGCCGACCTGACGAAGAACTCCGGCAACCCGTCGTTCGACAACAATGCCGAATCGTTGAAGATCGGCTAGGGCCGTTTGGATCAGTGCATGAACGCGGGCCCGTTCCTTCCCCATCGGACGGGCCCGCTCCGGCGCCATCAAGGAGTTTCGGATGTATTGGCGTTCGGTGACGGCTGTCTGTTGTGCGCTGTTCCTCGCCGGGTGCGGTGACCAGAGCCGCGAGGGTGAGGTGGTGGCCGCTCTGCCCGCCGGTCCCGAGGCCAAGGTGCTGCGCCTGCCGCTGGACGCGTACAGGTTGAGCGCTGACGAGTCCGCCATGCTGGACCATGCCGCGGACACGCTGGTCGAGATCTGCATGCGCGGCAAGGGCGTGCCGTGGACCAGGTTGCCCCGTTTCCACGTCGATGACGCTCCCCACCGCAGGAGGTACGGGGTCATCGAGGAGGAGGTCGCGAAGCGATTCGGCTACCACCCCGTGCGTGACCCGGGGGAACTGCGGAAAGAGCAGGCCTGGCAGGCGCGCGACGACAGGCTCACCTCGGAGGAGCACGTCGCCGCCTACGGCGAGGACGGCAAGAGCGGTTGCATGAGGGACGGCTACGTCCGGGTCAACCAAGGAGCCGCCGAAGGAGAAAGCCGCGCGCTGAGAAGGCTCGACCAGGAGTCCTACGACATCTCCGCGAAGCATCCGGAGGTGCTCTCGGCGTTTCGGAAGTGGAGCGCGTGCATGCGCGAGCAGGGATTCTCCTACTCCGATCCGGCCGAGGCGGTGGGTGATCCCCGGTGGCGGGCTCCCGCTCCGACCGGCGACGAGATCCGCACCGCCGGCGCCGACGTACGGTGCAAGAAGCTCTCGAACCTGGTCGCCGTCTGGTCAGGGGTGGAACGGGAGTTGCAGGAACGCGGCCTGCGAGAGCACCGCGATCAATTCGCGGCTCTCGCGGACGGGAAGTCCCGGTGGCTGGAGGATGCCGAGTCCATCATCTCCCGAGGGCTTCCGAGTCACGGACCCTCCAGCAAGCGTGCCGGACAGGTCAGTCGATGACGACGATCCCCGTATCCTTTCGCTGAGGCAGCCTTAATGAAAGGATACAGGTTATCCTTTCATCGCCAGAAGCTGTGTGAAAGGATATCCGCCGTGGCTGCATACCTGGAGGCATCGTGGCCCGCGGCATGGGGCGCTCCGAGTCGGCGAGACAGACGGGGCGGGGTCTACCGTCCTTATCTGCCCGATGAGTTGGTGAGTGGGCCCCTCGTGCTGTCGCCGGAAGTGGCACAAGAAGCAGCCAGGGCGGAAGGTCTCGTGCGGCGCCTCACCGCGCATTCCGCCGGCCACGGCGTTGACGGGCTCGCCCGCTTCCTCCTCAGGTCGGAGGCGATCGCCTCCTCCCGCATCGAAGGGCTCCAAACGTCCCCCCAGCAGGTGGCTCTCGCTGAACTGGCGGCCCACGAGAGCGGTGGGGTGTCCAAGGGCTTCACGGCGACGGCGGCGCTGGTCGCCAACAACGTCTCGACGCTTCGGCAGGCCGTGACCGAACTCGTCGCCGTCGACGCGGTCTCCATCGAGGACATCGTCGCCCTGCACGCAATGCTGCTTCCCGAGGAGAAGCATCACGGGCTCCGCGAGGTGCAGACCTGGGTGGGGGGCGGGCATTGGCAACCGCTGGACGCGGAGTTCGTTCCGCCTCCACCGGAATACGTCCGGCCGTTGATGGACGATTTCGTGTCGTACGTCAACCGGGCGGAGCACGCGCCCTTGATCCAGGCGGCCATGGCACATGCACAGTTCGAGACGATCCACCCGTTCACGGATGGCAACGGCAGGGTCGGCCGGGCAATGGTCCACACGATTCTCACCCGACGTGGCCTGACACCCCATGCGATTCTCCCTATCAGCCTGGTGCTCCTCACCCGATCGGACGCCTACATCAACGGTCTGACGGCGTACAGGTACGCCGGAGACGCCGGGTCGCAAGAGGCCAGGCAGGGGATCGACGCGTGGCTCCGCGTGTTCCTGGCGGCCACCGTGACCGCTGTCGAGCAGGCCGAAAGGTTCGCGGACGAGCTTGAGGAGTTGCGCGAAGAGTGGCGTGAGCGGCACCGCCGATTCCGCGAATCCCAAGGGCTGCGGCCGGTGCCGCGGGCTGACTCGGCCGTCGTGCGCCTGCTGGACCTCCTGCCCGCCGCGCCGCTCGTGACGGCCAGAACAGTGCAGGGTCTGCTCTCAGTCACGCACCCGGCCGCACGGCAGGCCCTGGAAGAACTCTCGGCGGCGGGCATCCTGCATCCGAAGCAGGTCGAGAGGAACACCAGGGGATATCTCGCTCGTGAGGTCTTCGACCTGCTCACGTTGACGGAGCGCCGCCTGGCGAGCACTCGCTGGGACACCCGCGAATCACCGCCGGCCCGCCTCGTGCCCGCCCGCCCTCAGCGGTAAAGGGCCAGGGCGGGATTGTCAGTCCATGATGACGATCTGGCGCAGGACCTCGCCGCCGCGCAGGGCCGCGACCGCGTCGTTCAGGTCGGCCAGGCGGATGCGCGAGCTGATCATGGATTCCAGGTCGAGCTTGCCGGCCTTGTGGAGCTTGGCGAAATAGGGGAAGTCGTGGCGTACGTCCGCCTCGCCGTACAGGCTGGACAGCAGGTTCTTGCCCTCGAACAGCAGGCTGAACGCCGAGATCGACACCATGTCGTCCGTCGCGCCCGCGCCGACCACGACGACGTCGCCGCCCGCCCGCGTGACCTGCCAGGCGCTCTGGATGGTGGCCGACTTGCCGACGACCTCGAACCCGTAGTCGAAGCCCGCGCCGCCGGTGAGCTCGCCCACCGCCTCGGGGACCTGCTCGGGCGTCACCGCGTGCGTGGCCCCGACCTTCCTGGCCAGCTCGTGCTTGGACTCCAGCGGGTCGACCGCGAGGATCGTGCGCGCGCCGGAGAGCCGGGCGCCCTGGATGACCGACAGGCCGACGCCGCCGCAGCCGATCACCGCGACCGTGGAGCCGGGGCGGACCCTGGCGGTGTTGATCGCGGCGCCCACGCCGGTCGTGATGCCGCAGCCGATCAGGGCCGCCGCCTCCCACGACACGTCGTCGTCGATCTTGATGGCGCCCTGCCACGGCACGATGATCTCCTCCGCCCAGGTGCCGCACCCCGCCATCCCGAACACCGTCGCCTCGTCGCCGCCGAGCCGGAAGTTGCCCTTGCTGAAGGACTCGATCACGTACTTCATGCACAGGTACGGCTGGCCGCCCACGCACAGGTCGCACTCCTGGCAGGCCGGGCGCCAGCTGATGACGACGTGGTCGCCCGGCTTGACGGAGGTGACGTGCTCGCCCACCTCGACGACCTCGCCCGCGCCCTCGTGGCCAGGGACGAGCGGCACGGGCTGCGGGAGCACGCCGCTCATGGCCGACAGGTCCGAGTGGCAGACGCCCGTCGCCCTGACGCGCACGCGCACGTCCGACGGCCCGACGGGGGCCAGGGTGACGTCGTCGCGGATGTCGAGCTTGTCGTTGCCTACGGCGTGCAGGATCGCGGCGCGCATGTGGAGTCCTCCTCGGTGGGACGTGTGCGGGGTGCTGGGGGCGGTGAACCCCCATCGGGCTATTCCTCCAGCGAAAGGGCGGCCTTGGGGCAGGACCTCACCGCGTGGCGGACGCGGTCCTGCATCTCGGGCGGTGGTTCGGGCAGCAGGATGTGCAGCTGGTCGTCGTCGTCCACCTCGAACACCTCGGGCGCGAGGCCCATGCACACGGCGTTGGCCTCGCAGACCAGCTCGTCGACGGTGATTTTCATGCGAGCCTCCTGTGATCCCATGAGACCACTTTGGTGCGCTCGACGACGTACGCGACCCGTTTGAGCCCGGTTTTCTCGACGTACGGGCGCAGCAGCTCGTCCGGCACGCCGGGCGTCGTCCTGCGGGCGACCATCATGCCGACGTCCATGACGCGGTCGCGGTCGTCGAGGCGTTCGGCCCTGCCGTAGACCAGGACGCCGCGCAGCTCGTCGTAGGCGTCGCCGGTCTCGACGAGGCAGGTCACCCGGGGGTCGCGGGCGAGGTTGCGGGCCTTCTGCGACTTGGCGTAGGTCCAGAAGGCGATCCGCCCCTCGGAGAGCCCGTAGAACATGGTCACCAGGTGCGGCGTGCCGTCCCTGTTGATGGTGGCCAGCTGCAGCTTGCTTGCGGCCTCCAGGAAGGCGGTGACATCGTCGTCGGACATCGCGATGCGAGCGCGCTGATTCACGTTGCAAGTAGAACAGGTTGCAGAAGGACCGGGCAAGAGCCCGACGGAATGTTATTCGGTTCGGCTAGGGTGCATGCTCATGACCATGCCGCCAGAGCTGCTCCGCGCGGCCGAGCACGCCAAGGGATTCATGCCGCCAGAAGAGGGGATCGCCCTCTTCGAGACGGCCCTGCGCTACGGCCCGCTCGGTCCCATCTGCGAGATCGGCACCTACTGTGGCAAGTCGGCGATCTACCTCGGCGCGGCGGCCAGGCAGGCGAGGTCCGTGGTCGTCACCGTCGACCACCACCGGGGCTCCGAGGAGATCCAGCCGGGCTGGGCCCACCACGACCCGACGCTGGTCGACCTCCGGTTCGGGAAGATGGACTCACTGCCGACGTTCCGGGCCACGATCGCGGCGGCGGGCCTGGAGGACGAGGTGATCGCGGTCGTGGGGAGGTCGGAGCGGGTCGCCGGGCTCTGGAACACCCCGCTCGGCATGTTGTTCATCGACGGCGGCCACTCCGACGAGCCGGTGACCCTCGACTACGAGGGCTGGGCGCCGCACGTGATGGAGGGCGGCGCGCTGGCCTTCCACGACATCCATCCCGACCCGGCCGACGGCGGGCAGGGCCCCTACCGGGTCTACCGGCGGGCGCTGGCGTCGGGCGCGTTCGCCGAGGTGGCGGTGCACGGATCGCTCCGCGTGCTGGAGCGCGTCGGCCCGGGCATCTAGACGCGTGACCGTACGCCCTCCTCTGCGGTTTCCGCGCCGGTCCGCGTCTCGGGCGTCGTGAGCGCCACCGCGAGCGCCACGAGGGCGACGACGAGCAGGTAGCAGCCCGGTGCCACCGGCGTGCCCGTGACGTCGACCAGCCAGGTGGAGACGAACGGCGCCGTACCGCCGAAAAGCGCGAGGGCCGCGTTGTAGCTGATGGCGGCGCCTGTGACGCGGGTCGCCGACGGGAGCAACTCGACGAAGAAGGTGTAGCTGCCACCTCCGTACGCGCACAGCGCCGCGGCGAGCAGGAGTTGCCCGGCCACCGCTGAGGCCAGGGACCCGCTCGTGACCAGGAGGAACGCGGGCAGGCTGACCATCGCGACCGCCGCGGCGCCGGCGACCAGCATCGGCTTGCGGCCGAACGCGTCGGAGAGCCTGCCCCCGATCGGCAGCAGCACCGTGAAGGAGAGCAGCGCGACGGCGTTGGCCACGAGCGACTCCAGCAGGCTCAGCCCGCCGACCGTCTGCAGGGAGGTGACGAAATAGCCGACGAGGACATAGAAACCGAGCCCGGACAGGGCCATGACGGCGAAGATCTGCCCCAGCCGGGTCCCGTTGCCGCGCAGGCTGCCGCGCACCGGATGGCGTTCGATGGCGTTGTGCCGCTTGAGCTCCTGGAACACCGGGCTCTCCTCGGTACGCCCGCGGATGTAGATGCCGATCAGGGAGAGCGGCAGGGCGACGAGGAAGGGGACACGCCAGCCCCACGAGGCGTACGCCGCGTCGGACAGCACTCCGGAGACCGCCATGATGAACACCAGAGCGAGCACGGACGCCGCCCCCGTGGCCGCGACCGAGACGGCGATCCAGGTGCCGCGGCGCTCGAACGGAGCGTGTTCGAGCACGAACGAGGGCGCGCCGACCGCCTCACCTCCCGCCGAGAACCCCTGTACCAGGCGGCACACGACCAGCAGGACGGGCGCCACGGTCCCGGCGGCCGCATACGCCGGCAGCAAGCCGATCAGCGCGGTCGCGACGCCCATGCACATGAGCGTCGCGTAGAGGACGGCCCGTCGCCCGGCGCGGTCGGCCAGCGCGCCGAAGAACACCCCGCCCAGCGGCCGGGCCACGAACGCGACACCGTACACGGCGAAGACCGACAGCAGGCTCGCCACCGGGTTCGCGCCCGGAAAGAACGCCTCGGCGACGGCCACGGCCGAGAAGCCGTAGATCGCGAAGTCGTAGAACTCGACGAACTGGCCCGTGCCGGCGCCGAGGAGCACCCGGCGCTGCGCCGCGGTCGTGCCGCCGGGGCTGATGAGGTCGCGCATCAAGAGAAGGGCTGCCTCCTTCCGGCCTGGTGGTCAGACCGAGAAGGCTAGCGCGTACGCGCCCGGAGCTCGCGCTGGTCAGCCACGGGAAGGCCGGCGCGCGTGCCGGTGGTCAGCTGCGCAGGCGGTGGGTCCACGAGCGGCGGATCTGTGCCTGCCAGCCGCGGAAGTCCTCGTGCGTGTGCGCCTCGTGCCCGAGCGCGATGAGCGCCCGGTCGGTCCACGAGGCCGCCTCCTCCGCGTCGGTGCCGGCCAGGATCGGCACGGCCCGCGCCGCGTGGCCGGGCAGCACTCCCGAACGCAGCCGCGCGGCCACGGCGAACGCGCAGCCCTGTGCCAGGTGTGCCCGGAACCCGTCGGCGCCCGCTTGCTCGGCCAGCCACCACAACTCGTCGGTCTCGGCCCCGCCCGTGTAGGTGGCGGCGAACCCGATCCCGCTCCACAGATCGGCCCGCCGCCCCGCGGGGAACCCGGCGATCCTGGCGGCGAGGTCGCCGGCCGAGGCGCCGTCGTGGTACCACAGCAGCCGCCCCAGCCCCTGGTCGAACACGGCGCAGTGGGCCCTGGTGAGCAGGTCGGGCATCATCCGCTCGCCCACCATCCGGTCCGCCCTGGCCAGGCTCCACTGGAACCCGAACCCGTCGACGGCAAGCCAGCGCAGCAGCGGATGGGCGCGCCGGGCGCCCCTGACGGGCCGCAGCCGCAGCAGCGCGTACCCGCGGCCGGCGCCGAGGTAGGCGGCGTGGCGATGGTGCTGGGCGGGGCCGGCCAGTAGCTCGTGAAGGCGCCGGCCCCGGGTCAGCGTGAGAAGGTCGAGGACGGTGCAGGCGGAAGCGGCCCCTTCGTAGCCGAAGGGCCGCTGCTCAGCCGACATTTCCTCGATCTTCTCGACTTCTCGCGACATCACTGCATTGAAGCCGAGAACGTACGACTGCTCGGCATCGGTGAATTCTGTCGGAGAAGCTCCATCTCTGAGCCGGAACCTTCGCCGGCCCAGATCGGAATCCCGTGCGTCTTTGGCCAGGAACCTCCGCCATCCGCGTGCCGGAGACAGTGTCGGCTCGGTCCTGACCTGGTCCAAGAACGTTGTTGTGCCCGTGTCGCCCACGCTTCCCCCGAAGACGTCTCGTACCGGCCACTGACGAAGCTAGTTACCTCATTGGGCCTTTCATCGGCGGCGCACCGGATTTCCCCGGCAAAGAACCCGCAAAAGGCCTTGTGGACCGCCGAAGTACCAGGTCAGACACCTTCCCCCGGGCGCCCCTCGGTCACCGGGGGAGGCAGGCGCCGGCCTGTCCCGGCGGCGCAACCGCAGACATCCGGGTCGAACACGGACGTGCCCGCGATGTCGCGGAACAGCCCGGACCCCGGCGAGATGCCCATCAGCGCGTCGGCCGCCAGGACGACCGCCGCCGCGGTGTAGCCGGACCGCTCGTGCGGGAAGTGTTTGCGGTTGGCGTACTGCCACCCCGTCCAGTACGAGCCGTCCTCGTGCCGCAGATGTTGCGCGTCGGCGAACAGCGCGGCCGCCCGCTCCCGATCGCCCAGCGCGTCGAGCGCCAGCACCAGCTCGCACGTCTCCGCCCCCGTCACCCACGGCTGGTCGGACACGCACCTGATGCCGAGCCCCGGCACCACGAACGTCGCCCACTCGCGCTCCAGCAGTTCGTACGCCTGCCGCCCGCGCACCGCGCCGCCCAGCACCGGGTAGTACCAGTCCATGGAGAAGCGGCTCTTGTCCGCGAACGCCTCGGGATGCGCCGCCAGCACGTGCGCCAGCCGGTCGGCGGCCAGCTCCCAGTGGGGTTGCGGGTCGCCCAGATGGTCGGCGAGCAGCACGCCGCAGCGCAGCCCCTGGTGGATGGAGGAGCAGCCGGTGAGCAGCGCGTACGCCGAGGGCCTGCCCTGCGCGTCGCGCTCCCAGGCGATCTCGCCCCGCTCGGTCTGCAGCCCTGCCACGTAGTCGAGCGCGGCCTTCACCATGGGCCAGCTCTCCTCGGTGAAGCGCTGGTCAGCGGTGACGAGATGGTGGTGCCAGACGCCGGCGGCGACGTAGGCGGCGTGGTTGGTCTCGCCGCCCGGCTCCGCGGGCACGCCGTCGACCAGCTTCATCGGCCACGAGCCGTCGGCGCGCTGGTGGCGGGCCAGCCAGGCGTAGCCGCGGCGTACCGGCTCGGCCAGCCCGGCTACGGACATCGCCATCAGGCACTCGATGTGGTTCCACGCGTCGACGTGGCCCTCCGGCCACGGTACGCCGCCGTCGTCCTGCTGTATCGCGGCGATGCTCTCGGCCGTACGCACGACCTCCGCGTGGGAGATCATGGCTTCCGGACGTAGAGGACCACGCTCTTGCCGATGACCGGGTTGAGCACGGCCTCGGCGATCCTGGTGGCGGCAGGGCGTTTCATGATGTCCCAGACCAGCAGCTCGTGGTAGGCCTTGGCGAGCGGGTGGTCGTCGTTGTTGACGCCGACCGCGCACTTGATCCACCAGTAGGGCGCGTGCAGGCCGTGGGCGTGGTGGTGCGGGCCGATCACGAAGCCGACGGACTTCAGCTTGGCCGACAGCTCCGCCAGCGTGTAGATGCGCACGTGGCCGCCCGGCGCCGTGTGATAGTCCTCGTCCAGCGCCCAGCAGATACGTTCGGGCAGGAAGCTCGGCACGGTCACCGCAGCCGTGCCGCCGGGCCGCAGCACGCGGAAGATCTCACGCATGGCCGCCATGTCGTCCGGGATGTGCTCCAGCACCTCGGCGGCGATGACCCGGTCGAAGGCGCCGTCCTCGAACGGCATGTCGAGCGCCGTGCCCTGGACGGTTCCCCCGGCGCCGCCCTCGGGCACCTCGCCCGCCTTGTCCATGGCCGCGAACATGGCCGCCACGCTGTCCAGCTCCGCCTGATCCATGTCGAACGCGGTCACGTCCGCGCCGCGGCGGAGCACCTCGAAGGCGTGCCTGCCACCGCCGCAACCCAGGTCGAGCACGCGTACGCCGGGGCCGACGGGAAACCGGGCGAAGTCCACGGTCAGCACTTGTCGCTTCTCCTCGTGATCGAGTAGTGATCGAGTGTTGATCAGCTCGCGCGGGCCGCGATGGCCTCGCGGTAGGCCTCGACGGTCCTCTTGGCCACGACGTGCCAGGTGTAGCGCTCCATGACGCGGTCGTATCCGGCTTTGCCGACGCGTTCGCGCTCCTCGGGGGAGTCGTGCAGGCGGCGCAGCACCGCGGCCAGCTCCTCGGCGTCGCCCGGCGGCACCTGCACGGCCGCGTCGCCCACGACCTCGGGCAGCGCGCCCGTACGGCTGGCCACCAGGGGCGTGCCGCAGGCCATGTGCTCGACGGCGGGCAGCGAGAAGCCTTCATAGAGCGAGGGCACGACGGAGATCTCCGAGGTGGCGATCAGCTCGCCCAGCTCGTCGTCGGAGATGCCGTGCACGAAACGCACGCGGTCCTGCAGCGACAGCTCCTGCACGAGCTGCTCGGTGGGGCCGCCGGGGGTGGGCCGGCTGACGACGGTGAGGTTGACGTCGCGCTCGGTGGCCAGCTTCGCCACGGCTCTGAGCAGCGTGGCGACGCCCTTCATCGGAGAGTCGGCGCTGGCGACCGCCACGATGGACCCTTTGCGCTTGGGTTTGCCGGGACGGGGGTGGAAATAGCGGGTGTCGACGCCGAGGGGGATCAGGCGCATGTTGGCCTGGGGGACGTTGAAGTCGCGGTGGATGTCGGCCAGCGACGACTCGCTGACGGTCAGGATCGGGCTCAGCCGGGGAGCGACGCGGGCCTGCATCTTGACGAACGCGTACCACCGGCGCATGGTCAGCTTCTTCGTGCCGCGGGCGGCTTCGAGCTCGATGCGGCGGTCGACGCTGATCGGGTGGTGGATGGTGCCGACGACGGGGAACAACTTCTGGATGCCGAGCAGGCCGTAGCCGAGGGTCTGGTTGTCCTGCACGACGTCGAAGTCGCCGACCCGCTTCTTCAGCTCGCGGTAGGCCCGCATGGTGAACGTCAGTGGCTCGGGGAACCCGGCCGTCCACATGGTTCCGACCTCGAGCCAGTCGATCCAGTCGCGATATTCGTGCAGCTTGGGCGTTCTGAACGGGTCTTCGTCGCGGTAGAGGTCGAGGCTGGGCACCTCGCGCAGGACGACGCCCTCGTCGAGCTCGGGGTAGGGCTGGCCGGAGAACACCTCGACGTGGTGCCCGAGTGCGACGAGTTCACGGCTCAGATGGCGGAGGTAAACGCCCTGGCCACCGCAGGTGGGTTTGCTGCGGTAGGACAGCAGCGCGATCCGCAGCGTTCGCTCCCGCACGGACACCCCTTTCTCGCCGGTATGGCCCAGAGACGGGCGTGTACCGTAAAGATGACCTTAGTGCGAGAAGGCTACCATTCGGTAGGTTGCCGAGAATTGTTCACAGTGGCTCTCACAGGCCGTGCGAACTGCGAAGTTGCAGTAACCGAGCGTGGTTCGGTGGAACGCGTTCTAGGTGGCTTGATGCCCTATCGGGGCGCTTAGCTGTACATTCCCGTCCCAAAGGGACGCGGGACGCGATCGTTGGAGGACCCCTTGGCCAGGCGCGCTCTGATCACCGGCATCACCGGCCAGGATGGTTCCTACTTGGCGGAGCACCTGCTGGAGCAGGGCTACGAGGTCTGGGGGCTGGCCCGGGGACAGGCGAACCCGCGGGTGTCGAGGATGCGTAAGCTGCTCGCCGACGTACGCGTGGTGCGGGGCGACCTGCTCGACCAGGGTTCGCTGATCTCCGCGGTGGAACGCGTTCAGCCGGACGAGGTCTACAACCTGGGCGCGATCTCGTTCGTGCCCATGTCGTGGGAGCAGGCCGAGCTCACGGCCGAGGTGACCGGGATGGGCGTGTTGCGGATGCTTGAGGCGATCCGCGTGTGCTCGGGCGTGTCGCGGGGCGGCGGGGGTGCCGGCTCCTCCGGACAGATCCGCTTTTATCAGGCTTCATCCTCCGAAATGTTCGGCCAGGTCAGCGAGACCCCGCAGACCGAGAGCACCTCGTTCCACCCGCGCTCGCCGTACGGGGTGGCGAAGGCGTACGGGCACTTCCTCACCCAGAACTACCGCGAGTCGTACGGGATGTTCGCGGTGTCCGGAATCCTGTTCAACCACGAGTCGCCGCGGCGGGGGGCCGAGTTCGTCACCAGGAAGGTGTCGCTCGGGGTGGCCAGGATCAAGCTGGGGCTGGCCACGCAACTGCGCCTCGGCAACCTGGAGGCCCGGCGCGACTGGGGCTTCGCCGGCGACTACGTCAAGGCGATGCACCTGATGCTGCGGGCCGCCGGCCCCGAGGACTACGTGATCGGGACCGGGCGGATGAAGTCGGTCAGGGAGCTGGCGGAGGCGGCGTTCGCGGCCGCGGGGCTCGACTGGGAGCGGCACGTCGTGACGGACCAGGCGCTGCACCGGCCGGCCGAGGTCGACCTGCTCTGCGCCGACCCGAAGAAGGCGCGCACGCAGCTGGGGTGGGAGCCGAAGGTGTCCTTCGACGAGCTCGTCGCCATGATGGTCGACTCAGACCTGCGCCTTCTCGCCGACGGCGGCGACCCCGATCAGGACTCTTCCTGGCCGTAAACCATCTTCATCCTTTACGGCACCGCCAAACCGCGGTCCGCGCGGTCACCGTCGGCGTGGCCGCCTCCTGGCCCGGCCCGCTGTTCTTGCCCGGTTCACCGTTCACCCCTGGTCGCCGTTCTCGCCGGGCCCTGCGGGGTGGATGGCCCGGCGGTAGGTGCCTGGGGTCAGGCCGAAGTAGCGGGTGAACCACCGGGTCAGGTGGCTCTGGTCGGCGAAGCCCGTCGTGGTGGCGGCCTCGCTGATGGGGACGCCGCCGGCGATCAGCGCGCGGGCGGTCCTGAGCCGTAGCTGGCGCTGGTAGTCGCTCGGCGGCAGGCCGTACTCGGCGTGGAAGGCACGGTAGACCGTGTAGCGGCTGGCGCCGGTGGCGCGGGCCAGGTCGTCGATGGTCAGATCGTCCATCAGGCGGTCGTGAAGGAGCTGCCTGGCCTGTCGCGCCACCCGCGCCGATCGTCCCGCCGGGCCCGCAGAGTGGATCGGGCGGGTGGCGGCGCGGCGTACGAGCCGGGCGATCGCCGTCGTGAGCAGCTCGTCGCGGCGCAGCGACGGGGCCTCGCCCAGCAGGGCGCTGTGCAGGAGGCGCAGCGTGCCCGCCAGGCCGGGGTCGTCGACCACGGGCTCGGTGAAGAGCGGCAGGCCCGTCAGGCGGCCCGTCGCGTCCGTCAGGGTGTCGGAGACGAGCTCGGGGCCGATGTGCACGATCCGGTAGGTGAACCCGAGGGCGTCGGTGGCGTGGCCGTCGTGCGGGTCCTCGGGGTTGAAGGCCATGATCATGCCCGCCGCGCTGGTGTGCGCGGAACCCCGGCAGGTGAACGACTGCGCGCCGCTCTCCGTGACCCCGAACGAGTAGGTCTCGTGGCTGTGCCGGTGGTAGACGTGCCGTTCGAAGTGGGCGTGCATGGCCTCCAGCGGGCGGTCGGGTGAGCGCCAGTAGCGCGACCAGTCCTGCGCCATGTCTCCATTCTCCCCGCCCTATTGACAAGATGGATTTTTACGTAAAGGATTGTTTTTGCGATGAGAGACATCCTGTACCTGGAAGAGATCGAGCAGGCCGAGGCACTGCTCAAACCGCAGCGCGTGGAGGTGCTGCGGCAACTGGCCGAGCCGCGCACCTGCTCTCAGGTCGCCGAACGGCTCGGCCAGACGCCGCAGCGGGTCTACTACCACGTCAAGCGGCTGGTCGATGCCGGTCTCGTCGACCTGGTGTCCGAGCGCAAGGTCCGCGGGATCAGCGAGGGCATCTATCAGGCCGGCGCGCGGTCGTACTGGCTGTCGCCGCGCCTGGTGGGCCGGATCGGGCTGCGCAAGGCTCGTGACGAGCTGAGCCTCGGCTACCTGCTCGACCTCATGGAAGAGGTGCAGGCCGACATCGCGGCGCTCGACAGGACCGCGCCCGAGCTGCCGTCACTCGGCCTGTCGGGAGAGATCCACGTGCGCCAGGAGAACCGGCACCAGTTCATGACCGAGCTGCAGGCCATGCTGCAGGACCTGTTCACCCGGTACGGCGGCGCGGAGGGTGACGCCTTCAAGATCGCCGTCGCCTGCTACCCCAAGACCACGGACCACCCAGAGGAAGAGCGAGACGATGACTGAGCCCATGATCATCCGTGTCCGCGTCCAGGCGCCGCTCAAGACGGTCAGGCACGCGCTCACCGACCCGGCCGCGCTCCGCGTCTGGCTGGGCGAGCACGCCGAGGTGGCGCTGCCCGCCACCTTCGGGTTCTGGGGGCGCACCATCCCCGAAGGGGACGCGCCGCACCAGCGGCCGCTGCACGCCGACGAGCGCACCCTGCGGTTCGCGTGGTTGCTCGACGGCGAGGAGACGACCACCGAGTTCACGCTCGAGGAGGACGGCGACGCGACCATCGTGTCGGTGTCCCAGACGCACTTCGACTTCCAGGACGTGATCACGGGCAAGAGCGTCAGGGGCGTGCTGCAGACGTTCTGGTGCTGCGCGCTCGCCAACCTGGCCGAGCACCTCGAAGGGCGCGAGCTCACGCCCAGGGTCGACTTCACCACTTCGGAGATGCGGGCCCAGATCACGATCGACGCCTCGCCGGCCGACGTGTTCGGCTCGCTGACCGACTCGGAGGCGGTGACGCGGTGGTTCGGCTATCCCATCGAGATCGAGCCGTACGTCGGCGGGCGCTTCGCCATGGGCGGGCTGGCCGACAACCCCGACCCGGCCAAGGTCGTCGAACTCGAGCCCGGACGCAAGCTCGCCGTCGACTGGGGCGACGCGGGGGTCGGCACGTGGGAACTGGAGGGGTCCGGCGGCAAGACACGGCTGACGCTGGTGCAGAGCGGGTTCGACGAGGGCCGGCCTCCGTACGCGGCGTGGGGCGGCTTCCTGTCGGGGCTCGCGGAGCTGCGGCGCTACCACGAGGTGCCGGACTGGCAGCCGATGTTCCTGCCGTAGGTCGCGCACGAGCGTTCAAGACCTGCCGGGCGGTGACGTCGAGACTTCAGCCATGCGATTCGATACCAAGATCGGCATTGTGGTGCGCGCGGATCTGGCCGCGTGGCAGAGGCTCAACGTCACCGCCTTCCTGTCCGGCGCGGTCGCGGGCGGGGTGCCGGACACCATGGGAGAGCCGTACGAGGACGGGTCGGGCAACGCGTACCTGCCGATGATCCGGCAGCCGGTGCTGATCTACGCGGCTGATCTGACGCAGCTGCGGGCCGTCAGGGAGAAGGCGATGGCGCGGCAGATGGACGTGGCCGTCTACATCGAGGAGATGTTCAAGACCGGGCACGACGCCGACAACCGGGCGGCCGTACGCGCTGTGGAGGCGGAGGAGCTGGCGCTGGTGGGCGTGGCGGTCCACGGGCCGAAGAACGGCGTGGACAAGGTGCTCAAGGGCCTCTCCCTGCACCCCTGACCGCTCGCTCGTCTCCCGGGGTTGACCTTCACATGGATGTGACGCCCTAACGTCGGCGCGGTCAGGCATCATCCAGCGAAGGGGTCGTCCCATGCCACTCTCAATCGGAGCAGGTCCGTCATCCGGCCAGGCGGGGACGAGAGGTGACGGCCGGTGACCGGCCTCACAGGCACGAGCCCCGCGCACGACGTCGTCAGGGAGACACTGGACCGGTGGCGGCGCGCGTTCGACGGCCGGTCGGTGGCCGAGATGGTCTCGCTGTTCGTCGAGGACGCGCTGTTCCAGGGCATCAGTCCGCGGCTGCGGGCCGGCAGGGCCGAGATCGCCGAGTACTACGGCGACGCCGGGGAGGGAACGCGGGCGACCGTGCAGGTGCTGGAGGCGCAGCGGCTGGGCGACGGACTCGTGGGGGGGTTCGCGGACGTGACCTTCACCGCCCGCGCCGGCGAGACCTTTCCATCCGCCTGTCGGTCGTGGTCCGGCACCGCGAGGACGCCTGGCTGATCAGCCAGTACCACGCGGCGGCCCGCTGACGCGTCACCAACGAGGCGCTGCGTCGTACGGCGAAGCGCGTGGCGGCAGGGCCGGCCCGGGTAGCGGGCCCGAAGAGCGGCGCCATCCACAGAACGTGGTTCGGTACGTCGGCGCCCCGGGCCCGTGGAGCACCCTTGGCGGCATGCAGCAGCCATCCCGCACCGCCTCCCTGATCGTCCGGGCCGCCAGGATCACTCGGGCGGTGCCGCAGGCCGTCGTGTGCCGCCGGACGGCCGCCCACATCTGGGGCGCGAGCGTGCTGACCGCTCCGGAAGCCGACTGGCCCGTCGAGCTGGCCGCTCCCGCCCACCTGGCGCTCCCCGGTTGCGTCACCTACCTGACTTCGCTTCCCGGCGCGGACGTCATCGCGCACAAGGGCGTCCGGCTCACCACCATGGAACGCACGGCTCTCGACTGCGCCCGCTGGTTGCCGCGACACCGGCGAGCGGGCGGCCGTACGAGCTGCGGAGGCGCCTAAAGCACGTGAATTAGCATCACTTATCGTGCTGGTGATGTAACACTTAGTGTCATGCCGTCCCCCCGACATGACACTCTGGTCAAGATGTTCGGCGACCGTCCGCAACTCGCCGTGGAGATTCTGCGCGACCTCATGGGTGTGAGCCTGCCCGACACCCCGCTGATCCGGCAGGAGGAGCGGACCTTCAACACGCGCAACTCCGACGACATCGAAGTCGATCTGATCTTCACTCTGGGGCCACCGAACGAACCCGCACACGCCATCATCGTCGAAATCCAGCAGGGCACCTCCAAAGATCCCCGGCAGCTCGCCCGCTACGCCGCCGCCACCTGGTTGCTCCTGGGGTGCGACGTCACCGTGCTGATCGTCTGTCCCGACCACAAGACCGCCGCACACTACGCGCGCCCCATCGAGTCAGGGCTGACCGGCTACTGCCTGCTCCCCGTGGTGCTCGGGCCGGACGGCATACCGGCCATCACCGATCCCCAGCAGGCCGCCGCCAACCTCGACCTCGCCGCCATGTCCGTCATGATCCACGGCAACGACCGCAAAGTCGTCGAGGCATTCGCCACAGCACTCGCCGACACCCATGACGAACACGCTCCGCAGTACTATGAATACGCCTACAGCATTGCCGCGCCCGAGATCCGCTGCCTCATGGAGGAGATCATGACGTCCACCACCTGGCCGGTCTACAGTCCTTTCGCTCGCGAACATTTCGGCCGTGGCCTCCAAGAGGGCCAAGCCAAGGGCAAGGCGGAAGGCAAGGCGGAAGGCAAGGCGGAAGAGGCGGCGCGGATGGTGCTGCTGGTGTTGACCGCTCGCGGGTTCGACGTCCCTGACGACACCCGCGCCCGGATCGTGACCTGCACTGACGTGGCGCAGCTCGAGGCCTGGGCCGTCCGCGCTGCCACGACCCAGACTCTTCACGACCTGTTCGGCGAACCGGCCTGATGCTGGGCGCCCCGAAGCCGGGTGCTCGCGCGAACTGACCTTAGAGAAACGGAGCCGAACGCATCTGCGGCGCCTTGACCGTGCGAACTGGCGCGGCGGGGACGATTGCGTCGGCGGGCGTCCTGACGAGGGATGTATGGCCGGGGCGTCAACCGATGGTTACCGGGAGTTCCTTGATGCCGTTGATGAAGTTCGAGCGCAGCCGGCGGGCCGGGCCGGTCTGGCGGAGGCGGGGGCGGCGGCGGGCGAGTTGTTCGAAGAGGATGCGGAGTTCCAGCTTGGCCAGGTGGTTGCCGAGGCAGAAGTGGGCGCCACCGCCGCCGAAGCCGATGTGCGGGTTCGGGTCGCGGCCGATGTCGAAGACCTCGGCGTCGGGGAAGACCGTGGTGTCGCGGTTGGCGGAGGAGTAGAAGACCACGACCTTGTCGTCGGCCTTGATCTGCTGCCCGCCCAGCACCTGGTCGGTCGTCGAGGTGCGGCGGAAGAGGTTGACCGGGGAGACCCAGCGGACGATCTCGTCGGCGGCCGTCCTGGCGAGGGCGGGGTCGGCGACCAGGCGCTCCCACTGGTCGGGGTGCTCGAAGAGGGCGAGCATGCCGCCCGAGGCGGCGTTGCGGGTGGTCTCGTTGCCCGCCACGACCAGGAGGAGGACGAACAAGTCGAATTCGTTCTCGTCGAGCGTCTCGCCCTGCTCGTCGGGCTGGATGAGCTTGGTGACGATGTCGTTCTTGGGGTTGGCCCGGCGTTGCGCCGCGAGCTGGTTGGCGTAGGCGTAGACCTCCATGGCGGCGGCGGAGCCCTCTTCTGGAGAGGCGGCGTAGTCAGGGTCCTGGGCACCGATCATGCGGTTCGACCAGTTGAAGACCTTGTCGCGGTCGGCCACGGGCGCGCCGAGCAGCTCGCAGATCACGTAGAGGGGGAGGGGCGCGGCCACTTCGGTGACGAAGTCGACCTCGCCGGAGCACTTGTCGAGCAGGTCGTCGCAGATGTCGCGGATGTGCTGCTCGAGGGCTCCGATCGTGCGCGGGGTGAAGCCCCGGTTGACCAGGGAACGCCGCCTCGTGTGCTCGGGCGGGTCCTGGTTGAGCATCATGTGCCGCTGGAGGGCGATCTGGTCGTCGGCCATCTCGTCGAACAGGGCCAGCCGCCGGTAGGAGGAGAAGAGATCGGAGTGCCGTGAGACGTGGACGACCTCGTCGTACGTGGTGACGGCCCAGAAGCCGGGATCACCGTCGTGCCAGTGGATCGGCGAGTTCGCGCGCAGCCAGGCCAGCTGGCCGTGCGGAGGGCCGGTGGTCGCGTAAACGTCCCTGTCGACGAGGTCGATGTGCACCCGGATCACCCTCTTGATCAAGCGCTTGGTTACGCTGTACTGAAACGTGTTCTATTACGTCACTGTACGGCCGTCAAGGAGGCCTGTCCGTCGAAGCCTTAGATCGTTCCTGGCAGGCTCGATGGATGCTCCCGCCGTCTTCCTTCCATGGTGCACGTTTTACCTCCGATGTTTGGGGCGGTGAAATTCTGGCTATGTGAACGTAGCCATCGGAGCGATACCGCGTTTCACAGCCCATGACCCTGTCCCAGGAATCTTCCACGAGTCACGTATCGGATGTATCCGGGTCGGTGCCCCTTGACATGCTCAGCACGCTCGCACGAGCATCAGGGTTGAGACATCCGATGTATAGATGAAGGATGCGGTGTGAAGCTGCTGCGAGTAGGACCTGCCGGCCAGGAGCGGCCGGTGGTGCTGGATGACGCCGGGAAGCTGCGCGACCTCGGGGAGCCCGAGATCGACGGCGCCTTCCTCGCCTCCGGGGGAGTGGCGCGCGTCCGCGAGGCCCTCGAACGCGGCGATCTGCCCGTCGTCGACGCCGAGGGGTTGCGGATCGGCGCCCCTCTCGCGCGCCCCGGCAAGATCGTCTGCATCGGCCTGAACTACAGCGACCACGCCGCCGAGTCCGGCGCTGAGGTGCCGGCCGAGCCGGTCGTGTTCATGAAGGCCTCCAGCACCATGATCGGACCTGATGACGAGGTGCTGATCCCGCGGGGGAGCGTGAAGACCGACTGGGAGGTGGAGCTGGCCATCGTCATCGGCCAGGAGGCCCGCTATCTGGGCAGCGCGGAGGAGGCCCGAGCG
The DNA here is from genome assembly GCF_039880665.1 of Nonomuraea sp. B5E05. Lineage (NCBI taxonomy): Bacteria > Bacillati > Actinomycetota > Actinomycetes > Streptosporangiales > Streptosporangiaceae > Nonomuraea > Nonomuraea sp. B5E05. Next base: position 121,507 of record NZ_JBDPMJ010000009.1, read on the forward strand.
GTGATCGCCGGCTACGCGATCTCCAACGACGTCTCCGAGCGCGAGTTCCAGCTCGAACGCGGTGGCCAGTGGGACAAGGGGAAGTCGTGCGAGACGTTCAACCCGTTCGGTCCCTGGCTGGTGACGGCCGACGAGGTGGGCGACCCGCAGCAGCTGCCCATGCGCCTCTGGGTGAACGGCGAGCTGCGCCAGGACGGCGACACCAAGAACATGATCTTCGATGTGGCCGAGGTGGTGCGCTACCTGAGCCAGTTCATGGTCCTGGAGCCGGGCGACGTGATCAACACGGGGACGCCCGCCGGGGTGGCGATGGGGATGCCGGGCCAGCCGTACCTCCGGGCCGGTGACGTGATGGAGCTGGAGATCGAAGGGCTGGGCCGGCAGCGCCAGACGGTGGGCCAGGCATGAGCGGCTACCGCATCACCGGGATGAGGACGCACGACGTGCGTTTCCCCACCTCGCGTGAGCTCGACGGCTCGGACGCGATGAACCCCGACCCCGACTACTCCGCCGCCTACGTCGTCCTCACGACCGACGACGGGCACGAGGGCCACGGGTTCGCGTTCACGATCGGGCGCGGCAACGACATCCAGACCGCGGCCATCACCGCGCTGGAGCCGTACGTCGTCGGCCAGGACGTCGAAGACCTCGGCGCCCTCTACCGCGACATGGTCAACGACTCGCAGCTGCGGTGGCTGGGGCCGGAGAAGGGCGTCATGCACATGGCGATCTCCGCCGTGGTCAACGCCCTGTGGGACCTCAAGGCCAAGCGGGCGGGCAAGCCCTTGTGGCGGCTGCTGGCCGAGATGTCGCCCGAGGAGATCGTCGGCCTCATCGACTTCCGTTACCTGAGCGACGCACTGACCCAGGACGAATCCCTCGAAATCCTGAAAAAGGCGGAAAAGGGGAAGTCGGAGCGGATCAGCCACCTGGTCGAGGCCGGCTACCCCGCGTACACGACCTCGCCCGGCTGGCTCGGCTACGACGACGAGAAGCTGCGCAGGCTCTGCAAGGAGGCCATCGACCAGGGCTTCGGGCAGATCAAGCTGAAGGTCGGCGCCGACCTCGACGACGACCGGCGCCGCTTCAGGGTGGCCCGCGAGGTGTGCGGGGCCGGCTACCCGATAGCGATCGACGCCAACCAGCGCTGGGACGTCGGCTCCGGCATCGCGTGGATCAACGCGCTGCGCGAGTTCGGCCCGCACTGGGTCGAGGAGCCGACCAGCCCCGACGACGTGCTCGGCCACGCCGCCATCGCGCGGGGCATCGCGCCGATCCCGGTGGCCACCGGCGAGCACGTCCAGAACCGCATCGTGTTCAAGCAGCTGCTGCAGGCCGAGGCCGTCTCCTACGTGCAGATCGACTCGGCCCGCGTCGGCGGGGTCAACGAGAACCTTGCGATCTTGCTGCTCGCGGCCAAGTTCGGAGTCCCGGTGTGCCCCCACGCGGGCGGCGTCGGGCTGTGCGAGCTGGTGCAGCACCTGTCGATGTTCGACTACGTGGCGGTCACCGGCTCCATGGACGGCCGCGTGATCGAGTACGTCGACCACCTGCACGAGCACTTCGTCGACCCCGTCGTCATCAGGAACGGCCGGTACGTCGCCCCGTCCGCGCCGGGCTTCAGCGCGGAGATGCACGCGGCGTCGATCGCCGCCCACACCTTCCCCGACGGAGAGGTCTGGAGGAACGCGTCGTGACGATGAAAGCGATCGTGACCGGCGGCGGTTCCGGCATCGGCCTGGCCACGGCCGCCGAGCTGACCGGGCGCGGGATGAAGGTCGCCTGCCTCGACCTCAACCCGCCGGGCGAGCCGTACATCGGGATCAAGGCGGACGTCACGGACGACGCCGTGGTCAGGTCCGCGGTGGCGGAGGCGGCCGAGCGCCTGGGCGGCATCGACGTGCTGGTCAACAACGCGGGCGTCGGCGCTCAGGGCACCATCGAGGACAACCCGGACACCGAGTGGCACAAGGTGTACGACATCAACGTGCTGGGCATGGTCCGGGTGGCACGGGCGGCGCTGCCGTACCTCAGGAGGTCCGAGCATGCCGCCATCGTCAACGTCTGCTCGGTCGCGGCCACCGCGGGGCTGCCGAACCGGGCGCTCTACAGCGCGACCAAAGGCGCCGTGCAGTCGCTGACGCTCGCCATGGCCGCCGACCACATCCGCGAGGGCATCCGGGTCAACTGCGTCAACCCGGGCACCGCCGACACACCGTGGGTCGCCCGGCTGCTCGACGTGGCCGACGATCCCGAGGCGGAGCGGGCGGCGCTGAACGCCAGGCAGCCGATGGGCCGCCTGGTCACCCCGGAGGAGGTCGCCGCGGCGATCGCCTACCTCGCGGACCCGCAGGCAAGCGCCACCACCGGCACCGTGCTCGCGGTCGACGGCGGCATGCAGGGGTTGCGGCTCAGACCCAACTGATCGAGAAAGGTGACACCCCCCCATGAAGCTCGGATCGGCGGTCGCGGCGGCGGCCCTGTTGACGATCGTCACCGCGTGTGGATCAGGGACCACGGCGGGAGGAGGGAACGGCGGCACCAAGATCGGCATCGATCACCCGCGCGCCGACTCCGACTTCTGGAACTCCTACATCAAGTACGTTCCGCAGATGGCGGGCGAGCTCAAGGTCGACCTCATGCCCGCCACCAACTCGCAGAACGACGTGGCGAAGCTGGTCAACAACGTGCAGGCGCTGATCGGTCAGGGGGCCAAGGTGATCGTCATGGCCCCGCAGGACACCGGCGCGGTCGCCAACACGCTCCAGCAACTGGAGAACAAGAAGATCCCCGTCGTGACCGTCGACACCCGGCCGGACAAGGGCAAGGTCTACATGGTCGTACGCGCCGACAACCGCGCGTACGGCACCAAGGCGTGCGAGTTCCTCGGCGAGAAGCTCGGCGGCAAGGGCAAGGTCGTGCAACTCCAGGGCGCGCTCAGCTCGATCAACGGCCGGGACAGGTCGGAGGCGTTCCTGCAGTGCATGAAGGCCAAGTTCCCCGGCATCACGGTCTTCAGCGAGCCGACCGAGTGGGAGGGCAGCAAGGCGGCGTCCATGTTGCAGACCCGTCTGGAGCAGAACCCCGACATCAAGGGGATCTACATGCACGCCGGTGGTGTGCACCTGGCCCCGACGTTGCAGGTGCTCAAGCAGAAAGGGCTGCTCGTGCCGCCGAGCGACCCCAAGCACATCTTCGTGATCTCCAATGACGGCATCCCGCAGGAGTACGAGTCGATCCGCAAGGGGGACATCGACGCCACCGTCTCGCAGCCGGCCGACCTGTACGCGAAGTACGCGCTCTTCTACGCCAAGGCGGCGGCGGACGGCAAGACGTTCAAACCCGGCCCGACCGACCACGGCAGCACGATCATCCAGCTCCCGAACGGCCTGGAGGACCAGCTTCCCGCGCCGCTCGTGACCAAGGAGAACGTGGACGACAAGGGTCTCTGGGGCAACCAGGCCGGCTGATGAACCATCACGTCGCAGCCAGGAACATCGTCAAGAGGTTCGGCCCCACCACTGCGCTCGACGGCGCGGGCATCGAGATCGCCGAGGGCGAGACCCGCGCGCTCGTCGGCAGGAACGGCGCCGGCAAGTCCACCCTGGTGTCGATCCTCACCGGACTCCTTCGCCCCGACCAGGGCGAAGTGCTGTTCTCGGGAGAGCCGGCCCCGCCCCTCGCCGACCGCGACGCCTGGCGGCGGCGCGTCGCCTGCGTCTACCAGCACTCGACGATCATCCCGGCGCTGTCGGTCGCCGAGAACCTCTTCCTCAACCGCCAGTCGGGCAGGGGCAGCGTGATCAAGTGGCGGGCGCTGCGGGGCAGGGCGCGCGAGCTGCTGGACACGTACGAGGTGGACGTCGACGCGCAGGCGCTGGCCGCGGACCTCACCGTGGAGCAGCGCCAGCTCGTCGAGATCGCCCGCGCGCTGTCGTTCGGGGCCAGGTTCATCATCCTCGACGAGCCGACCGCGAGGCTGGACGGGCCGGCCATCGAGCGGTTGTTCGCCCGCATGCGCTCCCTCCGCGAGCAGGGCGTCACGATGATGTACATCTCCCACCACCTCGACGAGGTCTACGAGATCTGCCAGAGCGTCACGGTGTTCCGCGACGCCCGCCACATCGTGACCAGCCCGGTCGCCGACCTCCCGCACGACGAGCTGGTCACCGCGATGACGGGGGAGACCACGGTCGCGTACGCGTCCCGCTCGCGCACGCCCGGCGACACCGTCGTGCTGTCGGGTGCGGGCCTGTCGCTCGCCGGCCGCTACCAGGACGTCGACCTCTCGGTCAGATCCGGTGAGGTCGTCGGCCTGGCAGGCTCCGCGAGCAGCGGCAAGGTCGGCCTCGCCGAGACGCTGGTCGGGCTGCACAAAGCCGATTCCGGCACGGTCACGGTCAACGGCAGGCGGATCCGGCCGGGCGACGTGCCCGCCGCGCTGCGGGCCGGGCTCGGCTGGGTGCCACAGGACCGCCATCGCGAAGGGTTCGTCCCGCGGCTGTCCGTGGGGGAGAACGCCACGTTCCCGATCGCCCGCAAGCTGGGGCGCTACGGCCTGGTGTCGCCGGCGCGCCGCCGGGCCAAGGCAGAGGAGATGATCGAAAGTTTGCACATCAAGACGGAAGGAGCCGATCAGCCGGTCGGCGACCTGTCCGGGGGCAACGCCCAGAAGGTGGTGTTCGCGCGGGCGCTCGTGGACGACCCGTCGGTGCTGGTGGTGATCAACCCGACCGCGGGCGTCGACGTCAAGGCCAAGCAGGCGCTGCTCGGCGCCGTCGAGGACGCCGTCGAGCGGGGCGCGGGCGCCGTGGTCGTCTCCGACGAGCTCGACGACCTGCGCATCTGCGACAGGGTGCTGGTGATGTTCCACGGCAGGGTCGTCAAGGACATGCCGCGTGGCTGGACCGACCACGAGCTCGTGGCCGTGATGGAAGGCATGGAAGAGTGACCAGTTTGACTGTGCCGGCCCCCCGGGTGCGGCTGGCCCGGTTCCGCGACCTGACGCTCGTGCCGGTGATCGTGCTGCTGCTCGTCGTGGGCGCGTTCCTCGACCCGACCTTCCTGACGGCGGGCAACCTGACCAACGTGCTCCAGCAGCAGGCGGCGATCTCGCTGCTCGTGCTGGCCGAGGCGATGATCCTCATCGCCGGCAAGTTCGACCTGTCGCTGGAGTCGACGGTCGGCACCGCGCCCGCGATCGCCGTGATGCTCATCATCCCGGTGTCGGCGGGGGGATTCGGCATCGGCCTGCCAGGGACCCTGGTCATCCCGCTGGCGCTGCTGGTCGGCGCCGCCATCGGAGCGTTCAACGGTTTTCTGATCATCAGGTTCCAGCTGTCGGCGTTCATCGTCACGCTGGCCATGCTGATCGTCGTACACGGCTTCCTGCAGGGGCCGACGGAGGGCAAGACGCTGTTCCAGCTGCCCGACTCGATCCTCTATCTCGGCAGCGCGCTGTGGCTGGGCCTGCCCGCGGCCATCTGGATCGCCGGCGCGCTGTTCGCCGCCGGCATCTTCGCCCTCGGCTATCTCCGCGTCGGCCGCGCGCTCTACGCGATCGGCGGCAACGCCGACGCCGCCCGCGCGGCCGGCATCCGCGTCGACCGGGTGCTCTGGGGCGTGTTCATCCTGGGCGGCACGCTGGCGGCGCTGGCCGGGATACTCGAGACCGGACGTCTCGGGGCGATCGGCAACAACCAGGGCGTCGGGTGGATCTTCATGGTGTTCGCGGCGGCCGTCATCGGCGGCGTCAGCATGGACGGCGGCAAGGGCACCATCCTGGGCGCGCTCACGGGCGTGCTGGTGATCGGCCTGGTGCAGAACATTCTCACGCTGATCGGCGTGTCGGGCTTCTGGCAGCCGGTCATCTACGGCGCGATCATCCTCATCGCGCTGATGATCAGCAGAATAGCGGGCGGGAAGGCACAAGATTGAACATGATGGAGCTGCCGCGCCACGGGCTCGGCGGGGCGCCCCTGGGCAACCTCTACGAGTCGGTAGCCGACGAGCAGGCCCGCGCCACGGTGGACGCCGCGTGGGAGCGGGGCGTGCGCCTGTTCGACACCGCGCCCCACTACGGGCTGGGCCTGTCGGAGCGCCGCATGGGCGCGGCGCTGGCCGGGCGCTCGGGCCACGTGCTCTCCACGAAGGTCGGCCGCCTGCTGGTGCCCACGTCGTCGCGGGGCGGGCATGACGGCGAGGGTTTCGACGTGCCGGCCGCGATCGAGCGGGTGTGGGACTTCTCGGGCGACGGCGTACGCAGGTCGCTGGAGGAGTCTCTCGACCGACTCGGGCTGCCGGCCGTCGACATCGTGTTCATCCACGACCCGGACGACCACGTCGATCAGGCGATCGTGCAGGCGTACCCTGCGCTGGCCGAGTTGCGCGACCAGGGCGTGGTGAAGGCGATCGGCGTCGGGATGAACCAGTGGCAGGCGCCGCTGCGCTTCGTCCGGGAGACCGGCATCGACGTCGTCATGCTCGCGGGCCGCTACACCCTGCTCGACCAGTCGGGCCTTCCGCTGCTTGAGGAATGCGTCGAGCGCGGCGTCAGAGTGCTGGCGGCCGGGGTGTTCAACAGCGGCATCCTGGCGACGCACGAGCCGTCGGGCACCTACGACTACCAGCCGGCGCCGGCCGAGCTGGTGGCGCGGGCCAGGAGCATCGCCGCCGTCTGCGAGCGGCACGGCGTCACGCTGCCCCAGGCGGCCATGGCCTTCCCGCTGCGCCACCCGGCCGTCGCGTCGATCGTCGTGGGCGCCCGCGCCCCCGAAGAGGTCCACACGAACGCCGCCCTCTGGTCCCGGCCGGTCCCCGGCATGCTCTGGGACGATCTCAAGGCGGAAGGGCTGCTGCCGGGCTGACCCCGGCCGCTCACCCGGCCTCCCACAGGGCGCTCACGGGGATCGCGCGCATCCGGTCACCGAAGGACAGCGTCTGCGTGCCGGTGTGCAGGACGATCCCCGCGATCAGGTCGCCGCCGAGCCGATCGGCGAGGTGCCGCAGCCCTCTGAAGTCGTCGGCCCGGACGGTCGAGGCGGCCTTGACCTCGATGCCCACCGCCTCACCACGCCGGTTCTCCAGCACGGCGTCCACTTCGACTCCGTCCTTGGTCCGGTAGTGGTAGAGGTCGGCTGGGGTGTCCGACCACGTCAGCTGGCGTGCCAGCTCCATCAGAACGAATCCCTCGAGCAACGGGCCGAAAAGGCCGTTGGGACGAACAAGCCCGCGTGCGTCGATGCCGAGCAGGTTCGCCGCGATGCCGGAGTCCACGAAAGCGATCTTCGAAGCGTTGACGGCGCGGCTGCTGAGATTGCGGGACCAGGCGGGAACACGTTTGATCAAATAGACCTCTTCGAGCAGGCTGAGGTATCTGGATGCCGTGCTCGCGGGCAATCCCAGCTCGCCGCCGACCGACTGACGTGCGAGCAGTTGCCCGGATCGTGCGGCGAGCAGGCGAATCAGCGCATGCATGTCGGGCACCCGCTCGATTTCCGAGAGCTCACTCACGTCACGGGCGACCAGATCTCCCACGTAGGAATCGAAGAAGCGTTGCCGCCTCCGGACGTTCGTGCGGGTGACCGCTTCGGGGAAGCCTCCTCGAACGATGCGGTCCGCATAGTCCGCGCGCGTGACCTCGGACGTGTGACGCAGGTCGGTGCCTTGTGCGAAGACCGCGTCGATGAAGCGGTCAGGAGTGCCGTCGATCTCCCCCTGTGAGAAAGGCCAGAGTTCGATGGTCTCCATGCGCCCCACAAGGGTGTCCGGCAACGTCCGCAGGCCGAGTACGCGAGCGGAGCCCGTCAGCAAGTAGCGGCCGGGTCTGGGATCGGCGTCGACCTGCGCCTTGATGGACAGCAGCAGGTGCGGCACGCGTTGAACCTCATCGATGACCATGAGCCCCGGGAAGTCGACGAAACCCTCCGGATCGCTGACCGCCGCTTGGCGCACGAACTCTCGATCCAGATCTCGCCACTCCGCCGATGGTCCTTTGGCGACCTGTTTCACCAGTGTGCTCTTCCCGGACTGGCGCGCACCGTTGATCAGGACCACACGGGTGTCCGCCAGGGCTTCCGCCACGGCTGCTTCGGCATGACGGGACACCATCCGGCCGAGAGGAGTATTCACCATGGCTTCAGCATGGCACGTGAGCGGGCCCTCAGTGGTGGTTTGGTCGCGGGTCCCATGGTGGTTTGGTCGCGGGATACGTGGTGGTTTGGTCGCTGTAGCCATGGTGGTTTGGACGCCGGCCTCGTGGTGGATCGGTCGCCACGGACGTGGGCGTCGCGGCCATGCCGGCGGCGGTGGATCGGGTGGTCAGGAGGGGATGAAGAGCCAGGACTTGGACGGCCCCGGTTCGTACGGTGCGTCCAGTCGCTTGGCCACCACCCCCGGCAACCCCTGTTCGCGGGCCGCCTGCCGCACCGGCCCCGCCTCGCCCGGCCAGGACGGCGCGGTCTGCCAGTGGGCGCCCGCGAGGTCGAGCGCCTCCAGCGCGGTCCTGCGGGCCGTGTAGGGCTGGTCCACCAGCGACTGCCCGTCGTCGTAGAGGAGGTCGTAGAAGACCAGGATCTCGGCGCCCCCGAGGGTGGCGAGCTCGCCGTCGAGCAGGGCCGTGCGGCTGCCGAACGACTCCGCCAGCTCGCGCAGCCACGGGTGCTCGCGGGATGCCGTGGTGCGGCCGCCCTCGACGGGCACCAGGAGCCGGCGCCCGCCCCACGCGAACTCGTAGGCGTAGGCGGAGGCGTCGCGCGGCGGTCTGGCGCGTTCGGTGGGCAGCATGGGCTCGACGTCGGGGAACGGGTCGCGGACCGGGGGGTCCATGCGGTGGATCATCCAGTTGTCGCCCCGGGTCTGGAACAGCACGAACCGGCCGGAGGCCCGCGTGCCGTGCAGGACGACCTTGACCTCGCGCTCCGACCACTTCTCCGTGTCGTACGTGCCGGTGTCCCAGATGGTCATGGTGCCGCCGCCGTACTCGCCCTTGGGGATCTCGCCGTGGAAGGTGAGGTATTCCATCGGGTGGTCCTCGGTGTGCACGGCCAGGTGGTTGGTGGCGGGGTCGGCGGGCAGGCCCTTGGGCACGGCCCAGGAGACCAGCACGCCGTCGCGTTCCAGCCGCAGGTCCCAGTGGAGCGACCGCGCGTGGTGCTCCTGGATGACGAACGCCCGGTCGGCTCCAGGGGCCGGGGCTTCGGCGGGGATGGGTTCGGGGGTGCGTTTGTCGTCGCGCTTGCTCCGATATCTCGCGAGTTTGTCGGACACAGCAGGGTCCTACCCGCCCGTGCTCTCTCTGATCATCAGCTCGTACGCCACCCGGACCTCCCGAGCCTCGGCCGGCGAGCCCTTGGCCATGCGGGCGGCCAGCAGATCGACCGCCTGGCGGGCGATCGCCTGTTTGTCGGGGGAGATCGTGGTGATGGTCGGGGTGGCGTACCTGCCGTCCTCGATGTCGTCGAAGCCCGCCAGCGCCACCTCGCCGGGCACGGCGTGGCCGCGCTCCAGCAGCGTGCGCAGGGCGCCGAGGGCCAGCAGGTCGTTGAAGCAGAAGACCGCGTCCGGCGCCTGGCCCGAGTCGAGCAGCCGGGCCATCGCGCGCGCGCCGTCGGCGCGGTGGTAGGTCTCGACGTGCTGGACGAGCCGGTCGTCGGCGGGCATGCCGGCCTCGGCGAGTGCCTCGAGATAGCCCGCCAGCCGCAGCCGTGACGTCTCCGCCGCGGGGTCGTCCTGGGCGCCGATCGCCGCGATGCGCCGCCTGCCGGTCGCGGCCAGGTGAAGGGTGGCCTCCTTGGCCGCCGCCACGTTGTCCACCACGACGTGGTCGGCGGGCCCGTCGTAGACGCGCTCGCCCAGCAGGACCATGGGCGTGTCGTCCATGCGGGCGGCCAGGTCCTCGGGCGTCAGCGCGAGCGGGCTGAAGATCAGGCCGTCGATCAGGTGGGCGCGGAACCCCTCGGCGACGAGCTGTTCGCGCTCGCGGGACGCGCCCGTCTGGTCGATCAGCACGGTCAGCCCGTGTTCCCCCGCCGCGGTCACCACCAACCTGGCCAGCTCCGCGAAGTAGGGGATGTCCAGCTCGGGCACGGCCAGGGCGATGATCCCGGTGCGGCCCTGCCGCAGGTTTCTGGCCGACAGGTTGGGACGGTAGTTGAGCTCCTTGATGGCCGCCTCGACCCGGCTCCTGGTGGCGGAGGTGACGTGCACGTAGCCGTTGACGACGTTCGAGACGGTCTTCACCGAGACTCCGGCCAGCCTGGCCACGTCCTTGAGACCGACACGGGGTTTCTCCATGACGTGTAAGTGTAAAACCTGTTTACAACGTTGAATACAACGATGTATAGATGGGCAGAGCCCCGAGAAGGAGGACTGCCCATGGAATCCGCCAAGCTCACCCTGGACCCGGCGTTCGAGGTCGGCCCGGTCGAAAGACGACTGTTCGGCTCGTTCGTCGAGCACATGGGGCGCTGCGTGTACACGGGCGTGTTCGAGCCCGGGCACCCGCGGGCGGGCGACGACGGGCTGCGCCGCGACGTCATCGAGCTGACCAGGGAGATGGGCGTCACCACCGTGCGCTACCCGGGCGGCAACTTCGTCTCCAACTACGAATGGGAGGACGGCGTCGGGCCCGCCTCCGAGCGGCCCACAAGGCTCGACCTGGCCTGGCGGCAGATCGAGACGAACGCCTTCGGGCTGGACGAGTTCATGACCTGGATGCGCGAGGTGGACGCCGAGCCGGTGATGGCGGTCAACCTGGGCACCAGAGGCATCCGGGAGGCGCGCGACCTCGTCGAGTACGCCAATTTCCCCGGTGGCACCCGGTGGTCCGACCTGCGGATCAAGCACGGCGTGCCGGAGCCGTACGGCATCAGGGTCTGGTGCCTGGGCAACGAGATGGACGGGCCCTGGCAGATCGGGGGCAAGACCGCCGACGAGTACGGCAGGCTCGCGTTCGAGGCGGCCAAGGCCATGCGCCGGGTGGACCCCGGCCTGGAACTCGTCGCCTGCGGCAGCTCGAACATGCGGATCGCGACGTTCGGCTCGTGGGAGGCCACGGTCCTGGAGCACTGCTACGACCAGGTCGACTACATCTCCGCGCACTCCTACTACGACCCGGTGGGCGGCAGCCGGGCCGACTTCCTGGCCTCGGCCGTGGAGATGGAGCAGCAGATCGAGGGCGTGATCGCCACTGCCGACCACGTGGCCGCCAAGCTCGGCAGCCGCAAGCGGCTCAAGGTCTCCTTCGACGAGTGGAACGTCTGGTCGCAGAGCCTGTTCGGCGGCGAGAGCAGCCTGGACTGGGAGCACGCGCCGCGCATCATCGAGGAGGAGTACGACGTGGCCGGCGCGGCCGTCGTAGGCAGCCTGCTTATCACCCTGCTCAACCATGCCGACCGGGTCGGCATCGCCTGCCAGGCCCAGCTCGCCAACGTGATCGCCCCCATCCGCACCGAGCCGGGCGGGCCCGCGTGGCGGCAGACGATCTTCCACCCGTTCGCGTTGACCGCCGCCCATGCCTGCGGCCGCATCCTGCGCGTGCAGGCCACGGCGCCGGTCATGCCGACCGAGCGGTATGGAGAGGTGCCCGTGCTGGCCACCGCGGCGACGCTGGACGACGACCGGCTCGCCGTCTTCGCGGTCAACCGCGGCGACCGGCCGCTGCCGGTGGAGATCGACCTGCGCGGCCTGCCGCAGGCGTCGGACCTCTCGCACGTCACGGTCGCCGACGACGACACGGGCGCGCGCAACACCGAGAGGGACCCGCACCGGGTCGAGCCGAGGATCATCGACGGGGCGGCGATCGACGGCGACCGGCTCACCGCGGTCCTGCCGCCGGTGTCCTTCAACGTCCTGAAGGCGCGGCTCTCCTAGCGCCGGGAATCGGCGGCGTGCCGCCCGGCGATCAGTCGAGCTCCAGGGCCCGGCGCAGCCACGACTCCACCCCGGCCACGTGCACGGTGGCCCAGGAGCGGGCGACGTCGGGCCGGCGGGCGGCGATGGCGTCGTAGATCGCGGCGTGCTGCTCCCTGGTCTTCTCCATCGCGCCCTCCTGCGTGAGCCCGCGCCAGATCCGCGCCCGGGTGGTCGGACCTGACAGGCTCTCGATGAACGAGCAGAGCACGCTGTTGCCCGACCCCCTGGCGATGCGCTGGTGGAACTTCAGGTCGTTGGCCACCAGCTCCTCGACCGTGGGCTCGGCGGGCAGCGCGTCGAGGATCTCGCGCAGCTCGGTGATGTCCCGGTCGGTCATCAGCTCGGTCGCCATCGCCGTCGCGGCCGGCTCGAGGATGCGGCGGACCTCGAAGAACTGCAGCACCGTGTCGTCGCGGTGCAGGTCGAGCACGAACGACATGGTGTCGAGCAGCAGGCGCGGCTCCAGGCTGGTGACGTAGGTGCCGTCGCCCTGGCGCACGTCGAGCACGTTGATCAGCGACAGCGCGCGCACGGCCTCGCGCAGCGAGTTGCGTGACAGGCCGAGCCGTTCGGCGAGGTCGGCCTCCTTGGGCAGCCGGTCGCCGGGGGCGAGCTCGCCGGAGACGATCATCTGCTTGATCTTGTCGATGGCCGCGTCGGTGACCGCCACGCTTCTCTCCCTAGACATCGGATGTCTAGGAGTCTAGGGCCTGGAAGCGGACCGGCTCGACACCGGCGTGGCGGCGCACGTGGCCCTGCACCTCGAGGGCGCGCAGGTGGGCCGCGGCCTCACCGGCCGCCATGCCTCTCAGCATGGGGGACAGCTCGTCCCACGGCCTGTTCCAGGTCATCATCGCGGCGACCTCCCAGATGGTCAGCGGCTCCGGCCGCTCGGCCAGGAGGGCGCGCAGCCGTTGGAGCTTCTCCTCGTGATGGTCGCGGATCTCGGCCGCCCGCGCGGCCACATCCGGAAATGTCCATTCATGTGCTGGCAGCGCGTCCAGCGGCCCGAACCCGGCCACCCGGTCCAATGATTGCAGGAAATCACCGAGCGGATCGATGTCGTCCCGGTCGTAGGGATAGATGCCGACGTGCGGGGTGATGCCGGGAAGGACGTGGTCACCGGTGAAGAGCCGATCCGCGTCCTCCAGGTGCAGGCAGATGTGGCCGGGGGTGTGGCCGGGCGTGTGCACGGCCCGCAGCCGGCGTCCAGGCAGGTCCACCAGGTCGCCGTCGCGCAGCTCGCGATCGGGCGGCGCCGGCGGCGCGGGACGGCCGCCCATCGCCTCGCGCGCCTCGCCGGGATCGGCCCCCGCCCGCCTGAGCATGTCGGACTGGAACGCGTCGTGCGCGTCGCCCGCGTACTCGATCATGAGCCTGACCAGCGCCGCGTCGTCCTCGTGCATGGCGATCCACGCCCCGGACGCCTCCCTGACCTGCCCGGCGAGCCCGGCGTGGTCGGGGTGGAAATGGGTGACGACCACCCCGTGCACGGAGGCCACGTCCATGCCGAGCGCGGCCAGGCCGCCGCTCAGCGCCTCCCACGCCTCCGGGTGGTTCCACCCGGCATCGACCAGCACCGGCCCCGCGGGTGACTCGACGGCGTAGACGAGCGTGTAGCCGAGCGGGTTGCCGGGGATCGGCACCGGCACGCTCCACACCCCGCCGCCGAGGTCCTGCGGACGTTGCTCGATGTACGGCCTGCGTCTGGTCTTCATATGCCCCCGATCGTGTTTCCCTGCGTGACAAGCGTGCTGAAGAATCAGCCGATGCGCTCCAGGATCGTCGCCGTGGCCAGCGCCCCACCCGCGCACATCGTCACCAGCGCGGTCGCCGAGTCCGACCGCTCCAGCTCGTGCAGAGCCGTGGTGACCAGCCGCGCTCCCGTGGCGCCCACCGGGTGGCCGAGCGCGATCGCGCCGCCGTTCGGGTTGACCCGGTCCAGGTCGGGCTCGTGCACGCTCGCCCATGACAGCACCACCGACGCGAACGCCTCGTTCACCTCGAACCTGTCGATGTCGCCGATCGTCATGCCGGCCGCGGCGAGCGCCTTCGCCGTCGCGTCCACCGGTCCGTCCAGATGGTAGTAGGGCTCCGCGCCGACGAGGGCCTGCGCCAGGATGCGCGCCCGGGGCCGCAACCCGTGCCGGCGCGCCGCCCCCTCGCTCATCACCAGCACGGCCGCCGCTCCGTCGGAGATCTGGGAGGACGTGCCCGCCGTGTGCAGCGCGCCCTCCGCCACCGGCCTGAGCCCCGCCAGGCTCTCCACGGTGGTCTCGCGCAACCCCTGGTCCCTGCGCACCTCGCCGACGGGCACGATCTCCCGCTCGAACCGCCCGTCGGCCCACGCCTTGGCCGCCAGCCGCTGCGAGCGCGCCCCGAACCAGTCGAGCCGCTCGCGCGTCAGCCCGCGCCGCCGCGCGATCCGCTCGGCCGCCGTGAACTGGTCGGGCAGGTCGATGGCCCAGTCGTCGGGGCGCGGGCTGGCGGGGCGTACGTTGCTGCCCAGCGGCGCCCGGCTCATCACCTCGACCCCGCACCCGATGCCGGCCTCGATCACGCCCGCGCTGATCAGGGCCGCCGCCAGGTGCACCGCCTGCTGCGACGACCCGCACTGCGCGTCGATCGTGGTGACGCCCGTCTGGTAGGGCAGCCCGGCGTAGAGCCACGCGTGCCGGCCGACGTGCCCGCCCTGCTCGCCCGCCTGCGTCACGCAACCGGCGAACACCTGGTCGACGGCGGCCGGCTCGAGGCCGGAGCGCTGCACCAGCCCGTTCAGGGCCGTGGCCAGAACCTGTTGCGGTTTGAGATCGGCGAGCCAGCCAGCCCGCTTGCCGATGGGAGTGCGGACGGCCTCGACGATCACAGGTGTGCCCACTGTCGCCTCCAGAACGATGCTCTGGAGGCGACAGTAACGCGTTCTACTTTGTCGCGGAAGCCTCGGCCGGCAAAGTCTCCGGCAGGCCGAACGTGTCGAACAGGCGCTTTTCGAAGAACATCCCGACGTGGCCGATGTGCTCTCCGGAGAACGTCACCACCATCAGCGCGAACCGCCGGTGGACGCCGCCCTCGAGGTGGTAGAGCGCGTAGGCCGGCTGGCCGTTGGCCGCGATCGGCACCAGCCGCAGGTCGCCCGCCTTCTCCGCCGGGCAGCGCCCCTTGACGAGCTCGACGATCGTCCGCGGCCCTTTGTACCACCCCACGAACGGCGGCATCTCCCAGATGGCGTCCTCGGTGAACAGGTGGACCAGGCTGTCGATGTCGTAGCTCTCGAACGCCGCGACGTAGCGGTCGAGCTGGTCACGCTGCTCCGGCGTCAGCGGCTCGACCGGGTCGTCCATGGTCGGCGACACCTCCTTGAGCTGGGCACGGGCCCGCTGGTGGAGGCTGTTGACGGCCGCGGTGGAGACGCCGACCGCCTCGGCCACCTCGGCCGCCTTCCACCGCAGCACGTCGCGCAGGATCACCACCGCGCGCTGCCGGGGCGGCAGGTGCTGCAGCACGGCGATCAGCGCGAGCCTGATGCTCTCGCGCGAGGTCACGATCGTGGCCGGGTCGTCGGCGCCCGCGCCCGCCAGCGCGTCGGGCACGGGCTCCAGCCACGGCACCTCGTGGTCCTGCACCAGAGGCGCGGTGGCCTCCGTGCTCGGCGCCCCGAGGCCCGTGGGCAGCGGCCGCCTGCCGCGGCTCTCCAGCGCGGTCAGGCAGGTGGTGGTGGCAATGCGATAGAGCCACGTACGCAGCGAGGAGCGACCCTCGAAGCCGTCGTAGGCGCGCCACGCGCGGAAGTACGTCTCCTGGACGAGGTCCTCGGCGTCGTGCACCGAGCCCGTCATCCGGTAGCAGTGCGCCAGCAGCTCGCGCCGCATCGGATCAGCCTGCCGAAGGAAGTCTTCGTTCGTCGGCTTGTCGGTCATACCTCCCTGTATAAACGCCGCCACTGACATAACGGCGATTCCTTTACCTTCGGCCGGTCGAACCGGGTGGAACAATCATGAATCGACAGGGAAACCACGACCGGTCGGCGGGCCCAGGGCACGCTCCGTAACGGTGGCGCGCCACTGAAGGGTCAGCGGGCGTTTCCTGGAGGGCGGCCGGCCGGCGACGGCGGGTGGCCGGCCACGGCGGAGCCGTAAGGGATCTCAGATGTCGGCGAGCAGTCTGGTGGCGGCGGTCTCGATGCGGCGCTGGATCTGGTCGTACGTGCGCCGCCCGCGCAGCATCTCCAGCAACTCCTGTACCCACACGCTCGCCAGCGACCCCGCGAGGTCGAGCTGCTCCTCGCCGGCGTCCTCGATCGGCAGGCCGTCGGCCGAGACGCGCAGCAGCAGCCCCGTCATCCGGTCGCCGAACGGGGTCTGCACCTCGGCCATGATCAGGGAACGGATGAGCGCGTCGGCCAGCTCGGGCTCGCGCATGAGGCCGCGGGTCGCCCGCATCAGCACGTCGACCGCGCGGCTCGCCGGGGTGGCGGCGCCGGGCGGACGCCGCTCGATGCTGCTCTCCAGCAGGTCGATCTCCTCGCCGACCACCGCCACGACGAGATCCATCTTGGACGGGAAGTAGCGGTAGAGCGTGCCGAGCGCCACGCCCGCGCGCTCGGCCACCGTGCGCATCTGCATGGCCTCGACCCCGCCGCGCGAGGCCAGCGCCGCCGCGGCCTGGACGATGCGCTTGCGGCGCTGGTGCTGGCTGCGACTACGGACGCTGTGCCCGCCGGGGGCGGGGTTGCTGTCGACGGCCCCGTCGATGGGCCCGTCGATGGGCCCGTCGGCGTCGCCGGAGGGCGCGGGGGGCGTCGCGTGCGTGGTACGCATGAGAACACGTTATCTGATTTCTCGATGGCGCGGCTTGTTACTCGCGGGTTACAAACTTGCCGTATAGCCCCATGTCTGTGGGGTTACAGGCGTATATCCCGACTCATTGTGATTGGTGACTACTGGACAGATATTAGAATCTGTTCTAGTTTGCGATTCGTCTGAACCTAGCGCTTGCTGGAGGAGCGATGATCGCGGACACGCTCGCGTCCCTGCTTCTCGCCCGGGCCGAGGACGACCGGCCGGGGCTCGGCATCGCGACCCTGCCCCTGCCCTCCGTCCCGCCCGGGACGTCGCAGCCGGCTCCAGCCGAGCCCGCGGAGCGTCATGTTGTTGTTCACGTCCGGCACCTCGGGACGTCCCAGGGCCGTACGGATCGCGCAGCGCAAGCTCGCCGTCCCCGGCACGAGCCTGGCCGTGATGCTCACGCCCGAGGACGTCGTCTACTGCTCGATGCCGCTCTTCCACTCCGGCGCCCTGATGGCCGCCTACGCCCCCGCCGTGGCGTCGGGGGCGGCGCTGGCGTTGCGGCGGCGTTCCTGGCCTTCCTCGAGTCGCGCCGCGACCTGGGCGCCAAATCCTTGCCCCGCTATATCCGTCTTTCTGAACACTTACCCCAGACGCCGTCGCACAAGGTCATCAAGCGGATCCTCGCCCGCGAGGCCTGGCGCGCCGCCGACCCGGTCTGGCTCCGGACCCCCACCGGGTTCCGGCCGCTGACCGGCGCGGACGTCAAGGGGATCGAGGAGGAGTTCGTACGGCACGGCAGGCACCACCTCTTGGAGCGGTGATGGATTTCAATCTGGACGAGACCCAGCAGGATCTGAAGAAACTGGCGGCCGAGGTCCTGGCCAGGGAAGGGGACGAGGACCGGCTGTGGCAGGCCGGGCTCATGGGCGTGTGCGTCCCCGAGGCGGCGGGCGGGGCCGGGCTCGGTCCGGTGGAGATGGCCGTGGTGCTGCGCGAGGTGGGGGCGCGGGCGGCGCCTGTCCCCGCGCTCGCCACGTTGGTGAGCACGCTGGCCGTGGCCCAGTATGGCACCCCTGACCAGCAGCATCGCGTCACCCGGGCCACCGTCGCGCTCCGCGAGCCCGGCCGCGCCCTGACCGATCCGCCCGTGACGGCGGCGCGCCGTGCGTCCGGTGGGGGCGATGGCGGGTGGGAGCTGACGGGGCGGAAGGTGTCGGTGTCCCATCCCGGTGCGGCGATGCTGGTCGCCGCCGACGAGGGGCTGTTCCTGGTCGAGGATCCCTCCGGCGGCGCACAGACCGGGGCGTCCGGGGGCGGGGTGCGCGGGATGGAGGTGATCCCCGAGTTCGCCTCCACCGGCGAGCCCGCGGCCACCCTCGTGCTCGACCGGACCCCGGCCGAGCGGGTCGGCGGGCCGGAGGCGGTGGACGGGACCAGGCGGCTGTTCATGGCAGCGGTCGCCGCCCAGGCCGCCGGCGTCCTCGCGGGAGCCCTGGAGCTGACCACCTCGTACGTCAGGACGCGCCGGCAGTTCGGCCGGGCGCTGGCCGAGTTCCAGGCGGTGACCATGCAGATCGCCGACGTCTACATCGCGGGAAGAGCGCTCGACGTGGCCGTGTGGTCGGCGGCGTGGCGGCTGGGGGAGGGGCTGCCGGCCGACCAGGACCTGGCGCTGGCCGCGTACCACGTCGGCGAGGCCGTCAAGGCGCTCCACACCTGCCAGCACCTGCACGGCGGGCTCGGCCTCGACGTGACGTACCCGCTGCACCGCTATTTCGCGCAGGCCAAGCACCTGTCCCACCTGCTCGGCGGCGCCGACGCCCAGCTCGACCTGATCGGAGCGCTCGTCTGATGCTGATCGACCTCACGCCTGAACAGCGCGCGCTCCGGGACGAGTTGCGCGAGTACTTCCAGGGTTGCCTGACCGCCGATGACCGCAGGAAGATCGCCGAGGACCCGTTCGGCGAGACGTACATGGAGCACTGCCGCATCCTCGGCCGCGACGGCAAGCTCGGCCTGGGCTGGCCCAAGGAGTACGGCGGTGGCGGCTACGGCCCCCTGGAGCAGCAGATCTTCGCCAACGAGATCGCGCGGGCGGGCGTGCCGTACCCGATCATCACGGTGCAGACCGTCGGGCCCACGCTCATGCAGTACGGGACGCGCGAGCAGAAGGACTTCTTCCTGCCGCGGATCCTCGCCGGCGAGTGCCACTTCGCCATCGGCTACAGCGAGCCGGAGGCGGGCACCGACCTGGCCTCCCTGCGGACCACGGCGGTGCTCGACGGCGACCACTACGTCGTCAACGGGCAGAAGATCTTCACCAGCGGCGCGCACTACGCGCAGTACATCTGGCTCGCGGCCCGTACGAACCCCGAGGCCAAGAAGCACAAGGGCATCACCATGATGATCGCCGCCACGGACGACCCCGGCTTCTCGTGGACGCCGATCGTCACCATGGACGGCCGCCACCACACCAACGCCACCTACTACTCCGACGTGCGCGTCCCCGTGACCATGGTGGTCGGCGAGGTGGACCGGGGCTGGGACCTGATCGTGAACCAGCTCAACCACGAACGGGTCACCCTGGGCCCCGCGGGGAACCTCGGCCAGACCTACGACCGTTTCCTCGCCTGGGCCCGCCGTACGGGGTTGGCCGACCATCCGGACGTACGGCGCGCGCTGGCCAGGGTGTGGGCGGCCTTCCGCACCAACGAGCTGCTCAACTGGCAGGTCGCGGCGAACATGGACCTCGGCTGGCTTGGGGCTCCCGACGCGTCGGCCACCAAGATCTACGGCTCGGAGCGGATGCAGGAGGCGGGCAGGATCGTCGGCGACACCCTGGCCAGGTACGGCGACCCGTCCGATCCGGAGACGGCCGAGCTGCTCGAACGCGTGGACCACGGGGTCAAGGGCGCGGTGGTGCTGACGTTCGGCGGCGGGGTGAACGAGGTGCAGAGGGAGCTGATCGCGATGCTCGGGCTGGGTCTGCCGAGGCCCCCGCGATGAGCGACCCGCGACCCGGAACTCGCGCTCCCGCGATGAGCGAGGACGAACTGCACGAGCTCGCGGGCAAGCAGGCGGCGCTGGGCGAGGTGCGCGGCGCCCCGGCCCCCGACCCCGTGAACGAGCCCATGATCCGGCACTGGCTGGCCGCCATGGGCGACGCCAACCCGGCCTACCTGGACAAGGGCCTGGCCCCGCCCGCGATGGCGCAGGTGTGGACCATGCGGGCCGCGCGAGCCAAGGACCGCTCGCCGGTGGACGACCTGCTGGCCGCGCTCGACGCCGGCGGCTACACGGGCGTGGTGGCGACGAACTGCGAGCAGACCTACCACCGCTACGCGCGCCTGGGGGAACGGCTGACGCCCGCCACCAGGTTCACGGACCTGGCGGGCCCCAAACGGACCGCGCTCGGCGTGGGCTACTTCGCCACCTGGAACGTCACCTGGTACGGCGACGGCGACGAGCCGGTGGCGGAGATGCTCTTCCGCGTGCTCAAGTTCCGGCCGCGGGAGGGCGCCCGCGAGGAGCGGCCGCCGTACCCGCTCCAGCCGGCGACCAACCAGGACACGGCGTTCTTCTGGGAGGGCGCGAAGAGCGGCGAACTGCGCATCCAGACCTGCGCCGACTGCGGGCGGTTACGCCACCCGCCGGGCGCCCTGTGCCCCCGCTGCCGCTCCTCCCGCCTCACCTACACGGTCGCGAGCGGCCTCGGGACGCTCTACAGCTACGTCGTCCACCACCATCCGCCGGTGCCCGGCCGCGAGACCCCGTTCGTGGTGGGCGTGGTGGAGTTGCCGGAGGGCGTACGGATCGTCGGCAACGTCGTGGACTGCCCGCCCGGGCAGGTGGAGATCGGCATGGCGCTGCGCGTGACGTACCGGCCGATGGACGACCGGCTCGTCCTTCCGATGTGGGCCCCGGAGGAGTCGTGATGCGAACGCTGACAGCGGACGAGGTCGAGGCCGGCTCCGAGCTGCCGGAGTCGTCGATCGACCTCACGCCCACCGTGGTCGTCTCGACCGCCCTGGCCACCATGGACTTCACCCCGGTGCACCACGACCGGGACCGGGCCCGCGCCCAGGGCTCGAAGGACATCTTCCTCAACATCCTGACCACCATGGGCCTGGTCGAACGGTACGTCACCGACTGGGCGGGCCCCGAGGCCGTCATCAGGGGCATCGACGTCCATCTCGGCGTCCCCGCGTACGCGGGCGACCGCCTGAGCTTCACCGGGACGGTCGTGTCGCGCGAGGACGGCCACGTCACGGTCGAGGTGCGCGGCAAGGTGAGCCTGGGCTTCCACGCCACCGCCACCGTCGCCCTGACCCTTCCCCCAGCCGGTTGAACCAGAAGGAGCAGGCGTTGTCGCGAACGAGCGCCGCCATCGCGGGCATCGGCGCCACCGAGTTCAGTAAGAAGTCAGGACGATCGGAGCTGCGGCTCGCCGCCGAGGCCGTGCTGTCGGCGCTGGACGACGCCGGGCTGTCACCCGGCGACGTGGACGGGCTGGTGACCTTCACCCAGGACGCCAACCAGGAGATCGCCGTCGCCAGGGAGACCGGCATCGGCGAGCTGACGTTCTTCTCCCGCGTCGACTACGGAGGCGGCGCGGCCTGCGGGACCGTGGCGCACGCCGCCATGGCCGTGGCGACGGGCATGGCCCGTACGGTGGTGTGCTACCGCGCCTTCAACGAACGTTCGGGACGCCGCTTCGGCCAGCCGAACGCCGGGTTGGGTGGCGAACCGACCTCGCAGGGGCTGGAGATGAGCTGGCACGTGCCGTTCGGGCTGATGACGCCGGCGGCCTGGGTGGCCATGTTCGCGCAGCGCTACCTGCACGTCCACGGCGCGACCTCCGAGGACTTCGGCCGGGTGGCGGTGGCCATGCGCAGGCACGCGGCCACCAACCCGGCCGCCTGGTTCTACCAGCGGCCCATCACGCTGGAGGAGCACCAGGCGTCGAGGTGGATCGTCGAGCCGCTGCACCTGCTCGACTGCTGCCAGGAGAGCGACGGCGCGGTGGCGCTCGTCGTGACCAGCGCGGAGCACGCCCGCGACCTGCGCCGCTCCCCGGCGGTCATCACCGCGGCGGCCCAGGGCGCGGGCGCGGACCAGATGATGATGACGAGCTACTACCGGGACGACATGACCGGCCTTCCCGAGATGTCCGTCGTCGGCCGGCGGCTCTGGGAACAGTCCGGCCTGACGCCCCAGGACATCCGGACCGCCATCCTGTACGACCACTTCACCCCGTTCGTGCTCACCCAGCTGGAGGAGCTCGGCTTCTGCGGTCGCGGCGAGGCGCCGGAGTTCCTCAAGGACGGGGGCATCGAGCTGGACGGCCGCCTGCCGGTCAACCCGCACGGCGGGCAGCTCGGGGAGGCGTACATCCACGGCATGAACGGCATCGCGGAGGCGGTGCGACAGATCAGGGGCACCGCCGCCAACCAGCTCACCGGCGTCACGAACGTCCTGGTCACGGCGGGAACGGGCGTGCCCACCAGCGGCCTCATCCTGTCCGCGGGCTGACCCGCGGGCCCGGTGGCCGGCGGGCCTCAGCCGTTGAAGACCGGCATGGAGAAGAAGACGATCATCGCGATCGCCACGCACATCAGGAACCCGACCAGCTCCCAGGCCCAGTCGTAGTGGCGATCCCCGCGGCGCCGCGCCTTCTGCGGCCCGACCGGCGCAGGACGTCGTTTCGGCGCGGGCCTGGCCCGCACCGGACGCGGCGCCAGCACGGACGTTTCGCGAGCGGACGTCTCGCGAGCGGGCGCCTCGCGAGCGGGCGTCTCACGAGCGGACGGCTCGAACGCGGACGGCCCGAACGCGGACGGCTCGCCGGCGGGAGCCTCCTTGCTCAGAGGGTCCTTCTGCAGGTCAGGCAGCCGATAGACCGGCTCGGGCGGCTTGGCGGGCGTGGTGGACGGGGCGGGCGCGGCGGGTGTGGGTGCGGCGGCCTTCCCGCCGGTCCTGGTACGCGGCCGGAACAGTGGCGCGGCCTCCCGCACCTCGTCCTCCCCCCGCGACGGCGGCGCGACCGCGCGGGCCGGCCCCTTGTGGACGAGGACGTCCCCGGTCATGTACGGGTCGGGCGCGTCCTTGGGCAGGATCACGTCGCCCGTCGCGAACGGCCCGGGACCGTCGGGCTCGGGAGCGGCCATGAAGAACGGACGTTCCCCCGCCGGCGAGGAGGACGGCCAGGAGCCGCCGAGCGGATCCCTGAGCGGCCTGATGGAGCCCAGCGGGTCGCGCAGCCGATGGTGATCGTCGGTGGACTCGCGGAACTTGGGCATCGGGGCGGTGGTCGCGTCGTGCTCCGGCACCTGCGCAGGCGAGGGCGGCGTCAGCAGCTCGGCGGGGAAGATCACCGTGCTGGTGGCGGGGTCCGCCTCGGCCAGTG
This sequence comes from Nonomuraea sp. B5E05, assembly GCF_039880665.1. Lineage (NCBI taxonomy): Bacteria > Bacillati > Actinomycetota > Actinomycetes > Streptosporangiales > Streptosporangiaceae > Nonomuraea > Nonomuraea sp. B5E05. The sequence continues at coordinate 144,613 of NZ_JBDPMJ010000009.1, forward strand.
GCTGCGGCCACATCGGTGGGCTGGGCCAGCGCGGCTTCACGAACAGCGGCCCAGGAGCCGCGGAACGGGAGCCCGCGAAGTGGATGCGCAGCGCGCCGGGCGGCTGCGGCCACGGCAGGCGGCCGAGCACGTCGTGCAGCGGCGCCACGTGCAGCGCGCCGTAGACGTCCGCCACCGGCTTGGGCACGCGGATCCCGGTCGCGGCCAGTGCCGTGCCGAGCGTCTCCCTGAACCGGTTCGCGGCCGCCACCGTGAGCTCGTCGGCGGTGTCGGGCGCGATGTCCAGCACCCACGCGAGCTCGGCCCTGCTCAGCCCGCACACCGCGGACAACACCAGCACCTCGCGCTGGTGGGGCCGCAGCTCGCGCAGGACGCGCTCGACGAGGGCGGTGGCCGGGTCGATGAGCGGGTCGACGGCGGGCGGCGAGTAGACGATGTCCCGCCGGTGGATCTCGCGGCGGGCGAACGCGTAGAGGGCTGCGCGGGGCGGCTGGGCGACCGGGACCCCGGTCAGCACGGCCACCAGGACATCGGACGCTGAGCCGAGGTCCCCGAGCTGGTCAGCGCAGTACGCGAACAGCCCGGAGGCATGACGGTCGTAGAGCTCTGCGATCAGTTCGGCGCGGGGGCGCTGATCGGTGAGCGGCTGGGACACGGGCCGATCCTCTTGCTGTGGGCCGACGCTGAGGGTGAGGGTGCGCGTCAGGAGATTGTTGTGGTAATCATGCCAACCCGGATGGTCCGGCGCACTACCAGATGCAGATTTCGTGTGAATATCCCTGGTCAGTGAAACGCTTAAGCCCGCCCCGATGGGGACAGAGCGGTCCGGATCGCCGTAGTGTGTGGGTTCAAGAGATCATGCGGCGGTCGTGGCAGGGGGCTGCGACCCCTGCCAGAAGCCCACGGAGCGAGAGTTCGCGCGTGATCACATTCGACGCTGTCACCAAACGTTTCCCGGACGGAACGGTCGCCGTGGACGACCTCACCATGGAGGCTCCCACAGGAGAGATCACCGTGCTCGTCGGGCCCTCGGGCTGCGGCAAGACGACCTCACTCCGGATGATCAACCGCATGATCGACGCCTCGGAGGGACAGATCCTCCTCGACGGGGTGCCGGTGCAGAGCATCGACCCGCCGACCCTGCGTCGCGGTATCGGGTACGTCATCCAGCAGGCCGGCCTGTTCCCGCACCGGAAGATCGTCGACAACATCGCCACCGTCCCCTACCTTCTCGGCTGGGACCGGAAGAAGGCCCGCGACAGGGCCATGGAGCTGCTCGAACGCGTCGGGCTCGACCCGGCGCTGGCCGGCCGTTACCCGTTCCAGCTCTCGGGCGGGCAGCAGCAGCGCGTGGGCGTGGCCAGGGCGCTGGCCGCCGACCCGCCCGTGCTGCTCATGGACGAGCCGTTCAGCGCGGTCGACCCCGTGGTGCGCACGACCCTGCAGGAAGAACTGCTCAGGCTGCAGGACGAGCTGAACAAGACCATCGTGTTCGTCACGCACGACATCGACGAGGCCATCAAGCTCGGCGACCGGGTGGCGGTGCTGCGCGTCGGCGGCCGGCTGGCGCAGCTGGCCGCGCCCAAGACGCTGCTGTCGGAGCCGGCCGACGACTTCGTCCGCGAGTTCCTCGGGCACGACAGGGGGATCAGGCGGCTGCAGTTCGTCTCGACGGAGGGGCTGCGCCTGCGTACCGACCTGACGGTCCGGCAGGACGGCGGCGGCTCGTCGCAGGAGCCGTGGCGGCTGGTCGTCGACGAGCAGGGCGGGCCGGTCGGCTGGATCTCCGGGGAGCGCCCCGACGAGCTGGAGCCGTTCGGGACGTTCCTGTACGGCCGCGACTCGATGCGCTCGGCGCTCGACGCGGCGCTGCTGTCGCCGTCCGGCTGCTCGGTGGCCGTGGACGACGAGGGCAGGGTCGTCGGCGTGGCCACCAGGGAGGCGCTCGACGAGGCGCTGGCGGAGGCCGCAGATGGGTGACGGTCCCCCCTCTCTGTGGGAATGGATCGGGCGCAACTGGGACACCGGCCGGGCGGGCAGCATCAAGGACCTGCTCATCGACCACCTGACCATGTCGCTCGTGCCGATCCTTTTCGCGCTGATCGTGGCACTGCCGCTGGGCCTGGCCTGCGTGCGCTGGCGCTGGCTCTACCAGCCCGCCTCCGGCCTGATGAACGTCGTCTACGCGCTGCCTTCGCTGCCCGTCTTCATGCTGCTGATCTCGGTGACCGGGCTGTCGCAGACCACAGTGATCATTCCGCTCGCCTTCTACGGTGTGGCCGTCCTGCTCCCGGCCGTGGTCGGCGGGCTGGACTCGGTGCCCGACCACGTGCGCCAGTCGGCGGTCGCGATGGGCTTCTCGCCGCTGCGCCGGCTGCTGGCGGTGGAGCTGCCGATCGCGGTGCCGGTGGTGCTGGCCGGCCTCCGGGTGGTCGCGGTCTCCAGCATCAGCCTGGTCAGCGTGGGCGCGCTGATCGGGCAGGGTGGCCTCGGCGGGCTGTTCACCCGGGCGTACCAGAACCCGTTCATGCCGCCGGTGATCGTCGGCATCGTGCTGATCGTGCTGCTGGCACTGATCGCCGACGGTCTGCTGGTCCTGGCTCAGCGGGTGCTCACCCCCTGGGTACGCGTGCGGAAGGGGGCGGCGTCGTGAACTGGCTGACCTCGTTCTTCGTCTGGATGGCCGAGTTCTTCGGCAACGGCGCCAACTGGTCGGGGCCCGGCGGGATTCCCACGCGGCTGCTGGAGCACCTCGAGTTCTCGGCGCTGGCGCTGCTGCTGGCCGTGCTGGTGGCCGTGCCGCTGGGGCTGGCGATCGGGCACACGGGCCGGGGAGAGGTGCTGGTCGTCGTCTCCGCGAACCTGGCCAGGGCGCTGCCCACGCTGGGGTTGCTGGTGATGTTCGTGCTGCTGCTGGGCACGGCCTCGATCTGGCCGGTGATCATTCCGCTGGTGTTGTTGTCGGTGCCGCCGATCCTGGTCAACACCTTCGAGGGCATCAAAGGGGTCGATCCCGAGCTGCGCGACGCGGCGTACGGGATGGGCCTGCGCGGCGGGCAGGTGCTCGGCCGGGTGCTGGTGCCGGTCGCGCTGCCGCTGATCCTGCTGGGCTGCCGGCTGTCGGCGATCCAGGTCGTGGCCACCACGACGGTCGCGGCCTACACCGGGCTCGGCGGCCTGGGACGCTACGTGATCGACGGTTTCGCGACGAAGGATTACGCGAGCGTCGTCGGGGGTTCTGTACTCATTGTGCTGCTCGCGCTCGTGGTGCAGCTCCTGTTCGCGCTCGCGCAGAGGGTGACGGTCTCGCCGGGGGTGAGCCGGCGAGTAAATGTTCGATAGCCTCCTGTATTACCTCCCGCTTGAGAAGGGAAACACCATGAGACGCATGTTCGGCACCGCGGCGGTGCTCGTGTCAGCGGTCCTCACGCTGGCCGCCTGCGGTGGCGGCGGCAGCACGGGCAACCCGCTCGACACCACGAGCGCGGCCCCCAGCGGTTCGGCCTCGGGCGGGGGCAAGGCCGTCATCGGATCGTTCGACTTCGACGAGAGCGTGCTGCTCGCCTCGATCTACGCCCAGGCCCTCGAGGCCAAGGGCGTGCAGGTCGAGGAGAAGCCGCGCATCGGCAGCCGCGAGGCCGTCTACGACCAGGTCAAGAGCGGCGGCCTGACCATCGTGCCGGAGTACAACGGCAACTTGCTCGCCTTCATCGACCAGGCGGCCACGGCCGCCACCACCGACGAGGTGAACACCGCGCTGAAGGAGAAGCTGCCGGCCGAGCTGGAGGTGCTCGACTCCTCGCCCGCCGAGGACAAGGACACCCTGTCCGTCACCAAGGACACCCAGACCAAGCAGTCGCTCACCACCATGGAAGACCTCGCCAAGGCCTCCAAGAGCATGATCGTCGGTGGCCCGCCCGAGTTCAAGAAGCGGTGGGAAGCGCGGTTCAAGGAGGTCTACGGGGTCGAGTTCAAGGAGTGGAAGCCCACCGGGCCCACCACGGCCGACGCGCTGAAGGACGGCACGATCCAGGTCGGCAACGTCTTCAGCACCGACCCGAAGATCGCCGCCAACAACCTGGTGCCGCTCCAGGACACCAAGAACATCTTCCCGGCCCAGAACGTGACGCCGCTGCTCCACAAGGCGTCCGCCTCCGACACGATCCGCACGACGCTCAACGGCATCTCCGCCAAGCTGACCACGCAGTCGTTGCTGGAGATGATGCAGAAGATCTCCGTCAACAAGGACGAGCCCGCCATGGTGGCCGAGGAATGGCTGACCTCCAACGGCCTCGCCTGACGCCCGCCGCGAGGGCCCCACGAAGCCGGAGGCCCTCGCGGTGAGCGAGTTCACGGAGGCGATGGCACAGCTCGCGGCCGGCGTGGCGGTGGTGACCGTACGCGACGGGCGCGACGACCTGGGCGCCACGATCTCGGCGCTGATGTCCGTCTCGATGGAGCCGCCGCTCGTTCTGGTGAGCCTGGGCAGCCGCGGCTACCTGAACGAGGTGCTGCTGCGCCAGGACCGCTGGGCGGCGTCACTGCTGTCGTCGGGACAGGCTGCCATCGCCAGCCGGTTCGCCACCCCCGGGCGGCCCAGCGCCCGCCTGCTGGTGGCCGGCACGCCGCACCACCGGGGGCCGCACACGCAGGCGCTGGTGGTGGAGGGCGGGGTGACCGCGCTGGAGGCCGAGACCACCAAGGTGGTGCCGGCCGGCGACCACACCCTCTACATCGCCACCGTCCTCGCGATCGACTACGTCGAGCCCGAGCTCCAACCCCTCGTACGACTCCGCGGCCGCTATCGCCCCACAGGCGCGTGACCGCGGGTGTCACGTCACCCGACGGCTCCGCTGCCGCGCCACGCGCGCGTGACGGCGGATGTCACCCCGGCGGGCTTTACGTCAACCGAGGTCAGCGGATCGTGTACCACGCGGGCAGGATGAGCGGACCCGCGGCGGGCAGGCCGAGCTCGGCCGACAGCCGGGCCAGCGGTCCCCAGGCGTCCATGCGGATCCTGGCCAGCGCGGCCGACTTGTCCTCGCTCGAGTCGGGGCCGCGCAGGCGCTCCAGCGGGTTGAGCCGGGGATAAGCGCGCACCGGTGCGTCGTCGGCGAGCCCGGCCCGCCTGCGCGCCAGGGCCAGCGCGTCCTCCAGCCCGCCCAGCTCGTCGACCAGCCCGCTCGCCTGCGCGTCTGCGCCGGTCCACACCCGGCCCCTGGCCAGCTCGTGAGCGCGGTCGCGGGTGAGGTCGCGGCTCGCGGCCACCTTGCTCACGAAGTCGTCGTAGATCCGGTCGAGCCAGGCGTTGATCCGCTCCCACTGCTCGGGGGAGAACCCGCGGGACGTGGCGAACATCCCGGCGTTGGCCCCGCTGCCCACGAGCTCGGTGTTCATCCCGATCTTCTCGAACAGCTCGGCGAGGACGGCCTTGCCGCCGTAAACGCCGATCGAGCCCGTCAGCGTGCCCGGCTGCGCCACGATCACGTCGGCGCCCATCGACACGAAGTAGCCGCCGGAGGCGGCCACGTCGCCCATCGACACGATCACCGGCTTGACCTTGCGCGTCAGCGTCACCTCGCGCCACACCGTGTCGCTGGCGACGTAGGAGCCGCCCGGGCTGTCGACCCGGAACACGACGGCCTTGACGTGCTCGTCGCGCCGGGCCGCCCGGAGTGCGGCGCTGATCGTGTCGGAGCCCATCGCCCCGCCCCCGCCGACCGGGCTGCGCCCGCTGCGGCCGGACCTGATCATGCCGTGGCCGTGGACGAGCGCGACCGCGTCGGCCATCGGCTGCGGCAGCTTGCGCACGGCCGCGCTCTTGGCGTAGCGGGAGACGTACAGCAGGTGCGCCTCGGCCCCCGCGGAGCGCTTGACCTCGTCGTAGACCTCGTCGCGGTAGGCCAGCTCGTCGACCAGCCCCGCCTCCAGCGCCTCGGCGGCGGTGAACGGGCCCCGGTCGATCAGCTCGCGCACCTTGGCGGGGTCGAGCCTGCGCCCCTCGGCGATGCCCGCGACCAGGCTCTCGGTGACCGACTCCACGATGCGGCCGATGGACTCGCGGTGGGCCTCGGTCATGTGGTCCTGGGTGAAGGTGTTGGCGGCGGTTTTGTACTCGTGCCGCTGGCCCACTTCGTAGCCGACGCCCAGCTTGGCCAGCGTCCCCTTGACGAAGCGCTGCTCGACCGCCACGCCGGTCAGCCCGACGTCGCCGCTCGGCTGCAGGTAGACGCGCTCGAAGGCGGTGGCCAGGTAGTAGGGCACGGTGCCGCCGCCGAACTCGCCGAACGTCTCCGCGAACGCCACGGCCGGCTTGCCCGAGGCGCGGAAGTGGGTCACCGCCTGGCGCAGCTCCTGCACCATGGCCAGGCCCATCGGGTGTCCCCCGACCTTGACGACCAGCCCTCTGACCCTGGGGTCCTGCCTGGCCCGCCGCAGCCCCGACAGGACGTCGGACAGGCGCGGTTTGCGCATCGACAACACCGCGGCGAGCGGATCCGACGGCGGGCCGTCGGTGAGGCCCTCGGTGAGGTCGAGCTCCAGCACCAGCGGGGCGGTGCGCCGCTGGCGAAGCTTGTCGACGGTTTCGAAGATCGCCTTGCCTGCGTCCATGAAGCCACCCTAAGCGACACGATTCGAAACGCGCTTAGGAGTACGCAGCTACGGGAGACGTCCGGCGGGTCGCCCTCGACGACCTGTACGCGTGAGCACCCGGTTACCGCGATAGCTTCGACCTGAACGCATGGCTCAGGAGAAAGGAGCGGAGCGGGGTGCCCGAGGTTTCGATCCGTCTTCTCGGACCGTTCGAGGTGCGGCTGCCGGACCGTACCGTGACGATCGCCTCGAAACGGCAGCGGGCTCTGCTGGCGAGCCTCGCCCTGCCGCCGGGGCGCGTCGTGCCCGTCGACGTCCTGACCGAGCGCATCTGGGGCGCCGACCTGCCGTCGAGCCCTCGCGAGGCCGTGCAGAACAACGTGCACCGGCTCCGGCGGCTGCTCGGGCCGGAGTTCGGCGGGCTGGTGCGCAACGTCGTCGACGGCTACCTGCTGGACGTCGACCCCGATCAGGTGGACGCGTCGCGGTTCGACCGGCTCGTCCGCGCCGCGGAGCAGGCCACGGACGAGCCCGGGCGCGCCCGGGAACTGCTGCGGGCCGCGCTGGAGTTGTGGCGGGGCGAGCCGCTCGGCGACGTCGCGTCCGACTCGCTCGAGCGCGACCACGCGCCCGCGCTGACCGAGCTTCACCTGGCGGCCGTCGAGCGGCGGATCGATCTGGACCTGGCGCTGGGCGACCGCCCGCCGAGCGCGATGATCGCCGAGCTGCGCGTGCTGACCGCGCGCTTCCCCGTACGCGAGTCGCTCTGGGAGCGGCTGCTGACCGTGCTGATCACGGACCGGCGGCAGGCCGAGGCACTGGAGGCGTACGAGTCCGTACGGAACACGCTCGCGCACACCCTCGGCGCGGACCCGTCGGCGCGGCTGCGACGCCTGCACCGGCAGTTGCTGGCGGGAAGCCCCGAGCCGGAACGCGTGACGCCGCGGCAGCTGCCGCCGGCGCCGGCGGGTTTCGCCGGTCGGACGGCCGAGCTGGCCGCGCTCGACGAGCACCTCGAGCGCTGGTCCGGCAGCGGGTTCGCCCTGGTGGCGGTCCACGGCGTCGGCGGCGCGGGCAAGACCGCGCTCGCGGTGCACTGGGCCAGGCTCAGGCAGGATCGTTTCTCCGACGGGCAGCTCTACCTCGACCTGCACGGCTACGGCCCTGGCCGGCCGGTCACGGCGGAGGCGGCGCTCGGCCGGCTGCTGCGCGCGATCGGCACGCCGCCGGACCGCGTTCCGAACGACGCGGGGGAGGCCGCGGCGCTGCTGCGCACCCTGCTCGCCGGTCGCCGGATGTTGCTGCTCCTCGACAACGCCCACGACGCCGAGCACGTCCGGCCGCTGCTGCCGGGCTCCCACTGCTTCGTGATCGTGACCAGCCGGAGCGACCTGCGCGGCCTGGCGGCACGCGACGGGGCGCACCGGGTGGCGCTGCGCGAGCTGCCCGACGCCGACGCCATGGCGCTGCTGACGGCGGCGATCCCGCGGCACAGGGCGGAGGCGGAGCCCGGCGCGCTGGCCGAGCTGGCCCTGCTGTGCGGACGGCTGCCGCTGGCCCTGCGCATCGCCGCCGAGCTGGGATCCCAGCACCCCGACCGTTCCCTCGCCGAGCTGGTGGACGACCTGAGGCAGCGCCGGAGCCCGCTGGACGCCCTGGCCGACAGCGATCCGGGAGCCGACCTGCGCACGGTGTTCTCGTGGTCGTACGACCTGCTTCCGCCGGACCTGGCGCGCGCGTTCACCCACCTCGGCTGCTACCCGGGCAGCGACATCGGGTTGCCGGGCGCGGCGGCGCTGCTGGACGTCGTGCCGGCCGAGGCGCGCGCCCTGCTCGACCGGCTGGCCGCCGTGCACCTGCTGGAAGCGCGCCGGCCGGGGCGCTACCGGCTGCACGACCTGCTCAGGGAATATGCCGCCGAGCGGCTGGCCGCCGACAGGCCCGAGGCGGGCGGGGCGGCGTTGCGCCGGGTGCTCGACTGGTACGTCCGGGCGGCGACCGAGGCGCGGAGCGCGCTCGGCTTCTCACGCCCGGTCCCGCTCTCGCGCGGCATCGGCGAGAGCACGGTTCCCATGCCCGCCCTTCCCAGCAGCGGTGCGGCAACCGAATGGTTCGAGACCGAACGGAGCACGCTGGTCGCCGCCGTCGGTGCCGCCGCCGACAACGGCCTGCCGGATCACGGCTGGCAACTGGCTGTCGAGATACGGGACTTCCTTGACCGGTCACGCTATTTCGCGGACTGGCTGGCGGCGGGCCGGTCCGGCCTGGAGTGCGCGGAAAAGCTCGATGATCCGCTGGCCGGATACCAGGCCGCGTTCGTGCTCGGCGGCGCTTACTCCAACACCGGCGCCTACCACGAAGCCGACGCGACGCTGCGCGAAGCCCTGCGGCACGCCGAGCGGCTCGGCGACCCCGCGAAGACGTCCCGCGCGCTGAGCGTGCTCGGGCTGGTCTGGCAGCGGGCCGAGGACTTCGACCGCGCGCTCGCCTGCCACCGGCAGGCGGAGATCGCCGCCCGGCCGGCGGCCTCCGCGGTGGCCCGGGCGCACGCGCTGCTCAACTACGGCGCCACCGAAATCCTGGCGGGCTACTGCGCCGAGGCCCTGGGCCACACCCGCGAGGCACTGGAGATCTACCAGGAGCACGGCCTGGAGCTGCAGGAGGCGTGCGCGTTGACCAACCTCGCCGCGGCGTACGAGGGGACCGCCGAATACCCGACGGCCTTGGACCACTGCCAGAAGGCGCTGGTGATCTCGCTGCGGCTGGCCGACGTGAGCGGCCAGGTCGAGTCGCTGACGACCCGGGGCGAGATCCAGCTCGCGATGGGCCGCCCGGATGACGCGCGCGCCTCCTGGGAGGAGGCGCGCGCACTGCTCAGGCCGGCTGATCCCAACTACGCCAGGCTCGATCAGCTGCTCAAGGGCCTGGGCTGCTGATCACGCAGCGCGGACATTGGAGACCTGGAGGGGGTTGCTGTCGGCGCACCTGAGGGTGCGCACCCCGGACTTCGTGCTGTGATCGAGGCACTTGCCGGTGTTCACGGCCGACGCCGGTGCGGCGGCCGGCGTGCGCGGCCCCGGGCGGAACGGGGTCCCCGAAGGACGGGTCACGAGCTTTTTCCCTCCTGTATGTGCGGACACGTCAGTCGACGTCGGCCAAGCACATCAGGGCTCGCTATCAGATCGCTCTCACCTTCCCACCGCTACGGGGAGCGGGGGCGGAGCGGCTGCGGGACGTTCCGACGCAGCGGCGGCGTCGCACGCTCACGATGCCCTGCGGGATCTGTAGGGCTCGACGCAGGGGTGCGTGGATTCTCGGAGGGAGTCGAGCACGGGGCGCATGGCAACGCCGGCGCCCGCAGTGAATGCGGCGGGTGGGTGGTGGAAGACGCGCACCCACCCGCCAGCGGTCAGCGGCCTCGCAGCGCGGCCCACACGTCGATGCGGGGTGTGGTGACCTCCGTGCCCGCGCTCTCGTACGCGATCGGCTTGCCGGTGCGCTTCAGCGTCCCCAGCAGCTTGTCCACCGGGGCGTGGCGGCGCTTCTGGTGCAGCAGCGCGAAGGCGCCCGCCACGTGCGGGGCGGCCATCGAGGTGCCGCTGAGCGTCGCGTACGTGTTCCCGGCGATCGCCCCCGTGATGGACACCCCCGGCGCGTAGACGTCGATCAGCGTGCCGCGGTTGGAGAAGGAGGCCACGGCGTCCTGCTTGTCCGTGGCGCCCACGGCGACGGTGTTCGAGACGCACGCCGGCCACGACACCGACGCGTCGAAGCCGTTGTTGCCCGAGGCGACCACCGTGGCGACGCCCTTGGCGTAGAGCTTGTCCACCTCGGCCTTGAAGTCGGCTCCATCGCCCGTGTCACAGGAGGTGGCGTACTCCCCGCCGCCCAGGCTGAGGTTGACGGAGGCGATGTTGTACTGGTCGGCCAGCAGGTCGACGTACGCCATGCCGGTCAGGATCGACGAGTCGTAGGCCAGGATGCAGACGGGCCGGCCGGAGCAGTACGGCGAGTTGTCGAAGCGGCTGAACACCTGCACCGGCACGATCTGAGCCTTGGGCGCGACGCCGTCGGCGGCGAACTCGGGCGTCCGCTGCCCGGCGGTGATGCCGGCGACGTGCGTGCCGTGGTAGCAGAGGCCGTACTGCGGCTGCGGGGCGTCCTTCATACAGGCCGTGCTCTCGGCGTTGGCGGCGCCGTCGCCGATCTGGAACTGGCTGCCGTTGGCGCACAGCGGCGTGGAGCGGTCGGCGGAGTCGCCCGCCGAGAAGCACGCCTGGGCCACGATGCGCCCGCCGAAGGCCGGGTGGTCGTTGTCGATGCCGGAGTCCAGGATCGCGACGGCGGTGCCCTTGCCGTTGGAGCCTCGCTTGTGCGCCCGGTCGGCGCCGATCAAGGGGATGCTCTCCACCAGTGAGGGCTCGTTGAGCTTGTCCTTGCGGATCGAGACGACCCCGGTCTGCTCGGCGAGCTGCTCGAGCTCCGCGCGGGTACCGCGGTAGACGAAGAAGTCCAGCAGACCGGCCACTTCGGCGGGCGGCTCCGCGAAGACGTTCTTCTTGTCCCGCTTGATCCCTTCTGCGCTGGAGAGCATGGACTTCACCAGGGCGGGCTGTTGCACGCGGACGATGGCGCGGTGCTCGCCGCTCGCCGTGATCGCAGGATCGATCTTGGTTTCGGGGTCGGCGAGAGCGGGTGTGGCGACGAGCGCGGCCGAGGTGGCGGCTAAGGCGATCGCGCCGGCCAGCAGAGACGACAGTCTCAACTGATCCTCCGGTGGTTCGGGGGGCATTTCTCACCGGAAGTGTAGTAATCGGACAAGTGTTGTCAGAGAGGCGGATGGGTTCTGTTACCTGTTCTTGTTCTGTCCCGTTCCGTGGCGCCCGTTCAGACGCGTGCGGCAGGGGTGGCCCGCTCGGCGTCGATCCTGGCGGTGACCGTCGACGTGCCCCTGGCGTCGTACCGGATGGGCGTGCCCGTGCTCTTCAACCGCTGCAGGCTCTGCGCGACGGTGTTGTTCGCGTACGCCTGCTTCATCAGCGCGAACATCCCGGCCACGTGGGGTGCGGCCATCGAGGTGCCGCTCAGCTCGCCGTACGCGTCGCCGGGAACCGAGGAGTTGATGTCCACCCCGGGCGCGAAGAGGTCCAGCATGGCCCCCCGGTTGCTGAACGCCGCAGGGGTGTCGTCGTCGCCGGTCGCGCCCACCGTGACGGCGGTGGAGATGCAGGCGGGGGAGGAGACGCTGTTCGGGGAGCCGTTGTTGCCGGCCGCCACCACCGGCGCCACGCCCAGCGCCACGAGCGCGTCGAACTCCGGCTTGACCCCCGCGGCGGCGGGGTCCGCGTCGCACGCCTCGCTGAACAGGTCCCCGCCGGCCATGCTCAGGTTCACCGCCGCGACGTTGTTGGCCCTGGCGACCCGGGCCACGTACTCCAGCGCCAGCTTCTGGTCCGAGGTGTAGCTGAGGAAGCAGGGGGTGCCGCCGCCCGACCCGCAGGTCATGGGGTTGTCCACGCGGCTGAAGACCTGGATCGCCAGGATGCGCGCCGCGGGGGCGACACCGTTGGACGGCGCCCCCGCGGTTACGGCGCCCGCCGCGATGCCGGCCACGTGCGTGCCGTGCGAGCAGGCGTTCGACCCGTTGACCAGGCACTGGGCGGTTTCGGCGTCCGCCGAGCCCGGCCCGGTCTGGCTCGGCTGGCTGTTCGGGCAGAGCGAGACGGTGCCGTCGCCGGCGTCGGAGGAGGAGAAGCACGCCTCGTCCACCAGCCGGCCGCGGAAGAACGGGTGGTCGCGGTCGATCCCCGTGTCGAGCACGGCGACCGTCGTGCCCCTCCCCGTCCAGCCGGCGGTGTTCGCCCGGTCCGAGCGGATCAGGGCGGTGCTGGCGTCCAGCGTCGGGTGGCGCAGCTCGTCCTTGTAGACGGACTGGACCCTCGCGTCCTTCCTGAGCTTGGCCAGCGTGCGCTGGTCCACCTCGGCGACGAAGAAGTGCGGCGATGACGCCGCCTCCAGGACCCGGCTCCCCTCCGAGGCCTGTTCGAGGTCCTTGGCCACGGCCTGGGCGTTCTGGCCCGGCTTGACCTGGATGATGGAGCGTACCCGGGTCTTCGCCTTGATCTCCGCGACGAGCGCGGGGCTGATGACGGGGTCGTTGGTGTCTTTCGTGTCGGCTTGCAGCGGCGGGGTCGCACACAGCACGGCGCACAGGACGGCCAGCGCGCTCGCGCGGGCCGTCAGAGACCGTAGCCTCACATGTTCCTCCGAAGGTCGGTTTCGTCCTCGAGGCGGGAGCGTTCCGGCTCCTGGCCCGCGTACAGCCGCATACATCCCCCTTGCCACAAGGGTGATGTGGGAGATGAAAGCGAGCTGCGCGACCTTGGAGACGTTTTTGCCTCAGGGCGACCCATGGGAAAGGCCGGTCGTAAGAGACCGGCCTTCCCATTGATCACTTGGTGGACTTGATGACCTTGTTCGCCGCCTTCTTCAGCGCCGTCGCGGAGGGCCTCTTGCTGAGCCGCACCTTCTCGGCGGCGGCCAGCGTCGTAGTGCCGTTCGTGCCGTGCGCCCAGTTCAGCCAGGCCGTCAGCAGCGCGCCGTCCAGCTTGGCCTTGCCGGTGCGGGTGTTCTTCAGCACCCGGTACGCCTTGCCGAGCGAGGACGCCTTCGTCAGCTCGGGGAACACCTTGCTCGACTTGCTGATCAGCTTCAGGTAGCAGGTGAGCGTGTCGTCAGGGATCGTCCCGCTGCTGCGGTGGATCTCCACGGCCCACTTCCCGGCCGTCAGCTTCCTGGCCGCCTTGCCCCGCGTGCAGACGGTGGCCGCCGGTTTCGCGACCGGGCTCGCGGTGACCGTCACCGTGACCGTCACGGTGGGCAGCGGCACCGGCTCGGGGTCGGGGGCAGGGTCCGGGCCCGGGTCCGCCGGGTCGTCGGGCTCGGGGGAAGGGCCGCTGCTGTCGCCGGGGTCGGGCTCGGGGTCCTGGTCGGGCGGGGCCACCGGGGTCTGCGAGATCGGCGGCTGCGGCGCCGTCCCGGCCAGTGCCGCCGCCAGGTCGAGGCGCGGCGTGGTGACCTGGGTGCCGTTGGCCTCGTACACGTACGGCCTGCCGGTCGCCTTCAGCCTGTCGATCAGGTCGGCCATCGGGGTCTCCGGGGAGGCCGCCTTCATCAGTGCCAGCGCGCCGGCCACGTGCGGTGTCGCCATGGAGGTGCCGCTGTAGACGGTGGTGGTGTTGTCCGGCACCGACGACTCGATGTCCACGCCGGGCGCGAACAGGTCCAGCAGGGCGCCGCGGTTGGAGAAGTCCGCGATGGCGTCGCCTCCGTCGTTCGCGCCCACGGTCACGGCGCTGGAGACGCAGGCGGGGTACGAAGCCCCTTCGAAGTACTCGTTGCCCGCGGCCACCACGGTCGCGATGCCCTTGGCCAGCAGCGCGTCGATCTTCGGCTTGAAGACCGAGCCTTCCTCGGAGGTGTCGCACGCGCCTTCGTACAACATCCCGCCCAGGCTCAGGTTGACCGCCGCGATCGGCTGGCTCAGCCCGGCCACGTGGTCCATGGCCTGCAGCAGCGACGACTCGTAGGCCAGCAGGCACGACGGCTCGCCGCAGAGGTTCTCGTCGTTGACCCGGCTGAACACCTGCACCGCCACGATGCTCGCCCCTGGCGCCACGCCATTGGCGCCGGCCGCGATGCCCGCCACGTGGGAGCCGTGGTCGCACAGGTTCACGCCGCCGGACAGGCACTTCTCGGTGGTCGCGTCCGCCGCGCCGGGCCCGGTCTGCTGCGTCTGCTGGTTCGGGCAGAGCGTCTCGACGCCGGGCTCCACCGCGGAGAAGCAGGCCTCGGCCACGACCCGGCCGTTGTACCACGGGTGGTCGGGGTCGATGCCGGTGTCGAGCACCGCCACCGCCTGGCCGGCGCCGGTGTGGCCCTTCGCGTGCGCCTGGTCGGCGCCGATCAGCGTGAGGTTGGAGCCGACCTGGGTGGGCGTGTACGTCCTGTCACGGCGGATGGAGGCGACCCGCGGGTCCTCGGCCAGCTTGGCCAGCTCCTCCGCGGTGCCGTTCACGACCATGAACGTCTGGCTCTGCGGCTGCAGCACCACGTCCACGCTCTCGGCGGCGGCCTGGGCCGCCACGGGAGCGTTCTGCGCGGGGCCGGTCAGCTCGACGATGGCCCGAGCCGTGCCGCCGTCGACCCCTAAGCCCTCCTCGACCTTGTCCTCGGGCGAGGCCGGGGCAGGGGACTCGGGCGGTGTGTCCGGCGGTGTGTCCGGAGGGGCCCCGGACTCGGCCGGGGGCGGGGACTCGGCCGGGGGCGCCTGGGACCCCGTCACGGTGGGCGACGGGGTGGTCGTCGGATCGTCGGCATGGGCCGGGCCGGACAGTGGCAGCAGGGCCAGGACGATCGAGCATACGATCAGGGGGCGAAGTCGCACGCGTCCTCCGAGAGGGGATGATCTCGGAGTTTATGGTGATTTACCCGACAGGCACAGGGCTCCCGCCCGCTTTCTCACCGAACTTTCAGTGACCGCCGTCAACCACCGTGCATCGCCGATCGACCACCGATCAGCCGCCGTCCGCCGCCGATCAGCCACCCATCAGCCGCTGTCCACCGCCGGCGCCTCGTGCGTGAGCCAGACCGCGCCGAGCGGCGGCACCCGCAGCGTCGTCGAGTGCGGCAACCCGTGCCACGGCTCGTCACCCGCCTCCACCATGCCCATGTTCCCCACGCCGCTGCCCCAGTAGTCGTAGGCGTCGGTGTTGACGATCTCCGTCCACTGGCCACCGTACGGAAGCCCGAGCCGGTAGTTCTCGTGCGGCCCGCCGCTGAAGTTGACCACGCACGCCACCGCGGACCCGTCGCTCCCGTAACGGACGAACGAGAACGTGTTGCCCGAGGCGTCGTCGGCGTCGATCCAGCGGAACCCCTCGGGCGCGTGGTCCTGCTGCCACAGCGCCGGGGTCTCCTTGTAGACGCGGTTGAGATCGCGTACGAGCCGCTGCACGCCCTGGTGCCCGTCGAACTCCAGCACCCACCAGTCGAGCCCGCGCTCCTCCGACCACTCCGAGCCCTGGCCGAACTCGCTGCCCATGAACAGCAGCTGCTTGCCCGGATGGGCCCACATGAACGCCAGCAGCGCCCGCAGCTGCGCGAACCGCTGCCACTCGTCGCCGGGCATCTTGCCCAGCAGCGAGCCCTTGCCGTGCACGACCTCGTCGTGCGACAGCGGCAGCACGTAGTTCTCCGAGTACGCGTACAGCAGCGAGAACGTCATCTGATGGTGGTGGTACTGGCGGAAGACCGGCTCGTGGCGCAGGTATTCGAGCGTGTCGTGCATCCAGCCCATGTTCCACTTGAACCCGAAGCCGAGACCGCCCAGATGCACCGGGCGCGACACCCCCGGCCAGGCCGTCGACTCCTCGGCCACGGTCGAGATGCCGGGCGCCTCGCGGTAGCACACGGAGTTCATCTCCTTGAGGAAGTCCACCGCGTCGAGGTTCTCCCTGCCGCCGTGAACGTTCGGCGTCCACTCGCCCTCGCGGCGCGAGTAGTCGAGGTAGAGCATCGACGCCACCGCGTCCACCCGCAGCCCGTCGACGTGGAACTCCTTCAGCCAGTAGAGGGCGTTCGCCACCAGGAAGTTCCTGACCTCCCTGCGACCGAAGTCGAACACGTACGTGCCCCAGTCGGGGTGCTCGCCCCTGGCCGGGTCGGCGTGCTCGTACAGCGGCGTGCCGTCGAAGCGCGCGAGCGCCCAGTCGTCCATGGGGAAGTGGGCCGGCACCCAGTCGAGCAGCACCCCGACGCCGCGCTGGTGCAGCAGGTCCACGAACCGGCGGAAATCGTCAGGCGTGCCGAACCTGGCCGTCGGCGCGTAGTAGGACGTCACCTGGTAGCCCCACGAACCCCCGAACGGGTGCTCGGCCACCGGCAGCAGCTCCACGTGCGTGAATCCCAGGTCGGACACGTACGCGGAGAGCTGCTCGGCCAGCTCGACGTACGACAGCCCCGGCCGCCACGACCCCAGGTGCACCTCGTAGATGCTCATGGGGCCGTGCTGCGGCTGCCGCTCGCGCCGCTCGGCCATCCACGTGCCGTCCTCCCAGATGTGCTCGGACCTGTCCACCACGGACGCCGTCATCGGCGGCACCTCGGTCCGCCTGGCCATCGGGTCGGCCTTGTCGCGCCACATCCCGTCGGCGCCGAGAATCTGGTACTTGTACCGCTCGCCCACCCCGAGCCCCGGAATGAACAGCTCCCACACCCCCGAACGCCCCAGCGAGCGCATCGGGTAGCCGGCGCCGTCCCAGTGGTTGAAGTCGCCGACGACCCTGATGCCGCGCGCGTTGGGCGCCCACACCGCGAACGCCGTGCCGTTGACGTCCTCGTGCTCCATCACGCGGGCGCCGAGCACCTCCCAGAGCCGCTCGTGCCGCCCCTCGCCGATGAGGTGCAGGTCCACCTCGCCGAGCGTGGGCCAGTGCCGGTAGGGGTCACGCATCACGTACGGCTCCGCGCCGGCGTACCTGACCCTCAACGCGTAGCCGGGGACCTTGTCGAGCCCGGGGACGGTGACCTCGAACACGCCGTGGGCCTGGTGTTTCATGGTGTGGGCCGTACCGTCGTCGAGCACCACCTCGACCCGCTCGGCCAGCGGCCGCAGGGCGCGGAAGACCATCCCGCCCGCCACGGGATGCGCGCCCAGCACGGAGTGCGGATCGTGATGCGCTCCGCCCGCCAGGCGGTCGAGCTCTGTCCTCATCGGCATACTCCCCACCTTGCCCCATGATGACCGTCCATCCCAGGCACTGCCCGCTATCACCGAGACAATCACCGAAAGTGCAAAATCCGGGTTCATCCACAAGGTGGAGCTCAGAGTCTTTTCCCGTTCTTAACCCGGCATACCGTCCCCCCGCCGCCGCGCAACCAGCGCCGCCGGCCAGGTTGGCTAGTCGGTGAAGTCCCACCGGGTGTGGCTGAACCCGCCCGTCTTACCGAACCCCAGCGCCTGGGCCGGGCGCACTTGGTACACCAGGGGTTCGTGCCCGTGCATGCGGAAGACGCCGTCGTCGTCGACCTCGGCGGCCCAGGCGCTGCCGTATTTGGCGGTGTGGGCGTCGGCCACCCGGCGCAACACCTGCCGGTCCCGCACCGGGACGGCGTCGCCGTGCAGGACGATGTCCAGGCCGTCGTTCCACCGGTTGCACCCGGTGGTCACCGCGCAGTGTGCGCCGGCCGCGAGGTTCTTCGACTTCTGCTCCTCCGGTCCGCTGGAGAAGTAGAAGGTGTCGTCCAGCCAGACCCCGACGACCGGAGTGACGTGTGGCCGCCCGCCGGGCCGGACGGTGGACACCCAGAACAGCTCCGCGTCCCGGAGGTGGGCGACAGCGTGCGGCCACGGGGTGGGCCGGGCGTCGTCGCTGCTGTACCGCGGATCGATGGTGGTTTCTGGCGTACGTACCACGGTTCCCCCTCAACGGCGGTCGGCGAACCATCTGCTACCCCGATCCCGGCACTCTAGCGGGGGCGGAAGGCGGCCAGGGGGATCGGCAACCACGAGGGCCGGTTGCGGGCCTCGTAGAGCACCTCGTACACGGCCTTCGACAGCTCGAACGCCCTCAGCAGCACCGCGTCCCCGCGCGTGATCACGCCGCCGCCCTCGGCGTACCCGTCGAGGAACGCGGCCCTGTTGCGGTCGGCCCACTCCTGGGCCCGCGGCTCCAGTGCCTCCGCCTCGGAGTGGCCGGCCAGCAGGTGCCTGGCCGCGTAGTCGAACGAGCGCAACATCCCCGCCACGTCGCGCAGCGGCGACGACAGCGCCCTGCGCTCGGCCAGCGGCTGCCCCGGCTCGCCCTCGAAGTCCAGCACCACCCAGTCCGTCGTGGTGCGCAGCACCTGGCCGAGGTGGTAGTCGCCGTGAACACGCTGCACGGGCACCTCGTTGGTGAGCAGCTCCACCTGGTGGTAGGCGTGCTCAATGCCGGTCACATGCCGGCGCAACTCGGGCACCTCAGACACGGCGCGGCCGAGCCGGCGTCGGAAGCCCTCGGCCATGCGCTTGACCTCGTGGGGCTCGATGACGTCCGTGGGGAAGGCGGCGGCCAGCTCGCGGTGCACGCGGGCGGTGGCCGTGCCCAGCCGCAGCGACTCGGCCGCGAAGTCCCCTCCGGCCTCGGACGCCGGGACCTCGGGCAGCAAGGCGTAGAGGTCGCGCACGCTGGCCAGGGCGAGGTCCCAGCCGTCGTTCGCGGTGGACAGGAACTCCTGCATGAACGCGAGCGTGGTGCCGGTGCCGTCGAGGTCGGTCTCGATCCACCCGTACGGCTGCGCGATGTGCGGCGCGTTCCTGGCGGCCAGTGCGGTGACGATCTCCAGCTCGGGGTTGACGCCGGGGATGAGCCGGCGGAACAGCTTGCAGATGTAGGCGTCGCCGTACACGAGAGAGGTGTTGGACTGCTCGGCGCTCAGCACCACGCTGCGCGGCTCGGTGTCGATGACGGCGCCGGGGACGTGGCGCATGCGCAGGCCGCTGCGTTCCTCGTCGTGGGCCATCCCGTCGAGCAGCCAGTCCGTGCGCTCGGCGTCGTGCACGGCGTCGTAGAGGTAGACGTCGCCGATCGTGCCGATCAGCGCGTGGGCGAGCCGGTCGGGGAGCGAGGGGCGCTCCCCGAGCAGCACCTGGTAACGCTCGCGCGAGCCCTCCTGCCAGACGGCGACGATCAGATGCCGGAGCCCGGGGGTCAGCTCGACGTCCGAGTCGATCGACAGACTGTCGATCAGGCGCCCCTTGCCACCGAACCAACGCTGGCGGCCGATCCATGCGGCAAGGAGCTCGTCAAGCACGTCCTACTCCTCCTGGATGACGGCCGGCGGGAGTGTGAACCAGTAGAACCCATGCCCGGGAAGCGTCAAAAGATACGGAAGTTCGCCAATTGCCGGGAATGGGACCCCACCCATCGTCTCCACGGGAGCGACGCCGACGAACCTGCGCAGATCGAGCTCGACCGGCTGCGGGAAGCGCGACAGGTTGTTCACGCACAACATGCGGTCGTCGCCCAGCTCGCGTACGAACGCCAGCACGCTGGGGTTGGAGGAGTTGAGCTCGGCGTAACCGCCCAGCCCGAAGACCGGGTGCCGCTTGCGGATCTCGATCATGCGCCTGGTCCAGTGCAGCAGCGAGCCGGCGTTCTTCTGCTGGGCCTCGACGTTGATGGCCTGGTAGCCGTAGATCGGGTCCATGATGACCGGCAGGTAGAGCCGCCCGGGGTCGCAGTCGGAGAAGCCGGCGTTGCGGTCGGGGTCCCACTGCATGGGGGTGCGCACGCCGTCGCGGTCGCCGAGCCAGATGTTGTCGCCCATGCCGATCTCGTCACCGTAGTAGAGCACCGGAGAGCCCGGCAGCGACAGGAGCAGCGCGGTGAACAGTTCG
Organism: Nonomuraea sp. B5E05; assembly: GCF_039880665.1. Classification (NCBI taxonomy): domain Bacteria; kingdom Bacillati; phylum Actinomycetota; class Actinomycetes; order Streptosporangiales; family Streptosporangiaceae; genus Nonomuraea; species Nonomuraea sp. B5E05. Next base: position 164,648 of record NZ_JBDPMJ010000009.1, read on the forward strand.
ATCTGGTTGCGGTCGTTCTCCAGCAGGGGGGCCAGGCGACGGCGGATGCCGACATTCGCCCGCATGCGGGGGTCTTTAGCGTATTCGGTGTACATGTAGTCGCGTTCTTCGTCCGTGACCATTTCGAGCGTGAGCTCGTCATGGTTGCGGAGGAAGATTCCCCATTGGCAATTTTCCGGAATTTTCGGCGTTTGGGCGAGAATTTCGGAAATGGGGTAGCGGGATTCCCGGCGTACGGCCATGAAGATCCGCGGCATCAAGGGGAAGTGGAATGCCATGTGGCATTCGTCCCCGCCGCCCACCGGGTCGCCGAAATACTCCACGACGTCCGACGGCCACTGGTTCGCCTCGGCGAGCAGCACCCGGTCGGGGAAGAGGCGGTCGACCTCCGACCTGATCCGCTTGAGGTACTGGTGCGTCCTCGGGAGGTTCTCGCAGTTGGTGTTCTCCTCCTCGAAGAGGTAGGGGACCGCGTCCAGCCGGAACCCGTCGATGCCCAGGTCCAGCCAGAACCTCAGCACCTCCAGCATCGCGTCCTGCACGGCCGGGTTCTCGTAGTTGAGGTCGGGCTGGTGGTGGAAGAAGCGGTGCCAGTAGTACTGGCCGCGCACGGGGTCGTAGGTCCAGTTGGACGTCTCGGTGTCGATGAAGATGATCCGGGCGTCCTGGTACTTCTCGTCGGTGTCGGACCACACGTAGAAGTCGCCGAACGGGCCCTCGGGGTCGTGCCGCGAGGCCTGGAACCAGGGGTGGGCGTCGCTGGTGTGGTTCATGACGAGGTCGGCGATGACGCGCATGCCGCGCTTGTGTGCCTCGTCCACGAGCTTCACGAAGTCTCCCAGGTCCCCGAACTCGGGCAGGATCTTCATGAAGTCGGCGATGTCGTAGCCGCCGTCACGCAGCGGCGACTCGTACAGCGGCAGCAGCCACAGGCAGTCGACGCCGAGCCACTGCAGATAGTCGAGACGGCTGATGAGCCCTCGCATGTCGCCGGTCCCGTCGCCGTTGGAGTCGGCGAAACCCCTGATCAGGACCTCGTAGAAGACCGCACGTTTGTACCAGTAGGGGTCGCGTGGCTTCTCTTCGTCAAAGGTGTTGGGAATGGGTGTGATGCTCATGAGCGGCCTCGCAGGGTGCTCATGAGGGAGGCGCTGTCACACACGTTGAAGACTCCCCGCTGAATTCAGTTCTACCGTGGCGCGGCTCGTACGGTGAGAATATGGGCAGGTTGGATGTGGGGGTCGAGGCGTACATAGTTGCTCTGTCTCCAGCGGTACGACTCGCCCGACAGCTCGTCGTCGACGACGAACTCCGCGTTCCAGTCGAGACCGATGGCGGGCAGGTCGAGATCCACGGTCGCCTCATGGGTGTGGTGTGGATCCAAGTTGATGACCGCGAGCACGACGTCGCCCATCCCGTGCCTTCGTGTGGCCGGGTCGTAGGCGCCCGGCAGCCGTTTGGAGAAGCAGACGATGTCCGGTTGGTCGACCCTGTGGAATCGTAGGTTACGCAATTCCTGCAGTGCCGGATGCGCTCTTCGGAACAAATTCAGATGAGTGATGAAGGGAGCCAGACTACGTCCCTCGCGTTCGGCTGTAACCCAATCGCGAGGCTTGTACTGATATTTTTCGCTATCCAGGTATTCTTCGCTACCCGGGCGTACCGGTACGTTCTCCCCCAGTTCATACCCGGAGTAGACACCCCAGGCCGGCGACGTCAGCGCGGCCAGCACCGCCCTGATCTTGAACGCCGGGACGCCTCCGTGTTGCAGATATTCGTGCAGGATGTCCGGCGTGTTGACGAACAGGTTCGGCCGCAGATAGTGCGAGGTCTCGTGGGCCAGCTCCGACAGGTAGCCCTCCACGTCGTGCTTGGAGTTCTTCCACGTGTAGTACGTGTACGACTGGTGGAAGCCGACCTTGGCCAGCGCGCGCATCATCGCCGGCCGGGTGAACGCCTCCGACAGGAAGATCACGTCGGGATCGGTCGTGTGGATGTCGGCCAGCAGCCGCTCCCAGAACACCACCGGCTTCGTGTGCGGGTTGTCCACCCGGAAGATGCGCACGCCGTGCCGTATCCAGTGCAGCAGCACCCGCTTGACCTCGGCGTAGACGCCCTCCGGATCCTTGTCGAAGTTGACCGGGTAGATGTCCTGATATTTCTTCGGCGGGTTCTCGGCGTACGCGATCGACCCGTCCGCCCTGATCGTGAACCACTCCGGGTGCTCCTTCACCCACGGGTGGTCGGGCGAGCACTGCAACGCGAAGTCGAGCGCCACCTCCATGCCCAGCTCCCTGGCCCGGCCGACGAACTCGTCGAAGTCCTCCAGCGTGCCGAGGTCGGGGTGGACGGCGTCGTGACCGCCGTCCTCCGACCCGATCGCCCACGGCGAGCCGGGATCGTCGGGCTCGGGACTGAGCGTGTTGTTGCGCCCCTTGCGGTGCGTCGTGCCGATCGGGTGGACGGGCGGCAGGTAGACGACGTCGAAGCCCATCTTGGCGATCGCGGGCAGCCGCCTGGCGGCGGTCTGGAAGGTGCCGGACTTGGAGACGCCGAACTCGTCGACGATCGCCCCCTCCGACCGGGGAAAGAACTCGTACCAGGAGCCGTAGAGCGCCCTGCGCCGGTCGACCCTGATCTTGTGCGACCTGGACCTGGTCACCAGCTCGCGGAACGGGTGGGCCTGCAGCAGCGCCGCGGTCTCGGGAAGCTGGGCGATCGACAACCGCGCCCGCGGGTCGAGATCCTCGTCCCGCAGCGTGGCGGAGATCGACAGCAGCGCCGCGCGGTGCCCGCACGCGCTCTCGCCGTTGCCGTTCTGCCTGCGCTGCCCGTTCGCGCCGGCGTGCCCCTCCTGGGCCGGCCGGTCGTTCGCGCAGTCGGCCACCCGCACGGCCCTGGCGGCCCGCTCGAACAGCCGCGCGCCCTCCTCGCACATGAGGTCGACGTCCATCCCGCGCGGGATCTTGATCTCGGCGTCGTGCAGCCACGTGCTGATCGGATCGCTCCACGCCTCCACGCGGAACAGCCAGTCGCCCTCGGCCGGCAGGCACACCTCCACACCCCAGCGGTCGGTGCCCGGCGCCAGCTCGCGCATCGGTCTCAGCGGCCCGCGCTGCCCGTCGGGCGCGGTCATCACCACGCCCGCGGCCACCGCGTCGTGGCCCTCTCTGAACACGGTCGCCGAGACCTCGAAGGTCTCGCCGGCGACCGCCTTGGCGGGCCACTGCCCGCAGTCGACGACGGGGGAGATGTCCGTGATGGGAATTCGTCCGATCATCGCATTCAAGGGTTTGCGGCGACACACTCGGTGCCGCCGGAGGCTTTCCGTGGATGCACACGCCGTTGCCGGTGGTCCGCTGGAGGCGGCCTACCCTGGCAGTAACGATCCTTGCACGTTATTTCTGGACAGCAGCGGATAGACCTCCCGAGTGTGTCTGTGGGAGGGCCAACAAAGAGGAAAGTTGCCCCAATGGTGCCTCTTCATGCTTGTTCCTGGAAGGGGTTTGAACGGTCATCATGAGGGTGAAGGACTGAGAGGTCCCTCCTAGCCCGTAGGGTGCAGAAACGTGAGAGCTATCCGCCGGTTTACCGTCCGCACCGTCCTGCCCGCGGAGCTGGCCGCCCTCGGCGAGCTCGTGCACAATCTCCGCTGGTCCTGGCACCCGGAGACGATGGATCTCTTCTCCGAGGTCGACGCCGGCCTCTGGGAGCGGGTCGGGCACGACCCCGTCGCCCTGCTCGGCGCGGTCACCCCCGCCAGGCTGTCCGAGCTGGCCGCCGACCGCCGCTTCCTGCGCCGCCTCGCCGACGCCGCCGACGACCTGCGCGAGTACATGACCTCGCCGCGGTGGTACCAGACGCTGCCCGACGCCGCGCGCGCCATCGCCTACTTCTCCCCCGAGTACGGCATCGCCGCGGCTCTCCCGCAATATTCGGGCGGTCTCGGCATCCTCGCGGGAGACCACCTCAAGGCCGCCAGCGACCTGGGCGTGCCGATCCTCGCGGTCGGCCTGCTCTACCGCCACGGCTACTTCACGCAGTCGTTGTCGTCCGAGGGCTGGCAGCAGGAGCACTACCCGTCGCTCGACGCCGGCGGGCTGCCGCTCACCCTGCTCAAGGACGCCGACGACACGCCGGTCAAGATCCGCATCGGGCTGCCGGACGAGCGGATGTTGCACGCCCAGGTGTGGGTGGCGCAGGTGGGCCGGGTGCCGCTGCTGCTGCTCGACTCCGACGTGGCCGACAACGACACCGCCGCCCGCGACGTCACCGACCGGCTCTACGGCGGCGGCACCGACCACCGGCTCATGCAGGAGCTGCTGCTGGGCGTGGGCGGTGTGCGCGCGATCAGGGCGTACTGCAAGATCACCGGGCATGCCGACCCCGAGGTGTTCCACACCAACGAGGGCCACGCCGGATTCCTGGGCCTCGAGCGCATCCGCGAGCTGACCGAGGCGCGGCTCTCCTTCGACGAGGCGTGGGAGGCGGTGCGGGCCGGCACGGTGTTCACCACGCACACGCCCGTGCCCGCCGGGATCGACCGCTTCCCCGTCGACATGATCGCCCGCCACTTCGGCGGATCGAACGCCTGGCCCACCGTGCCCGTCGATCGCATCCTGGCGCTGGGCGCGGAGTCCGATCCAGACCGGTTCAACATGGCCGTCATGGGCATGCGCCTGGCGCAGCGCGTCAACGGCGTGTCCCGGCTGCACGGCGAGGTCAGCAGGAAGATGTTCAAGGGCCTCTGGCCGGGCTTCGACCTGGACGAGGTGCCGATCGGCTCGATCACGAACGGCGTGCACGCCCCCACGTGGGTGGGGCGCGAGTTCATGGAGCTGGCCGACCGCGAGCTGCCCTCGCTGATCGAGCGCGCCCGCGGCTGGGACGGCATCCAGAAGATCCCCGACGGCGACATCTGGCAGATCAGGGGAACGCTGCGCAGGCAGCTCGTCGAGGGCGCCCGCGTGCGGTTGCGCCGGTCGTGGCGCGAGCGCGGGGCCTCCGACGCCGAGCTGGGGTGGATCGACGACGCCCTCGACCCCGACGTGCTCACGATCGGGTTCGCCAGGCGTGTTCCCTCCTACAAGCGGCTCACCCTCATGTTGCGCGACCCCGAGCGGCTCACCGAGCTGCTGCTCGACCCCGACAAGCCGGTCCAGATCGTGATCGCGGGCAAGGCCCATCCGGCCGACGAGGGCGGCAAGAAGCTGATCCAGCAGATCGTCAAGTTCGCCGACCAGCAGAAGGTCCGCCACCGCATCGTCTTCCTGCCCGACTACGACATGGCGCTGGGCCGGCTCATGGTGCAGGGTTGCGACGTCTGGCTGAACAACCCGCTGCGCCCGCTGGAGGCGTCCGGCACGTCCGGGATGAAGTCCGCGCTCAACGGCGGCCTCAACCTGTCCATCCGCGACGGCTGGTGGGACGAGTGGTACGACGGCTCCAACGGCTGGGCGATCCCCACCGCGGACGGCGTGGCCGACACCGACCGCCGCGACGAGCTGGAGGCCGCCGCCCTCTACGACCTGATCGAACACGAGGTGTCCGACCGGTTCTACGACCGTCCCGGCGACGGGCTGCCCCGGCGCTGGATGGAGATGGTCAAGCACACGCTGGCCTCGCTCGGGCCGAAGGTGCTCGCCGGGCGCATGCTGCGCGACTACGTCGTGACCCTGTACAACCCGGCGGCCACCGCTGCCAGGGCGCTGTCCGCCGACGGCTACGCGCCGGCGAAGGCGTTCGCCGCCTGGCGGCTGCGGGTCGCCAAGGCGTGGCCGGGCGTCAGGGTCGAGCACGCCGAGGCCACGGGCGTGGGCGACACCCCGGAGGTCGGGTCGTCCATCGAGCTGCACGCCACGATCGCGCTCGGCGACCTGGAGCCCGCCGACGTGCGGGTCGAGGCCGTCTACGGCAAGGTCGGGCCGCACGACGAGCTGGTGCGTCCCGCGTACGCGAAGCTGGAGATGACCTCGGCGGAGGACGACGGTCGGGCGCACTACACCGGGGTCGTTCCGCTCGACCACACGGGCGCCTTCGGCTACACCGTGCGCGTCGTCCCGCACCACCCGCTCGTCGTCACCCCGGCCGAGCTGGGCCTCATCACGGTGCCCGAGGAGCCCGCGGGCATGACGAACGGGACTCTGCGCTAACCAGCAGTTCGGGATCCCGGCGCAAGCGGCATAATCGGGACCGTGGACGACAGCGGCAACGGCCTGCGGGCCGACACTCTGGTGGCCACGGTCCGCGGTGTGCTGCCGTCCCTGACGCCTGCCGCCCAGACCGTCGCCCGCCTCATTCTCGAAGATCCCGCGACGGTGGCGCGGAGCACCATCACGGAGCTCTCCGCCGCCTCCGGCACCAGCGAGGCCACGATCGTGCGCACGGCGCGGCTGCTCGGGTTCGCGGGCTATCCGCAACTCCGGTTAGCCCTGGCGGCGGCCGCCGCGCAGCCCGACCGGCTGGTGCCCGGCGACCTGGCCCCCGACGACCCGCTGTCGGAGGTCATCCACAAGGTGGCGCGGGCCGAGTCGGAGGCGATCAACGACACGGTCGCGCAGCTGACCTCCGAGCGGCTCGGGCTCGTGGTCGACGCCGTCGTCGGCGCGCGGCGGATCGACGCCTACGGGGTCGGTGCGTCGGGCCTGGTGGCCGAGGACTTCGCCCAGAAGCTGCTGCGCATCGGGCTGTCCAGCCACGCGTTCCAGGACGCGCACCTGGCGCTGACCAGCGCGGTGCTGCTGAAACACGGCGACGTGGCGCTCGGGGTCAGCACCTCGGGGGAGACTCCCGACGTGATCGAGCCGCTGACCCGGGCCGCCGAGGGCGGGGCCACGACCGTCGCCATCACCAACAACCCCCGGTCCACCATCGCGGAGCTGGCCGAACACGTGCTGATCTCGGCCGGACGCGAGACGGAGTTCCGTCCCGGCGCCCTGGCCAGCCGGATCAGCCAGCTCCTCGTCGTCGACTGCGTGTTCGTCGGCGTCGCCCAGCGTACGTTCGACTCCTCTCAGGAGGCGCTCGCGAGCACCAGGCGCGCCGTCAACGCATTCACCCGGAGAACGTCACCCGCACGTCGTCAGCCTTGACGAACATCACGCGGTGGCCGAACTGGATCTGCAGATACTTCGTCCTGCCCCGCACCACCTTGTGGTCCTCCAGGTTGAACGTGACCGCCCGGTAGTACTCCGTCGCGGCCGGCCCCGCGAGGGTGTACTTCTCGCCGGCCGAGAACGTGTACTGCAGCGGGGTCACCTGCTGGTAGGGAATGCCCTCGGGGTAGGCCTCCGCTTCCGGGTACGCCCGGCCGTAGACCGGGACGGTCGCCTTGCCGGGCTTGGGGGTGACCACCAGGCCCATGGAGGGCACGGCCGTGGGCGCGCTCTTCGGGTTGTGGAACCACGCCTTCTGGCCGAGGTACCAGATGGCGGTCCAGTCGCCCTGCCGGCCGGCCACGGCGAAGCGCTGGCCGGTGCTCGCGCGGGCGCTGTGGTCGTACACGCTGTAGAGCGACTCGCCCGTGGGGTGCTTGCCGATGTCCTTGACCAGCGGGGCGTCGTCGCGCGGCTCGGTGCGCAGCCAGACGGTGTGGGCGGGGAGCGGCGGGCAGGCGGCCTCGGGGTTCTGGCGGTCGCAGCCATAGAAGTACGGCTTATTCGTCGCGAAGTCCGGCTTGATCATGATCGAGCCGGACCTGGGGCCGCCGAGGCCGTGCAGCGGCGCGCCCATCAGCTGGAAGTAGTGCGCCCAGTCCCAGAACGGGCCCGGGTCCTCGTGCATCTGCCTGACCGTGGTCGGCAGGGTGCCGGGGACGTTGTCATGGCCCAGGATGTGGGCCCGGTCCATCGGGACGCCGTGCCGCAGCGCCAGGTAGCGGACCAGGCGGGCGGAGGAGCGGTACATCGCCTCGGTGTACCAGGTGCCGCCCTCGGCCAGGAAGCCCTCGTGCTCGATGCCGATGGACTTGGCGTTGACGTACCAGTTGCCGGCCTGCCAGGCGACGTCCTTGGCCTTGACGTGCTGGGCGATGTGGCCGTCGGTGGAGCGGACGGAGTACTGCCAGCTGGCGCCGTACGTCGGGTCCTGGTTGAGGCGGATGGAGGGCAGGAAATATCCCTCCATGTCATGAATGATGATGTACTCGATCTTCTGGCTGAACGGGCGGTTCGCCAGGTCGTAGTGGCCGTAGTCGTCGTTCGGAAGCTCCTGGTAGGCCGACGGGATCCACTCGCACGAGATCGACGCCGGGCACTCCACGCCGTCGGTCCTCGGCTTGCGCAGCCCGAGCTTGTCCAGCCACTTCTCGATCTTCGTGAGCCCGGGGACGGGGGCCAGCCTGACCTGGTGGCCGTCGTCCGTCGTCCGCTCGGCGCCTTCCCTGATCGTCGCGAAGACCTCGTCGGCGAAGAACCTGGCCGCGCCCGCCTCCTCGGCTCCGGAGTACTTCGCGACGGCGCCGTACCAGTCGCCTGGCTCGTCGCTCAGCGGCGCGCCGAGCGCCTTCTGGTAGTCCGCGAGCAGCGCCGCGCCGCCGCGGATGTTGGCGGCGGCGTCCGTACGCAGGCGCTCGCGGCTCTCGCCGGTGAGCTCGGCGGCCTTCTCCACCGTGCGGAGCGAGGCAGGGAGGTCGGCGGGCGCGGGACGCGCGCTCGGGGCGGGCAGGGGCCTGCTGTCGTCGCCGCGCGCGTCCTCCTCGCCTTCGTGGTGGTGGTTCGATCCGGTGAAGGCGGCGGCGTCGGTCAGGTGCATGGGCCCGAACCCGGCGTCGCTGGACGGCTGGCCGGCGTGGGCGTCCCAGCGCGACTCGAGGTAGGAGACGCCGAGCAGCACGCTCTCGGGCACCCGGAACTCCTCGGCGGCGGAGGCGAAGGCCTTCTGGCGGCCGGCGGGTTCCTGGGCGTGCGCCGCTGTCACGGTGCTTAACGGCAGGGCGGCGACGAGGGAGATCGCCAGTAGTCTGCGCATGAACCACTCCTTGGGGCTGGGGGCGCGTGGTGGGGTTCAGCGTCTCAATATTTTCCTTCGCAGGCGAGATCTTTGCGAAGAGATTCTTCATCCCGTACGGGGGCCGGCCTCGCACTCCGCCGGGGGGCGGGAACCGGCGGCGCTCACTCCGGGTGCCCGCCGTGCCAGGAGCGCCAGAGCGCGGCGTACGCGCCGTCCGCCGCCACGAGCTCGTCGTGCGTGCCGAGCTCGGTGAGCCGGCCGTCCCGCAGCACGGCCACCCGGTCGGCGTCGTGGGCGGTCTGGAGTCGGTGGGCGATCGCGATGACGGTGCGCCCGGCGAGCACGGCGGCCAGCGCGCGCTCGGTGTGCCGCGCGGTGCGCGGGTCCAGCAGGGCGGTGGCCTCGTCGAGGATCAGCGTGTGCGGGTCGGCCAGCACCACGCGGGCCAGGGCCAGCTGCTGGGCCTGCGCGCCGTCCAGCCGCTCGCCCTCCGGGCCCGGCTCGGTGTCAAGCCCGTCGGGGAGCTCGTCGATCCAGCCCGCGCCGACGGCGGCCAGCGCGGCGCGCAGCTCGTCGTCGGCGGCCTCGGGCGCGGCGATCCGCAGATTGTCGCGTACGGTGCCGAGGAACACGTGATGCTCCTGGGTGACGAGCATGACCCGCTCGCGCAGCCGGGCGGGGTCGAGCCCGGCGACCGGCACCCGCCCGACGGTCACGGAGCCGACGCTCGGGACGTCCATGCCCGCCAGCAGCCTGCCCAGGGTCGTCTTGCCCGCGCCGGACGGCCCGACGACGGCCAGCCGCTCGCCTGGCTGCACCGTCAGGTCCACCCCGTGCAGGACGTCGGGGCCACCGTCGTAGGCATAGCGCACACCAGACACCTGCAGCCGGTCGTCTACCGGCTCGGTGGCGGCGGCGTCCTGGTCCGCCCGAGGGGCCAGGCCGGCGCCCTCCACCCGGGCGAAGGAGGCGGCGCCGCTCTGGAGGCGTTCCATGTTGAGCAGGATGACGTCGAGCGGCTGGGAGAGCTGGCGCAGGTAGAGCGCGGCGGCGACCACCGTGCCCAGGGTCACGGCGCCCTGCCCGAGCAGCACGCCGCCGGCGAGCAGGACGGCGACCACCGGGATGGCGTAGGAGACGTCCACGACGGGGAAGAGCACGCTGCGCAGGAACAACGTCCGGGTGCGGGTGCCCCGGCACCGGTCGATCGCCTCCTGGCAGGTCTCGAGGCGGCGCCGGCCCAGCCCGAGGGCCTCCACCGTACGGGCGCCCGCGGTGGTGGCCGCGAGCTGCTCGGCGAGCTCCGAGTTGGCGGCCCCTTCGGCGAGGTAGGCCGGCACCGCCCGGCGCAGGTACCACCGGGCGGCGAACCAGATGCCCGTCAGCCCGAGCACGCCGCACCCGCCCAGCAGCGGGTCGAGGACGACGACCGCGCCCATCACGAACACCGCCTGCACGCTCGCGATCAGCACGTCGGGACCCGCGCCGCGCAGCATGGTGCCCACCGCCGCGACGTCGGCGGTGCCGCGGGTGGTCAGGTCGCCCGCCCCGGCGCGCTCGACCACCCCCACCGGCAGCGCGAGCACGCGGCCGGTGAACTCCTCGCGGATGCGCGCCAGCGTACGCTCGCCGAAGCGGTGCCCGATGTGGCCGGCGTAGCGGACCAGCAGGAACTGGGCCAGCGCGAACCCGAGGAGCGCGAGCGCCAGCCGGTCCACGATGGCGACCCCGGCGCCGTTCCGCACCTCGTCGATGACGCGGCCGAGCAGCCACGGGCCGGCCAGTCCCGCGGCGGAGGCCAGCGCGTTGAGCCCGACCATGGCGCAGAACGCGCGCCAGTCCAGCCGGATGAGCCGGAACGCCGCCCTGCGCAGCCGGGCGGAATCAGCCACCGGCAGGGCGCCGCCCGTCATCGGGCCGCTTCCCTGCTGCCGTCGTCCTCCCTGGCCACCAGGGCGCGGTAGCCGGGGTGCCCGCCCAGGAGCTCGCCGTGCCCGCCGGTCGCCACGACGGAGCCGCCCGCCAGGTAGTGGACGGTGTCCGCATGGGCCAGCACGAGGGGCGACGTGGTGGTGACGACCGTGGTGCGGCCCGCTCGCGCCGTGCGCAGCCGGGCGGCGATCGTCGCCTCGGTGTGCGCGTCCACGGCCGAGGTCGGCTCGGCCGCGAGGAGGATCTCGGGGTCGGCAAGCAGGGCCCGGCCAGGCGTACGCGCTGGCGCTGGCCTCCCGACAGGTTGCGGCCCTGCGCGTCGACGCGCGCGTCCAGCCCGCCGGGCAGGCCGCGGACGATGTCGTCCGCCATGGCCGCGTGGACGGCGAGGCCGAGGGCGTCGTCGTCGGGGTCGAGCCGGCCCGCGACGACGTCGCGCAACGTGCCCGCGAACAGGTCGGCCTCGTTGTCGGCCACCAGGATCCGCTCCCGGAGCCGCGCCGGGTCGATGCCGCTCAGCCGGATCCCGCCCCAGGTCGCGGCGGGAGCGGCGAACCCGCCCAACCGGTCGAGCACCGCCGCCGCCTCCGCCGGTCGGGCGCTGACCAGGGCGGTCAGCCGTCCCGGCACGATCTCCACGCCTGAGACCGGATCGCGCAGCACCGACATGGGGGCGGGCGGGTCCACCGGGTCGTCGTTGACCGCGGCGGCGGGTTCCAAGCCCAGAAACCGCACGACCCTGCGGGCGGCGACCAGGCCGCGGCTGAGGCCGTAGCCGCCCTCGATGAAGAACGACACGGGCACCACCAGCACCGCGGCGTACCCGTAGACCGCCACCAGCTCGCCCGCGGTGATGTCGCCCCGCGCGGCCATCCGGGCCGCCAGCCAGGTCACCGCGCCGAGGAACAGGGTGGGCAGGCCCACCCCGAGAGCCTGGATCCAGCTCGTCACCGCGCCGACCCGGTAACCCTGCTCCCGCAGCTCCTGGGAGCCGCGGCGGTAGCGCTCGGCGTACACGTCCTTGCCGCCGACGCCGTTGAGGACCCGCAGCCCCGCGGCGATGTCCCCGAACCGGGCGGCGAGCTCGCCCTGCCGCGAGCGGTAGCCGGTCTCGGCGCCCCGCAGCCGCCCCAGCAGCGGGCCGAGCACGACGACCAGCAGCGGCACGCCCAGCAGGACGACCGCGGCGAGCAGCGGCGAGACCGACAGCAGCAGCCCGGCCACGACGACGTAGGCGAGGACCGAGCCGACGCCGGGGCCGGTGACGGTCAGCGCCTCGGACATCATGGCCACGTCGGTGAACCCGATCGTGACCACCTCCCCGGCGGTGACCTGGCGCGGCAGCGCCGCGCCCAGGCGCGTCGCCTGCAGGGCCAGCACCTGTACGGAACGGAACGCGGCGTCCATCCGCACCCGGGTCATCGTCCGGTGCCGCATGATGGCCAGCCACGCGGTCAGCACCCCGTAGCCCAGTAACGCCGCCGCCCAACCGGCCAGCGCGGGCCCGGGCTCCGGCGTCAGCCCGTCGTCGATGGCACGGGACAGCAGGTAGGGGGCGAGCGTCAGGCAGACCGTCCAGGCGGTGCCCAGCAGGGCGCCGGCCGCGACCCTTCCGCGCTGGCTGGTGACCAGCCACCACAGGTAACGCCCGGCGCTCCGGCTGTCAGGAGTGCCGGGGTCCATGGTGGCCGAGGTCATGGCTGGACCTTATGTGCCGGTCCCCTCGGCCTGACCGGGGGGTTCGCGGCGGGCGTACGAAGAGTCCGCGTGGCCGCTCGATGGACGGCGGCTCGCACGTGGCCGCTCGGAGGAGGACGGCCGCGTGGCCGCTCAGGGGATGAGGACGACCTTGCCCGTCGTCGCCCGGCTCTCCAGCGCGGCGTGCGCGGCGGCGGCCTGCGCCAGCGGGAACGCCTGCACGGCCGGCGTCAGCGTGCCGTCGGCGGCCGCCGCCAGCGCGCGGGCCTCGTACGCGGCCCGCTGCTCAGGCCTGCCGATCAGGATCAGGAGGGCGTTGGTCACCGTGATGTCCCGCTCCTTGAGCGTCTCGGGGTCCGGCCGGAAGTCCTGCTGGGAGGCGTTGCCGATGGTGACGTAACGCCCGCCGTCGGCCAGCAGCCCGAACGCGGCCCGCGCCTTGTCGCCGCCGACCCCGTCGAGCAGGGCGGTGACCGTCCGGCCGCCCAGCCGGTCGGCCACCGACCGTTCCCAGCCGGGCTCGTCGTAGTCGACGGAGAGGTCCGCGCCGAGCTCGCGCACGGCGGCCACCTTGGCGGGGCCGCCCGCCGCGCCGATGACAGTGGCGCCGAGGGCGTGCGCGTACTGCACGACCAGGCGGCCGATCCCCCCGGCGGCCGAGGTCACCAGCACCACGTCGTCGGAGGTCAGCTTGGCCACGTCGAGGAACTCCAGCGTCGTGCGCCCGGTGACGACCATGGCGACGGCCGTCTCGTGTCCCAGCCCGGCGGGCAGCCAGTGCACCGAAGCGACGTCGGCGACCGCCAGCTCGGCGTAGCCCCCGGGCTCCCCGGCCGAGGTCACGACGTCGCGCCCGAGCCAGGAGGGGTCGACGTCCGGGCCCACGGCGTCCACCCGGCCGGCCACCTCGCCGCCGAAGATGGCCGGCAGTTCCGGCAGGGGCGGCAGCGAATCGCTGACCATGCCCGAGCGCATCATGGTCTCCACCAGGTGCACGCCCGCCGCCTTGACGGCGATGCGCACCTGGCCGGGGCCCGGCTCGGGGTCGGGGACGGTCTCGTAGCGGAAATTGCCGGCCGGGCCGAAGGCGTGCAGGACGACGGCGTGCATGGGTTCTCCTTGGAGGTCGTGGCTTTGCCCTCCGAGGGTGCAACCTCAACCTTGCTTGATGTCAACCGCGACGTCCAGGACGGCTTGTCACTCTTGCAATCTTGTATGACAATGTTTCGCGTCTGACAAGAAGCCTGATGGAGAGGTGTGTGTCGATTGCGAACTTCCGACTGGCCGCGTAAGGCGACCCGCTGGACACAGCTCACGCTGGCCGAGGACGATCCGGCGCATCTCGATGTCGACTTCTGGACCTCTGTGATGCGCGACAGCAAGTCGAATGCGCTCTGCATCAGCGCGGGCGGCTACATCGCCTACTATCCGACCCGCATCCCCTTCCACCACCGCAGCACCTACCTCGGCGACACCGACCCCTTCGGCACCCTCGTGGAGGCCGCCAGGGGACTGGGCATGCACGTCATGGCGCGGGTCGACCCGCACGCCGTGCACGCCGACGCCGCGCGGGCACATCCCGAATGGCTGGCGTGCGACGCGGAGGGGGCGCCCATCGAGCACTGGTCGTATCCCGGCATCTGGCTGACGTGCGCCTTCACCGGCTACCACCGGGAGTTCATCACCGATGTGGCCCGCGAGATCATCCGCGAGTACGACGTGGACGCGATCTTCGCGAACCGGTGGGAGGGATACAGCGGCATCTCCTACAGCGAGGCCGCGCGGCGTTCGTTCCGTGACGACACGGGATTCGACCTGCCGCGACGTGAGCGCGACCCGTCCGACCCCGCCTGGCCCGTCTACGTGGCCTGGCGCCGGCGCAGGCTCAGCGAGCTGGTGGCGATCTGGGACGCCGCGGTCAAGGACGTGCGACCGCATGCCCGGTTCATCCCCAACCTGGGCGCGTTCGCCGCCCGCGACCTGGAACCTGGGCTGGTCGAGCGGGTCTACCCCATGTTCGTGGTGGACAAGCAGGGGCGTTCCGGCATCGAGGCGCCATGGGTGGCGGGCCGGGTCGCCAAACGCAGCCGGGGGTTGTTCCCCGACCGGCCGGTCGGGCTGATCACCTCCGTCGGCCCCGAGTACCACCAGCACCGGTGGAAGGACTCCGTGGCGCCGCCAGAGGAGGTGACGACGTGGATCGTGGACGGGTTCGCGCAGGGCGCGCTCCCGTGGTTCACGAAGTTCAACGCCACCGTCTCCGACCCCCGGTGGGTGCCGGCCGTGGTCACGGCGTTCGGCCTGCACGCGCGGCTGGAGCCGGTGTTGTCGGCGATGCCGGTCAGCGCCGAGGTCGCGCTGCTCGACCCGAGCACCAGCGGGCAGCTGCGCACGGGGGCGGCGCACACCTCTCCCGACGACGACGGTTTCTACCAGGCGCTGGTGGAGGCGCGGATCCCGTTCGACCTCGTCGCCGCCCAGGCGCTGTCCGCCGAGCGGCTGCGGCCGTACAAGGTGCTGGTCCTGGCCAACAGCGAGCAGCTCAGCGACGAGCAGTGCGCGGTGATCCGCGCGTACGTGGCCGCGGGCGGCGGGCTGGTGGCCGCGCACCAGTCGTCCCTGTACGACGAGCACGGCGCCCCGCGCGCCGGCTTCGGCCTCGCCGACGTGCTGGGCGTCGACCTGGTCGAGCCCGTCAGGGGCCCGGTGCGGAACAACTACATCGCCCTGACCGGCGAGCACCCGGTGAACGCGGGCTTCGGGAGCGCCAGGCGGATCATCGGCGGCACCCGGCTGCTGCGGGTCGAGGCCCGCGAGGGCACGCAGGTGCCGTTCCGCTTCGTGCCGGACTTCCCCGACCTGCCGATGGAGGAGCTCTACGCGCGCGAGGAGCCGGGCGCCCCGGCCGTCGTCACCAGCGACGCTCAGGGCCGGGTGGTCTACTTCGCGTTCGACCTGGGGGCGGTCTTCTGGGAGGCGCTCCAGGCGGACCACGGCCGGTTGATCGCCGACGCGGTGCGATGGTCGCTCGGCGGCGAGCCCGCCGCGACCGTGCGCGGGCCCGGCCTGGCCGACCTCGCCGTACGCCGCGACGACGACGGCGTCGCGGTGACCGTGGTCAACCTCAACAACCCGATGGCCATGCGCGGCGCCATCAGGGAGACCATCCCGCTGCCGCCGCAGACGGTCAGCGTCGCGCTGCCGCCGGGTGTTCAGGGGGCCACGGCGCGCCTGCTGGTCGCGGACTCCGAGACCGCCGCCGAGGTCCGTGACGGCCGCGTGGAGGTGGCGCTGACCGGCGTCGAGCTCATCGAGGTCGTGCACCTCACGTGGGAGCGCCGGTGACCGGGCGGCCCTGGTGGCGGGAGCCGTTCCGGATGTTCCAGACCAATCTCCGCGAGGTCGACGCGGGGCTCGACGTCGAGCGGGTGCTCGACCACCTGGAGGGGGCCGGGGCGAACGCGTGGCTGATCAGCGTCGGCGGCATTCTGTCCAACTATCCGACCGGCCTGGACTTCCAGACGCGCAACCCGTACCTCGCCGGGCGGCCGTCGGGTGACCTGGTCGGCGACGCGGTCGCCGCGGCCCGCCGCAGGGGGATACGCGTGCTGGCCCGCATGGACTTCTCCAAGATCGACCACCGGCGGGCCGAGGAGCACCCCGAGTGGTGCTTCGTCGCCCCCGACGGCGCCGCCCAGGTCTACAACGGCCTGACGAGCGTCTGCCCGAGCGGCGACTACTACCAGGTCAAGCTGTTCGAGGTGATCGGCGAGGTCCTCGACCGGTACGCGGTCGACGGCTTCTTCCTCAACTGGATGTCGTTCAACGAGGTCGACTACAGCCGGCGCTACTGGGGGGTGTGCCACTGCCTGGCCTGCGCCCGCCGCTACGCCGGGCAGGCCGGCGAGGAGCTGCCCGAAGGCCGGGACTCGCCCGGATACCTGCGCTGGCGGCGGTTCGCGCGCGAGACGCTCGACGACCTGCACGCCCGGATCAGAGCGGCGATCGCCGGCCGGCGCCCCGACGCGGCGCTGATCCTGGGCGAGCACGCCGACATCGTCTTCCACGAGGCGAACAACGCCGTCGGCCGGCCGCTCTGGCACCACCGCACCAGCGAGCACGTCAGCGCGGCCAAGTCGTATCGGCCGGACGTTCCCGTGCTGGTCAACTCGGTGGGGTTCGTGGACATGCCGTACCGGATGGCGGGGGAGGAGCCGTACCACTTCGCCCAGTATCTGCTCCAGGCGATCTCCCGGGGAGCGGTCCCGTCCACGTACATCATGGGGACGCCTGACGACAGCCCGTACGAGTGCCTGGAGATCGCGGGCGAGATCACCCGCTTCCACCGCGACCACGCGGAGACCTACCGGGACCTCGTCTCCGAGGCGCGCACGCTGCTGGTGCGTCCCGACCCGCTGAAGGATCCGCCGAAGGGCGCCCTCTCCGAGTTCCAGGGGCTCTACCTGGCGCTGCTGGAGCGGCATCTCCCGTTCGACGTGCTGCCGGAGGACAGGCTGCCGGTGAGCGACCTGTCCAGGTACCGGCTGATCGTGTTGCCGGATCTCGGCCCGATGGAGTCGGGGCGGGTGCTCGACGCGTACGCGGCGGCCGGGGGGACGGTGCTGGCGACCGGTTCGAGCGGCTTCGACGCGGACGAGGCCCGGCTCGCCTGCCTGCCCGTGACCCGCCGCCTGGCGAGCAGGGAGACCGAGGAGGCGACGCGCTCGCTCCACCTGCGCGGCGACAGGGGCATGGTGCCGGTCATCGGCGCCTTCCACGTGGTCGAGCCCGCCGAGGGGGCGGAGACGGGGCTGTTCGCACTCTCCAGGGCCAGGTACGGCCCGCCGGAGAAGTGTCACGGCCACCGCGAGACCGGCCATCCCGGCTGGTTGGGCGCCCGGTACGGCAAGGGCAATGGCGTGCTCATGCCGTGGACGGTCGGCCGCGGCTACCGGGAGACCGGGCTGAGCGCGCACCGGGACCTGTTCGCGGACCGCGCGCTGGCCGCCGCCGAAGGGCTGGCGGTGGAGACCGGCCTGCCGGAACAGGTGGAGATCGTCCCCGCCCGCTCAGCCGCCGGGCACGTGATCCACCTGCTCAACCGGTCGGGCGACGCCGACCAGCGGTTCCGCCGCCCGGTGCCGATCGGCGCGTCGTGGCTGGGGCTCCCGTGGCCGGGCGAGCGGCGGGTGCGCGCCCTGCGCGCGGGCCGCGAGCTGGAGGTGTCCGGCGGCCGCGTGCGGCTGCCCGAGGTGGGCCTGTACGAGGTCCTGCTGATCACTGACCGCTGAAGATTGTCAAACAAGTATTCATGACCTATTGACGGTCACGTCATACAACTGAACACTAGGGCTTCACTCAGCCCCTGTGAGAACGACGGGAGTAACAGTGATGAGCGGACTCGATCGGCGGGGATTCCTGAAGCTGGCTGCGGCGGGGGCGCTGGGGGCCGGCCTCGTGGCATGCGGCGGTGACTCGGGGAGCGGCGGCGGCGCCACGCTGAGATACGCCTGGTGGGGTAACACCATCCGCCAGCAGAACTACACCAAGGCCCTCAAGGAGTTCGCCGCCAAGAACCCGGGCATCCAGGTCGAGCCGGAGTTCGCCGACTACTCCGCCTTCCAGGAGCGCATGACGACGCAGATGGCGGCCCGCGACGTCGCCGACATCTTCTGGATCGCCTCAGCGCAGGTGCTCACCTACCACACGAGCAACATCTACCGCCGCCTCGACGACATCCCCACCCTCGACCTGTCCGACTACTCCCAGCAGGAGCTGGACTCGTTCAAGCTGGGCGGGCAGCTCAACACCATGCCGTTCGGCGTCTTCGTCCCCGTCATGCGCTACAACGAGACGTTCGCCGAGGAGGACGAGGTCGAGCTCCCGCCCGACGACGCCGACTGGGACGCCTGGGCGACCTTCCTCATCGACTACTCCAAGGACAACTCCGGCAAGCGCAAGGGCATGCCGTACGAGGCCGACGCCGACATGTGGTTCGAGGCGTGGCTGCGCCAGCGCGGCGAGCACCTGTGGACCGAGGACGGCAACGTGGGCTTCACCGCCGACAGCGTGCGCGCCTGGTTCGACTGGTGGGACAAGATGCAGAAGGCCGGAGCCGTGCTGACGCTCAGCGAGCAGGAGGGCATGGGCCCCGACTGGGCGCTGGTCGGCGAGAAGGTGCTGGCCAAGGTGGGCAACTCCAACCACATCATCGACGACGCCAAGATGTTCCCCGACCACCGCTTCAAGCTGCGCGGCGTGCCGGTGGCCAAGGACGCGCAGGCCGGTCACCCGTTCCTGTACTACCCCCGGATGGCGATATATCAGGGCATCGACGAGGAGAACCTGGAGGCGGCCGGCAAACTCATCAGCTACAACACCAACGACCCGGCCATGCTCAAGACCGTCGGCCTGACCATGGGCGCGCCGGTCAACCCCAAGCTCTTCCAGCAGACCCTCGACAGGGCTAGCGGGGACGAGAAGGAGATGCTCACCGCCGTACAGGCCGTCCGCGAGGCCGAGCGCCGTCCCCGCTTCGAGGCGCCCCCCGGCACGAGCACCTGGCGCACGGCCATGGCCAGGGCCGCCGAGGAGATCTCGCTCGGCCGGTTGAGCACCGCCGACGGTGCCCAGCGGCTCCTCGACGAGATCAAGACCGGCATCACGCGGGCGCGTTAGGAGATCGTTGTGCCGATCACGCGAGCCAGACGCGGGCCGCGCGGCCAGGGCGGGGCCGCGCACGTCTTCCTCATCCCGTGGTGGCTCGGCCTCGTGCTGGTCACGGCCGTGCCGCTGCTCGCCTCCCTCTACCTGGCCTTCACCGACTACAACATCCTCAGCTCGCCGGAGTTCAACGGCCTTGCGAACTTCCGGCGGATGTTCGAGGACGGCTATTTCTGGGCGGCCGTCCGGGTGACGCTGGTCTACGTCCTGATCTCCATCCCGCTGCAACTGGGCTTCGCGCTGCTGCTCGCCCTCATCCTCGACCGGGGCCTGCGCGGCCTGGCCTTCTACCGCAGCGCCTTCTACCTCCCGTCGTTGCTCGGCAGCAGCGTCGCGGTCGCGATCCTGTGGCGGCAGGTCTTCGGCGACAACGGCCTGATCGACCGGGCGCTGTCGGGGTTCGGGCTGGAGCTGGGAAGCTGGCTGCAGAACCCGAGCCTGTCGCTGTCGACGCTGATCGTGCTGAACGTGTGGACGTTCGGCTCGCCGATGGTCATCTTCCTCGCCGGCCTCCGCCAGATCCCCGAGGAGTTGTACGAGGCCGCCCGGGTCGACGGCGCCGGCGTCGTCCGGCAGTTCACCGCCGTCACGATCCCGCTGCTGACCCCGATCATCTTCTTCAACCTGATCCTGCAGACGATCGGCGCCTTCCAGTCGTTCACCCAGGCCCACGTCGTCAGCGGTGGCACCGGAGGCCCGGCCAACTCGACGCTGTTCTACACGCTCTACATCTACCAGCAGGGATTCACGAACTTCGACATGGGCTACGCCTCCGCGCTGGCGTGGGTGCTGATGGCCGCGATCGCCGTGGTGACGGCCGTGCACTTCGTCCTGTCGAAATACTGGGTCTTCTACGGAGACGACTGATGACGACCGCGACCCTCGACTCCACGCGTACGCGCTCCAGGGCGGCCGCGCGGCGGCGCGTCCGCCGCGACCTGCTCAAACATCTCGGCCTCGGCGCCTTCGTGCTGCTGATGCTCTATCCGCTGGTCTGGATGATCGTCAGCTCGCTCAAGCCCGACCACCTCGTCCTCACCGAGCCCGGGCTCATCCCCAGCGAGATCACCTTCGACAACTTCGTCGAGGGCTGGCACGCGCTGAACCGCCCGTTCTCGGTCTTCTTCCTCAACTCGCTGGTCGTCACCGTCGGCGCGATCATCGGCAACCTCTTCTCCTGCTCGCTGACCGCGTTCGCGCTGGCCAGGCTGGAGTTCAGGATGCGCAAGGTCTATCTCGCGATCACGCTCCTGTCGGTGATGTTGCCGATGCACGTGCTGGTGATCCCGCAGTACATCTTCTTCTCGCAGTTCGACCTGGTGAACACGTACTATCCGCTGCTCGTGCCGAAGTTCCTGGCCACCGACGCGTTCTTCATCTATCTGATGGTGCAGTTCATCAGGACCATCCCGCGCGACCTCGACCGGGCGGCCTGGATCGACGGTTCGGGGCCGTTCCGCACCTTCTGGTACGTGATCCTGCCGCTGATGCGGCCCGCGCTCGTCACCACCACGATCTTCACGTTCATCTGGACGTGGAACGACTTCTTCGTGCCGCTGATCTATCTCACGTCGCCGAAGATGTTCACGGTGCCGGTGGCGCTCAACTCCATGGTCGACTCCGAGTCGCAGGGCGGCGTGGGCATGTTGTTCGCGATGTCGCTGGTGTCGCTGCTGCCCGTGCTGATCTTCTTCGCCGTCGCGCAGAAGCAGCTCATCCGCGGCATCGCCACCACGGGGCTCAAATGAGGATCCTGTTCACCGGCGAGCACGACGAGAGCGTGCGCCGCGGCGTGCGCGCGGCGGCCCCGGAGGCGAGCGTCACGTTCGGGGCGGACCTGGACGAGGGGATCGAGGAGGCGGACGCCGTGGTCGGCCGCGTGCCGGACGCGCTGCTGGCCAGGGCGCGCAGGTTGCGCTGGGTGCACAGCCCGGCCGCCGGCGTGGACGGCGTGCTGTCGGGCGCGCTGCTCGACAGCGACGTGACGCTCACGTCCTCCGCGGGCAACGGTGCGATCCCGCTGGCCGAGCACGCGATGTTGCTGATGCTCATGCTCAGCAGGGACGCGCCCCGCTGGCTGCGCGCGCAGGCGGAGCGCCGCTGGGACCGCTACACGCACGGCGAGCTGGCCGGCGCGACCGTCGGGCTCTACGGGCTGGGCAACGCGGGGCTCGACCTGGCGGCCAAGGCGAAGGCGTTCCACATGCGGGTGCTGGGCATGCGCCGCAGGGCGGGCGTGCCCGCGCCGGGTGTGGACGAGCTGTTCGGCCAGGACGACCTTCCCCGGTTCCTGGCCGCGTGCGACTTCGTGGTGGTCACCGCGCCGCTCACGCCGGCCACCGCGGGCCGGTTCGACCGGGCCGCGTTCGCCGCGATGAAACGTACGGCGTGCTTCGTCTGCGTCTCGCGCGGCGGCATCGCGGACGACGACGCCCTGCTCGACGCGTTGCGCCGGGGTGAGATCGCGGGGGCGGGGCTGGACGCGCACGGCGTGGAGCCGCTGCCGGAGGAGAGCCCGTTCTGGGCGGTGCCGAACGTCATCGTCACCCCGCACAACGGCGCCACCACGGGAGGGACCGCGCGCCGCGGGGTGCGGATCATGCTGGACAACGTCGGCAGGTTCGCCCGTGGCGAGCCGCTGCGCAACGTCGTCGACAAGGCGGCCGGGTATTGAGAGCTAGTATACTTGTCTGACGATTCTGCTCGCGTTCGGCGATCCTTGGGAGGGTCCTTTGGACGGCCAGACCAGCTTTTCTCTCGGACCGTCGTCTCTGACGGAAGCGCTCTACGAGTCCGTGCGCAAGCGCATCGTCAACGGTGAGATCGCCCCTGGGGAGAAGCTCACCGAGATCCGCATCGCCGGCGAATACAGCGTCGCACGGCCCACCGCGAAGGCCTGCCTGGAGCGGCTCACCGCGCTCGGGCTGCTGCGCCGCACCACCCACAAGACCGCGGTCGTTCCCAAGCTCGACGAGGACGACATCCGCGACCTCTACTTCAGCCGCGAGACCGTCGAGCGCGCGGCGGTCGCGGCGCTCGCCCGCACCGCCACCGTGCCGCCGGCCGCCGCCCGCGCGCAGGCGGCGATGAAGGCGGCGGCCGGCGACATGGCCTTCGCCAGCCAGGTGGAGGCCGACATCGCGTTCCACTCCGCGCTGGTCGCGGCCGTGGGCAGCCGGCGGCTGTCGCGCATGCACGAGGTGATCCTCGGCGAGGTGCACCTGACGATGGGCCAGTTCCAGGCCCACAGGACCACGCACCCCATGAACGTGGTGCACGAGCACGACGACATCCTCAAGGCGATCGGCGACGGCGACCCCGAGCGGGCCCAGCAGCGCCTCGCCCACCATCTCGACCAGGCCCAGGGCCGCCTGCTCGGCCAGTTGCGCCGCGAGCGGCCGGAAGAGGCCACCGCGTAGGAGCTCATGTGACCAGCTGGACCGTCAACTGCTCGATCCTCTACACCGGACTGCCCCTGCTCGACCGCCCGGCCGCGGCGGCCGCCGACGGGTTCACGGCGGTGGAGTTCTGGTGGCCGTGGCCGCAGGCCGTGCCCGCCGATCGTGAGGTGGACACGTTCGTACGCGCCGTCGAGGACGCGGGCGTGCACCTGACCGGGCTCAACTTCTTCGCCGGCGACATGGCGGCCGGAGATCGCGGCCTCGTGTCGTGGCCCGAGCGTTCCCGCGAGCTGCTCGACAACATCCCCGTGGTGGCGGCCATCGGCGAGCGGCTCGGCTGCCGGGCCTTCAACGCCCTCTACGGCAACCGCGTCGAAGGGATCGACGCGAAGGAGCAGGACGACCTGGCCGTGGAGATGCTGGCGGCCTGCGCGCGCGGCGTCGACGGCACCGTGCTGGTCGAGCCGGTCAGCGGCGCGCCGCGCTATCCCCTGCTGACGGCCGCCGACGCGGTGGCCGTGCTCGACCGGCTCGGTGACGTGCCCGGCGTGGGGCTGCTGGCCGACTTCTACCACCTGGCCGTCAACGGCGACGACGTGCCCGCCGTCATCGAGCGGCACGCCGCGCGCATCGCCCACGTGCAGATCGCCGACGCCCCCGGCAGGGGCGCGCCGGGCGGGGGTTCGCTGCCGGTCCGGCAGTGGATCTCTGACGTGTACGCAGCCGGATATAACGGATATGTCGGCCTGGAATACCGCTCCGACGGCCCGGGCGCCTTCGACTGGCTCCCCCGCACGGAGCGAGCCGCCGCCCCGGAGAGACCGGCGCGATAGAGACTCGCGCGACAGAGAGACTCGCACGAGAGACCCGCGCGTCAGGAACCGTTCGCGCGACAGAGAGACTCGCACGAGAGACCCGCGCGACAGGAACCCGCACGAGAGACCCGCGCGGCAGGGATCGGCGCGAAAGCAACCGATGGGAGAGGAACGTCGTGAGCACCATCGCCTTCATCGGCCTCGGCATCATGGGCAGCCCCATGGCCGTGCACCTGGTCAGGGCCGGGCACACCGTGACCGGCTACAACCGCTCGCCCGAGAAGACCAAGGCCCTGACCGAGGCGGGCGGGCGCGCGGCCGCCTCGATCGCCGACGCCGTGACGGGGGCCGACGTGGTCGCCCTCATGGTGCCCGACTCTCCCGACGTGCAGGCCGTGCTGACCGGGGATGACGGCGTGTTCGCGCACGCCGCGCCCGGCACGTTGATCATCGACTTCTCCTCGATCCGGCCCGATGTCACCCGCGAGCTGGCCGGAGAGGCGGCCGCCCGCGGCCTGCGCTATCTCGACGCCCCCGTCTCCGGAGGCGAGGCGGGCGCCAGGAACGCCGCCCTGTCGATCATGGTGGGTGGCGAGAGCGACGCCTTCGCGGCGGCCAAGCCGATCTTCGACGCGGTCGGGAAGACCGTCGTGCACGTCGGGCCGAGTGGCGCGGGCCAGACGGTCAAGGCGGCGAACCAGCTCATCGTCGCCGCCAACATCGAGGCGCTGGCCGAGGCGGTCGTGTTCCTGCGGGCGTACGGAGTGGATCTGGAGGCGGCGCTGGACGTGCTGGGCGGCGGCCTGGCGGGCTCGGCGGTGCTGGCCCAGAAGCGTGGCAACATGCTCAACCACACGTTCGAGCCCGGCTTCCGCATCGCCCTGCACCACAAGGACATGGGCATCGTCACGTCGGCGGCCCGCGAGGCCGGGGTGGTGCTGCCGCTCGGCGCGCTGGTCGCCCGGCTCGTGGCCGACGCCAACGCGTCGGGCGACGGAACGCTCGACCACTCCGCGCTGCTCCGGGGCGTCGAACGCCTCTCCGGCGAGCTGTAGGGCCGCCGCCGGGCTGCCGGAGCGGCTCAGCTGTCGCGCTCGGAGGTGAAGCGCCGGATCAGCTCTTCGGACGTCAGCGGCTCCTCGGGCGGGGAGGGCGCCGGGTGGGCGCGCATGCCGGCGAGCACCAGCCGCGCCGCGCGCTCCCGCAGCTCGTCGCCCAGGGCGGCGGGCAGGGCGGGCAGCCCGCGGACGAGCAGCCCGACGACCCCCATGACGTCGCCCGTGCCGACGTCGGTGCGCAGCGCCCCCTCGTCGTGGGCGGCGCTCACGATCTGGTCGAGGACCTCCAGCAGGCGGACGCGGCCCTCGTTGATCTCGGGCGTGCCGGCCACACGGTGCACTTGCTCCCCCGCGACCGAGATGAGCAGGTCGAGCCGCAGGTCGGCGCAGCCGCGTACGAACCGGCTGAGCGCGTCCCATGCCCAGGTCTCCTCCTCGCGCGCCTTCTGCGCGAGCGCGATCATGCGTTCGAGGGCGTCGGCCAGCACGGCGTGGATGAGGCTGTCGCGGTCGGGGAAGTGCCGGTAGAGCGTGCCCGCCCCCACGCCGGCGAGCCGCGCGACCTCATCCATCGTGGCTCCAGGGCCCTGCTCGGCGAACACCTCCCTGGCCGTGTCGATGATCAGCTCCCGGTTGCGTTGTGCGTCCGCTCTCAGTTGGCCCGGCGCGCGCATATCGGCTGGCCGCCTCTCGTGTGCTGGAGATCGCTTGACGTGGCTCTCCACAGCAGCATAACGTCGGAAAGCGGAGAAAATTTCTCCACTTATAAGGAGGGGTGCGCCCATGATGCAAGCACTAGTCGCCCGGAACTACGGCCCGCCCGGGCAGCTCCAGATCGAGGACCTGCCGATTCCCGAGCCGGGCCCCGGCCAGATCCTGGTGAAGGTCGCGGCGGCCTCGCTCAACCCCGCCGACCTGATGCTCACGAGCGGAGCCATCAAGGACAGTTTCGAGCTGCGCTTCCCCTACGTCCCTGGCACCGACTTCGCGGGCACGGTCACCGGGCTCGGCCCCGGCGTGACCTCCTTCGCGACGGGCGACGAGGTGTTCGGATTCGGCGCCCCGCCCTCGTATGCCGAGCGCTTCGGCCTGGCCGCGGTCACCTCGGGCGCGCTCGCCGAATACGCGACCTTCCAGGCCGAGGGCCCTTACGTGGCCACGAGGCCGGAAGGGCTCGCGCCCGAGACCGCCGCGGCGCTGGCGAGCACCGGCATGACAGCCGCGGCGGCCCTGCAGGACGGCGCGTTCCTGCCGGGCGAGCGGGTGCTGGTCATCGGCGCGACAGGCGGCATCGGGAGCATCGCCGTGCCCCTGCTGGCCAAGGAGAAGCAGGCCGAGGTCATCGCCACCGCGATCGCCGAGCACACCGGCTACGCGCGCGGTCTCGGCGCCTCCGCCACGATCGACTACGTGGCATGCGACGTGGTCGAGGAGACCCTGCGCCTGCACCACGGCGGCGTCGACGCCATCGTCAACCTGGTGCTCGACGGCGAGGGGCTCACCGAAGCGGTCAGGGCGCTGCGGCCCGGCGGCCGGCTGATCACCACGACGCTCGGCTCGCTCGGCCACGGCTCCCTGGGCAGGGACGACATCACCGTACGGGTCGTCAACGGCCCTCCCAGCCTGCGCGCCGGCACCTTTTCCACGCTCGCCCTCCGCGCGCTCGACGGAACCCTCGGCGACATGATCAGCCGCCGTTACCCGTTCGCGGAGGCCGGGCGGGCCCTGCGGGACCTCGCCGCCGCCCGGTACACCCGCGGCAAGTACGTCGTCTCGATGGCGGACGCTCAGGCCGGCCGCCCCGGCGGGCCCTGACCACCTTGGCGCCGCGTGGCGGAGTCGCGCACCACCCGGCGACCCCGCCGAGGAGGTCTCCGAGCTGATCCTGGGAAACCTCGGGATGGCGCCCGGCGAGCCGGCGCAGCCCGGGCCCCGGAAGTCGTACCGGTTGTCAGAGGAAGACGGTGGTCCCAGCCTGGACGACGTAGGTGAGGGGCGGCTCGCCCCAGCAGGCACCGTGCGCGTCACGCAGCGCTCGGTAGCCGGCCAGCGCGCGAGCCACCGGTTCGGGGAGCAGCGGATCGTCACTCATCGGACACCCCCCTGAATCGGACGCGTCGTCATCGTGACATGAATCGACCGCTACGTCCCCTGCGATGCACGGTCAGGCACGCCGACCGAGGCTGAACGTGGGCTGTCCCGGAACGCTCTGCTGGGCGTCCAGCGCCTTGTCGTCCAGGATCGGCGCCGCGTCCTCCGACACGAAGACGCGTACGTCTCCCTTCTCCACGACCTGGTCGCCCGCGTACGGCGTGCTCACCAGGGTGACTTCGAGTGTTCCCGCCTCGTCGGTCTTCGGGGCGATGCGCAGCCCGGCGTCGGCGGGCACGTCCTCCCCGACCATGAGGTCGCGGATCGCCTCAACGGCGTTGTCTGTCAGTGTCAGCACAACAGACTCCTTTTCGCTCGGGAAACCTTCGCCTCCCCTCCGGCCTTCGCCCCAAACCCGGGCCGGTCTCCTCCGCGAACCCGGCGGCCCGGCATGCCCGTAAGGGCCGCGGGTAGCGGGACACTCATGAGCAAGACCGACAGAGCCGTCATGGACGTGCTGCTCGACCGGTACGGTCGCACGTTCGCGAACGAGGCCGGAATCAAGCTGGCCGACCAGCCGAAACCGCTCTACCAGCTGCTCGTCCTGGCCACCCTGCTCAGCGCGCGGATCTCGGCGGACGTGGCGGTGGCGGCCGCCCGGGAGTTGTTCGCGGCCGGGTACGCCACCCCGAAGGCCATGCGGGAGGCGACCTGGCAGGATCGGGTGGACGCGCTGGGCCGCGGCCACTACCGCCGCTACGACGAGCGCACCGCCACCATGCTGGGCCGGGGGGCCGAACTGCTCCTCGACCGGTGGAAGGGCGATCTGCGCCGCCTGCGGGACGAGGCGGGCGGCGATCCGCGCGGCACCGCCGGGCTGCTGATGGAGTTCCCCGGCATCGGGCCGACCGGCGCGGACATCTTCCTGCGCGAGGCCCAGGCCGTCTGGCCCCAGGTCGCGCCGCACCTGGACAAGAAGGTGCTGGACGGCGCGGCCAACGTCGGGCTGCCGCGCCAGGAGCGCTCGCTGGCCCGGCTGGCCCGCTCCGGCGACGAACTGGCCCGCCTGTCCGCCGCCCTCGTACGGGTGTCCCGCAGCAAGCGGACCGCGGAGGAGGTGAAGTCCGCCGCGGCCCGCTGACGGCGCGGGCTGACGGCGCGGGCTGACGGTGGGCTGACGGTGGGGGGAGGGCGTGCGGGAAGGCGGCGGCCCGCTGACGATCTGCTCTGTTAGGTTCGACGTATGGGTGAGTTTGTGAGCGTCGAGGTGGCCGACCAGATCGCCACGATCCGTCTTGACCGTCCGAAGATGAACGCCCTCAACGGTCAGGTCCAGCAGGAGATCGGCGAGGCCGCCGGTCTCGTCGACGCCGACCCGCAGGTGCAGGCGGTGATCATCTACGGAGGCGAGAAGGTCTTCGCGGCGGGCGCGGACATCAAAGAGATGGCCGACATGTCCTATGCCGACATGTCCACCCATTCCCGTGCGCTTCAGGACTGCTTCACCGCGGTCACCCGCATCGGCAAGCCGGTCATCGCCGCCATCACCGGCTACGCCCTGGGCGGCGGCTGCGAGCTCGCCCTCTGCGCCGACTTCCGGGTCGCGGGAGAGTCGGCCAAGCTGGGGCAGCCCGAGATCCTGCTCGGCATCATCCCCGGCGCGGGCGGCACCCAGCGCCTGCCCCGCCTGGTCGGCCCGGCCCGGGCGAAAGATCTGATCTTCACGGGCCGCCACGTGCCGGCCTCCGAGGCCCTCGAAATGGGCCTGGTCGACCGGGTGGTGCCGGACGAGCAGGTCTACACCGCCGCCCTGGAGTGGGCCGCCACCTTCGTCGGCGGTCCCACGATTGCGCTCCGCGCCGCCAAGCAGGCCGTCGACCAGGGGCTGGAGGTCGACCTCGACACCGGCCTCGAGATCGAGCGGCTGCAGTTCTCCGGGCTCTTCGCCACCGACGACGCCAAGGTCGGCATGCGCGCGTTCGCCGAGAAGTCCAGGCCCAAATTCACCGGGCAATAGCGCTCTTCTGGACATGTCACCGCAAACTGGACGGAGCTTTCGGGGGACTCTGATAACCCCTCGGTAGCTTCGTCCGTCCGGGCTGTGGATTGCCAGTATCGTGGCGTTTCATGATGCGCGTTCCCGTCCCTGTCCGGCTGCGCAAAGCCGTGCGTACGTGGTTCGACTCCCGTTACATCTCCATCGCCGATCATCGCCAGGACATCAGGGACGCGCTCTGGGAGGTCCAGACCCTGCGGCGGGAGATGGCGACCCTCCAGGGCGAGGTCGAGCGGCTGCGGAACGCGCGCCCGCCGTCGGCCGGAGGCGGCACGGCCGACAGCAAGATCGACAAACTCGGCGGCAAGGCCGACGACGCCCACCGGCTCGCCCAGGAGACGGCCAAGGCGCTGGACGGCGTGCTGCAGAACGAGGTCCTCGTCTGGCAGGCCATCGACGACCTGCGGACCCGCCTGCCCGTGGGAGACGCTCCCGCGGCAGGCCGGGCGGACGAGCGGGCACGGGGGCGTTCCGAGGAGCAACCGTGCGCGTGACGTGGGCAGGCGCGGATCTGACGTTCCGCCTCGACCCGGACGACGAGATCACCGGCAGGGCCTCCGACGAGCACCCCATCAAGCTCGCCACCAACTCCTGCTCCGTCGGCGGCGTCCCCGACGACGCCCACCCCGACCTCTTCGCCCTCGCCGCCTGGACGGTCGTGGCGCCGTGGACCCGCCGGCGCATCTCCTTCGACCGGGCCGTATCGGCGGAGCTGGCCGAAGCCCTGCATGCCGGCTGGGGGATCGAGGCGGGCCCCGTAGGGGCGGAGCCGCGCAGGCCGGGGGCCAGGCTCGCGATCTCGTACAGCGGCGGCGCGGACTCCGTCGCGACGGCCGCCATGTACCCGGAGGCGCCGTTCGTGCACTTCCAGCGCGTGCCGCACCGGCGGGTCCCCAACCGCTGGCCCCACTACCGGTCCGACGTGCTGGCCAGGCTCGCCGAGCGGACGGGCCGCGAG
Organism: Nonomuraea sp. B5E05; assembly: GCF_039880665.1. Lineage (NCBI taxonomy): Bacteria > Bacillati > Actinomycetota > Actinomycetes > Streptosporangiales > Streptosporangiaceae > Nonomuraea > Nonomuraea sp. B5E05. The sequence goes on from NZ_JBDPMJ010000009.1 coordinate 194,329, forward strand.
TTGTCCACGGCCACCTCCGACCTGGAGTACACCCTCGCCGAGCCGCGTCCCGGCTATCCGGAGCACCACGCGGTGGCGGTGGGCGCGCTGCTCCTGGCCGACCAGCTGAACCTCGGCGGGCTGGCCTTCGGCTATGAACTCGGTTCACGCTGGCTCGGCGGGGATCGCTACGTGTTGCGCTACACGCCGGACAACCCCATGTGGGCGCCGAACGGCAGATGGGGCAGGTTATTCGCGGCGGCGGGCGTGCACATCGTGCTGCCCGTGGGCGGCGTGAGCGAGGCGGTCACCATGCGCCTGGCCCTCGACTCCGATATGAAGAAGTACGTGCGCTGGTGCCTGCGCGGCACCGACGGGCCGTGCCGCACCTGCGGCAAGTGCCTCTACAAGGAGCTCATCCAGGCCGCCGTCGAGCGCCGCCCCCTGAACACCCCCATGACCGCAAGGCACCGCGCCGCACAGCCGTGGCTCAAGAAGCCACCCTACGGCGGCCAGGAGATGGTCGAGTACGGGCTGGCGCGCGTCCCCGGGATCGAGCACACCCTCTTCGCCGGGGTGCTCGACTACTTCGACGCCACGGAGGAGTCCACGAGCTGGCTGGACCACTGCTACCCGCCGGCCCTCGACGAGATCCCGGCCCCGTGGCGGGCCGAGGCGGCCGCGTACATCGAGGCGAACGTGGGGCTCATGACGGAGGATGAGGTGCGCCGGGTGGAGACTTGGGGCGCCTGACCCCGGGCGGGCGTGGAGCGATGAAGGAGCAGGGCACGTGAAGGTCTATCTGTCGGTGGACATGGAGGGCGTGACGGGGCTGACGGACCCCGAGGAGATGCACGCGGGCAAGCGCGGCTACGAGCGCGGCTGCGAGCTGATGACCGCCGACGCCAACGCCGCCGTCGAGGGCGCGTTCGACGCGGGGGCGGCGAGCGTGCTGGTCAACGACGCCCACGGGTCCACCAAGAACCTCCGGATCGACCTGCTCGATCCCCGGGCCAGCCTCATCCGGGGGCCGGGCAAGGCACAGCGGATGGCGCAGGGGCTGGACGGGTCGTTCCAGGCCGCCTGCTTCGTGGGCTATCACGCCCGCGCCGGCGTGCAGGACGGCGTGCTGAACCACACCTGGATGGGCAAGGAGATCCAGAACGTCTACCTCAACGGCGAGCTGTGCGGGGAGACCCGGCTCGTCGCCGCGTGCGCCGGGTTCCACGGGGTGCCGGTCGCGGTGGTGACGGGGGACGAGGCCGTCGGCGAGGAGGCGCGCGAGTTGCTCGGCGACGTCGAGACGGTCGCGGTGAAGAAGGGGATCGACAAGTTCTCGGCCGAGCTGCTGCCGCCGAGCGTCGCCCAGGCAAGGATCCGTGAGGCCACGGCGCGGGCGCTCGGCAGGTTGAGCGACTTCACGCCGTATGAGGTGGCGGCGCCGTACACGCTCGGGGTGGAGTGGAACTCCACCGCCATTGCCGCCGCTGTGGCGCTCATCCCCGGCGTGAAGTCGGCGGGGTCGCGTCACACGGAGTTCACCACCGACGACTTCACCCAGATCATGGCGCTGTTCGGCATCTTCGCCACCATCGGCGGCCAGGTCGCCTGCGGCAGCGGACCGTACGGGTGACAGGGCGTGGGGATGACGGTGAACGCCCGGGACCGGGTGTAGGGGGCGGGTGACGTGGAAGGCGCGGCGCTGACCCGGCGCGGGCTGCTCGTCGGGATCGGCGCGGTGGGCGGCGCGGGCGCCATGTACGCGGCCATGGGCGCGTTAGGGCTCGCGCCCTCGGAGCAGTCCAAGGATTACGTGGCGCCCAGGCCGGGCGACTTCACCTTGCGCGGCAAGGGCACGGCCAAGGTCGTGATCATCGGTGCGGGGGTGGCGGGGCTGACGGCGGCGTACGAGCTGGGCAAGGCCGGTTATGACTGCACGCTGCTGGAGGCCAGGGAGAAGGCCGGCGGGCGCAACCTCACGCTGCGCGGCGGCGACCGTCTCAGCGAGCAGAACGGCCCGGCGCAGGAGGTGACGCTCGGCGACGGCGTCTACTTCAACGCGGGCCCCGCCAGGATCGCCCCGTGGATGGTGACCCTCGACTACTGCCGCGAGCTGGGCATCCCGATCGAGACCTTTATCAACGACAACGCCGCCGCGTACGTGCACACCAACGGGCGGACGATGCGGGCGCGGACCGCCCGAGCCGACATGTATGGATATGTCGCAGAAATGCTGGCGAAAGCCACAAATGTCGGTGCGCTGGATAAGGCCATCACCAAGGACGACCAGGAACGCCTGCTCGATTTTCTCAGAAGGTTCGGTGACCTGGGCCCACGGCTAAATTATGAAGGCTCGTCGCGCCGCGGTTTCACGAAATTTCCGGCAATAGACGGTGGTGTCCTCCTCGACGCCCCCGGCTCCCTCCACCAGATCCTCGCCGCGGGCACCGGCCGCGCCATCACCAACAACTTCGGCTTCGACCAGGCCACCCCCATGTTCCAGCCCGTCGGCGGCATGGACGCGATCGTCACCAGGCTGGTGGAGGCGGTGGGCGAGGACAACATCACGACGGGCGCCAAGGTCACCAGGATCACCACTCTGGACGACGGCGTCGAGGTCGTCTGGACCGGCGGCAGCGTCAAGGCCGACTACTGCATCGCCACCCTCCCGCCGCACGTCCTCGCCAAGATCCCGCACAACCTCGGAGCCCAGGTCACCAATGCGCTCAGGACGCCGGCCCCGATCGCCGCGGGAAAGATCGGGCTGGAGTACGGCAGGCGCTGGTGGGAGCTGGAGGACCACATCTACGGCGGCGTGACGGAGACGGACCTCGACATCACCCACATCTGGTACCCCTCCCACGACTACCACGCCGAACGCGGCCTGCTCGTCGGCTACTACAACACCGAGCGCGACGCCGAGCTGTACGGAGCACTCACCCCTGAGGACCGCAGGCGCAGGGCGCTCACCCAGGGCAAGAAGATCCACGGCGAGAAGTACCGCCAGAACCTCCTGTCCAGCGTCTCCATCGCGTGGGAGCGCCAGGAGCACATCCAGGGCGGCTGGGTGCGCTGGCCGTCCTTTGATTCGTCCTTCACTTTTCTGCAACGCCCCGCCGGAAGGGTTTACTTCGCGGGCGACTGGCTCACCCATCTGATCGCCTGGCAGGCGGGGGCCATGGAGTCCGCCCGCGGCGCCGTCACGCTGCTGCACCAGCGGGTGCTGCAGTCCCCGTGACGTCGCACGCTGCTCCGACGCCCGGGTTAGGGTCCAAGGAGAAGCGATCGAGGAGATGGGATGAGCTTGCACTGGGTGCCCGCGACCGAACGGATCGACCTCCTGGCTGATCCGGTGGCGCGGGCCGTTGCGCACGTGGAGAGTGTCGAGGTGGCCGAGATCGACCCCGATCTGGCCGACACGGCGGCGTTCTGCGAGCGCTACTCCGTGCGGCTCGACGAGTCGGCCAACTGCGTGGTCGTGGCCGCGAAACGAGGCGGCAAGATCCGCTACGCCGCCTGCATGGTGCTCGCGACGATGCGGGCGGACGTGAACGGCGTCGTGCGCAGGCATCTCGACGCCAGGAAGGCGAGTTTCGCGCCGATGGCCGACGCGGTCGAGCTGACCGGCATGGAATACGGCGGCATCACGCCACTGGGGCTGCCGGATGACTGGCCGATCCTGGTGGACACGCACGTCGCGGAGCACCCGAGGGTGGTGATCGGAAGCGGTGTGCGCAGGTCGAAGCTGGCCGTCTCCGGGGCCGGGCTGGCCGGGCTGAAGGGGGCCGAGGTTCTCTCGCTGGCCGGCTGACACAAACTGAAGCCGATTCGAGACCGTTGGATGGGAAACCGATGAGCCCTTTCCGGACGTTGTACGAGTGGGAATGTGGCCTCATGGTTCATCTCGTGGGCGGTGACTAAGCCGATATGGTGCTTCATGCCATGAACGATGACCGACTTGGCCCTTACCGGTTGCTCAGGCGGCTCGGTGAAGGCGGGATGGGCGTTGTCCACCTCGCTGCCGACCCGCAGGGGCGCCAGGTGGCGGTCAAGGTCCTGCGCGGGGAGGTCGCCGGCGACGAGGTCGCCAGGCGGCGGCTTTCGCGCGAGGTCGAGACCATGCGCAGGGTGCGGAGCAACTACATCGCCGAGGTGCTCGACGCCGACGTGACCGGCCATCGCCCCTACATCGTCACCCGCTACGTGCCCGGCCGTCCTCTCGACGAGATCGTCAAGGACGACGGCCCGCTCGACCTGCCGGCGCTGGTCAAGGTCGCGCACGGCGTGGCGTCGGCGCTGGCCGTCGTGCACTCGGTGGGGGTGATCCACCGCGACCTCAAGCCGGGCAACGTGCTGATCCTCGACGGCGAGCCCGTGCTGATCGACTTCGGCATCGCGCAGGCGGTCGACGCGACGCGGCTGACGCAGACCGGCATGTTCATCGGCACGCCCGGCTATCTCGCGCCCGAGATCATCGAGGGCCAGGAGGCAGGCCCCGAGGTCGACATCCACGCGTGGGCGGGCACGCTGCTGTTCGCCGCGACCGGCCAGCCGCCCTTCGGCAAGGGCACGCTGGAGATGGTCTTCTACAACATCACGGCGGGCAAGGCCGACATCAGCGCCGCTCCGGCCTCGTTGCAGCCGCTGCTCAAGGCGGCCTTCCAGCGCAATCCGGCCAAGCGCCCCAAGGCGGCAGACCTGGCCGAGCAGACCGCCAGGATGATGCCCCAGCCGCCGCGGGGCGGCTCGCCTGACGAGTTGTCCACCGTGCCGCGTCCCGGCACGTCCCCGGCCGGCCTTCCGGTCCCGCGGCCCGCGGCCGACAAGCCGCCCCACGACGTGTCCACGCCGCCGGTGACGCCGCGGCGGCTGCTCGAGAGCCAGGACCACCCGGCCACCCCGCCACCGCAGGATCAGCAGTACGTCTCGCTCCTGCCCAACCAGCCCGACCCCTGGCCGACCCGCAGGGTGTCGCCGGAGGAACTGCGCAGGATCCAGCGTGAGAGCGGGGTGTCGCAGCCCTGGCCGGCGCAGCCGGGCGCCCACAACGCGCCGCCGGGCGAGGCCGACGTGCCCACCAGGCGGGTGCGGCCCGACTCTCCCGAGTTCCGCGGGCTCACCGCCGGCCCGCCCGCCGACGCCAGGCCCGGCACGGGTCCCGCTGGAGGGCCGGGTGGAGGGCCGGGTGGAGCGGCAGGTCCTGGCCGGTCCGGGCCCGGCCACGACTACGCCAGGCCGACGCCCACGCCGGCGCAGCCGCCGCCCTACATCCCGGCGCAGCAGCACTACCAGCCCGGCCCCACGAAGCGTGAGCCCTTCATCCCGGCCGTGTCACCAGGCAACGTGCTGCAGCGTTCCAGGGCCTACGGCGTGGCGAGCGCCATGCTGCTCGTCCTCATGATCGTGGCGGCCGTGCTCGCGCCCGTGCTGGTGGCGGTCCTCGCGATCCCGGTCGCGGTGTTGTTGCGGGCGGCCGACCTGGCGCAGCCCGCGCTGATGGCGCGCCGTGCCGCGGGTGCGGCGGCGCTCGACGTCGTCAGAGTGCTCTCCTACCCCAAAGAACTCGCCAAATCGGCGGGCATCACGTTCGCTCTGCTGCTTTATGCCGTCATCCTGGGATTGCCGGTGACGCTGCTGCTCACCGTGGTCGCCAGGATGGACGCGTCCTACGCCCTGGCGTGGGGCGCCGCGATCGCCCTGTGGACCGTCTGCGCGGGTCCAGGGGTGGAAGGGCCAGGCAAGCAGATGCGCAGAACGCTCTCATCGCTCGTACCCTCGAGAACAGCGGCGATGGTGATGGCCGGAGTGCTCGCGGCAGGCGCCGCGCTCTCGCTGATCCTCGCTTACGGCACGTTCGGGGACAAGCCAAGGGGGGCCGTATGGACTCCGCTGAACGTCGATCCAGTGGTCAAGCAGCTCGAAAGTCTGAGGGGGAATTCAGGAGGATGACGCGGGGAAGGTGGCGATGAACACCCAGGCACCAGAGCGCCTCGGCCCCTACCGGCTGGTCAGGAAGATCGGCGAAGGCGGCATGGGGGTCGTCCACCTCGGTCTCGACGGTGACGGCCGCGAGGTCGCGATCAAGGTGCTCCATCCGCACGTGGCCGCCGACCTCAAGGCACGCGACCGGCTGACCCGCGAGGTCGAGACCATGCGCCGGGTGCGCAGCCCGCACGTGGCCGAGGTGATCGACGCCGAGCTCGTCGGCGGCCAGCCGTATGTCGTCACCCGCTTCGCGCCCGGCCGCACGCTGGAGGACACCGTCCTGGCCGAGGGCCCCCTGGAGGCGCGCGACCTCATCAGGCTCGCCCAGGGGCTGTGCAGGGCGCTGGTGGCCATCCACGCGGCCGACGTGATCCACCGCGACTTCAAGCCGTCCAACGTGATGCTCGTCGACGGCGAGCCGCTGGTCATCGACTTCGGCATCGCCCACCTGGTGAACGCCACCAGGCTCACCCAGACCGGCATGTTCGTCGGCACGCCCGGCTATCTCGCGCCCGAGATCATCCGCGACTCCGAGATCACCCAGGCGGCCGACGTGCACGCGATGGCCTCGACGGTGTTCTTCGCCGCGACGGGGGCGCCGCCGTTCGGCACGGGCACGTTCGAGGCGGTCTGCTTCAACATCATGGAAGGGCGGGCGCAGATCGACAAGGCGCCCGCGTGGCTGCGCGGCTGGCTCACCCGCGCGCTGCAGGTCGAGCCGTCGGCCCGGCCCGACGCGCACGAGCTGCTGCGGATGGCCAAGGCGCTCGACCCGTCGGTGACCGCGTTCAACGAGGCCTCGTTCGACGGCCCCACGGGCACCAAGCGCATGGGCGACCGCACCCGGACCATGGACACGTTCTCCGATCTGCTGCCGCCGGTCGACTACGGTGCGCCACCGGCGCCCCAGCGGCGTGAGGCGCCGCCGCGGCGTGACGAGCGGCCCCCGCCCTACGTGCCCGCGCCGGTCTCGGCCAGGCCGCCCGTGCCGCGTGCCGACCAGCACGTGGCGGGCTACGCCGCGCCGCGGCCCACCGCTCCTGCGCAGGCCAGGCCCTACACGCCGCCGCCCGAGCCGCGGAAATACACACCGCCGTCCGAGCGGAAGAAATACCTTTTCGGCAGCCAGTTCGTGGGGCTGCTCATGCTCGTCACCCTGGTCGCGCTGACCGTGATGATGCCGGTCATGGTGGGCGCGATCGCCGTGGCGATCGTGCTGGTGCTGCGCATCGGCGAATACCTCTTCGGCGACCTGGTCAAGCGGCGCCAGGTGCGGGGGAGCAGCGCGGCCGACCCGTGGCTCGTGGTGGTGGGCACGCCGTGGGCGCTGGTCAAGTCCGCGCTCGTGTCGGCGGTGCACGTGCCGCTGGCGCTGCTGTTCGGCGTGTGCGTCTGGGGCCTGCTCCACTGGGTCGGCCAGATGAGCGTCAACGTGGCGGCCTCCTACGCCGCGGGCGCGTTCGCGACGGGCCTGTTCGTGTTGCCCGGCGGCGGCGCGCCGCGCAAGGCCGTCACCCGCACGCTCACCGGCGTGCTGCGCAGCCCGGGAGCCGCGCTGGTCGCGGTCGTGCTGATGGGCACGGCGGCGTTGTTCGCGGTGATGTTCGCGCTGGGCCAGGACGCGGTGTGGACACCATGGCGGGCGCCGGAGACCGTGATCGAAGACCTGGCGAGCGACGCCAGGCAGACCACGGTCGGCCTGATCACCGGGATGATCGACAGCTTGCTCGACGGGCTCGGGCTGGGGTTCCTGACTCCCTGGAACTGAGTGTCCCCGCGGGCTCTCGAGGGGAGAAGAAGAAGTATGGGCGACAGGCTCGGTCCGTATGAGCTCCTCTCCCGGCTCGGGGCCGGTGGGTTCGGCGAGGTGCACCTCGCGCTCGACGCCGAGGGCCGCACGGTCGCCGTCAAGGTGCTGCATCCGCATGTCGCGGCCGACGGGGGCGCGCTGGCCAGGCTCGCGCGCGAGGTCGAGACCATGCGCAGGGTCGGCGGGCCGCACGTGGCGGAGGTGCTGGACGCCTCCCTTGAGGGCGCCCGCCCCCACCTGGTGACCCGCTACGTCCAGGGCCGGCCGCTCAGCGCGGTGCCCGTGCCCGTCGCCGACCTTCGCCGGCTGGCCGGCGGGCTGGCCGACGCGCTGCTCGCCATGCACGAGTCGGGCGTGGTGCACCGCGATCTCAAACCGGCCAACGTGATGATGACCGAGGGCGAGCCGGTCGTCATCGACTTCGGCATCGCCAGCGCCCTCGACTCGTTGTCCGTCACGGCCTCGGGCGCGGTGGTGGGCACGCCCGGCTACCTCGCTCCCGAGGTGCTGGAGGGCAAGAACGCGGGCCCTGAGGCCGACGTGTTCTCCTTCGGGGCGACGCTGGCCTACGCGGCGACCGGGCGGCAGCCGTACGGGCAGGGCCCCGCGTCGGCGGTCGCCTACCGGGTCGTGCACCACGAGCCCGACCTGGAGGGCGTGCCCGGCTGGCTGGAGCCGCTGTTAGCCGAGTGCCTGTCCACCGATCCCGCTGCGCGGCCGACGGCCGCGCAGATCTGTGCCAGGCTCGACGTGGCGCCCGTCTCCCACGTGCCCCGCGCCTTCGTCCAGCCCGCACGTCCGCGCTCGGACGCCGACGACACGAGCACGAGGGCGTGGCGGCCGGGCAGGGAGCGCCGCCGGCGTTCGGTGGAGGAGTCGAGGGCGTGGCACAGGGAGAAGGTGCGCAGGCGGTGGGTGATCGGTTCCGGGCTGTTCGTGGGGCTGCTGGCCGCCGCCGCCCAGGAGACGCTGCCCGAGGTGGCGCTCTTCCTGCTGGCCGCGTACGCGCTGGGTGTGGTGTCCGACGCCGGGGTGGCGCTCTTCTCGCGCGCCCTCTACCGGCGGCGCCGCGTCGTCACGGATATGGTCAGTGTGGCGGGCACGGTCGGGCTCTGTTTCGGGCTGGCGGCGGTGTTCAGCACGTTCACCCTGGCCTTGTTCGCGGGCACGGCCCTGGTGGTGGGGATCGTGTTCCTGCTGTCGGCCTGATCCCCGCCGCGAAGGGGTGGGAGGCAGCAACAGAATGAAGTTCGGTATGGTGGTGCCGGCGGGATCCTCCGCCGGCCGCCCCCACCCGGCGGTTGCACACCAACTACCCATGGGTAACATAACGCCAGACCATGGCACACCCTCTGTCGGGAGCCCGGCGGGCACCTGGCAGTCTGGACAGCATTGCATTCGGCGCCCACCGCAGCGAGGCGGTGGCGCACGCGAACACGGGAGGTCGGCCACCGGCCATGAACATCGTCGTCTGCGTGAAGCAGGTCCCCGACACGGCGACCGAGCGCAAGCTGCGGTCCGATGACAACACGCTCGACCGCGACGCCGCCGACGGCGTGGTCAACGAGCTCGACGAATACGCGGTCGAGGAGGCACTGAAGCTCAAGGAAGCCCACGGTGGCGAGGTGACCGTGCTCACCATGGGCCCCGGCAAGGCCACCGAGACCATCCGCAAGGCGCTGGCCATGGGAGCCGACAAGGCCGTCCACCTCAGCGACGACGCGCTCCACGGCTCCGACGCCCTGTCCACCTCGTACGCGATGGCGCAGGCGCTCAACAAGATCGGTTTCGATCTCGTCGTCCTGGGCTCCGAGTCCACCGACGCGCGCACCGGCGTGCTCGCCGCCATGCTGGCGGAGCGCCTCGGCGTGGCGCAGCTGACGCTGGCCAACAAGGTCGACGTCGACGGCACGTCGATCACGATCCAGCGCCTCACCGACTATGGCTACGACCGGGTCGAGGCCACGCTGCCGGCCGTCGTGTCCGTGGTCGAGAAGATCAACGAGCCGCGCTACCCGTCGTTCAAGGGCATCATGGCGGCCAAGAAGAAGCCGGTCGAGACGCTGGCCATCGCCGACGCCTCCATCGACCCCTCCCAGGTCGGCCTGGCCGCCGCCTGGTCCGAGGTCGTCGACTTCGCCGCCGCGCCGCCGCGCGCCGCCGGCACGATCGTCAAGGACGAGGGCGACGGCGGCGCGAAGGCCGCCGAGTTCCTGGCCTCCAAGAAGTTCATCTGAGCACGGGAGAGAACACCTGATATGTCGGAAATTCTCGTTCTCGTCGAGCAGGTCGAAGGCGAGGTCAAGAAGGTCACGCTGGAGCTGCTGACCCTGGCCCGCTCGCTGGGCACGCCCGCCGCCGTCTGGGCGGGCCCGGGCATCACGCCCGAGGCCAAGGCCAGGCTCGCCGAATACGGCGCGGAGACGATCTACGTCGCAGGTTCGAGCGACATCGTCGACCACGTGGTGGCGCCCAAGGCCGAGCTGCTGGCCCAGCTCGTTTCCGCCAAGTCACCCGCCGCCGTGCTCGTGGCCGCCACTGCCGAAGGCAAGGAGGTCGCCGGCCGGCTCGCCGTCAAGACCGATTCCGGCGTCATCACCGACGCCGTGGGCCTGGGCGAGGGCTTCGTGGCCGACCAGTCCATCTTCGGCGGCGGAGTCAACGTGCACTCCCGGGTGCGCAGGGGCACGCCCATCGTCGCCGTACGCCCCAACTCCACCGCCCCTGAGGCCGCCCAGGGCGCCGGAGCCGAGGAGGAGGTGACGGTCGCGCTGACCGACGCCGCCAGGTCGGCCCGCGTCGTCGAGCGGGTCAAGCAGGAGAAGGGCGCCAGGCCCGAGCTGACGGAGGCCGCGATCGTCGTCTCCGGCGGGCGCGGCGTGGGCTCGGCCGAGAACTTCTCGGTCATCGAGGGCCTGGCCGACGCGCTCGGCGCCGCCGTCGGCGCCTCCCGCGCCGCCACCGACGCCGGCTGGTATCCGCACCAGTTCCAGGTGGGGCAGACGGGCAAGACGGTGTCGCCGCAGCTCTACATCGCGGCCGGCATCTCGGGCGCGATCCAGCACCGGGCGGGCATGCAGACCGCTAAGACCATCGTCGCGATCAACAAGGACCCCGAGGCGCCGATCTTCGAGCTGGCCGACTACGGCGTCGTCGGCGACCTGCACCAGGTCGTCCCGCAGCTCACCGAAGAGGTCACCAAGCGCAAGTAGGGCCCGAGGGTCCGGGGGCGGCGCCGCACGACGCGGCGCCGCCCTTTCTGGCGGGATCACTGCCCGCGAAGGGGGGCAGGCGTACGTGGAAGGCTCCCGCCGGGATCCACAGAGAACTCCCAGTCACGCCAGCGCCCGCCTGAGGCGGGCGGCCAGCTCCTCCGCCTGCTCCTGCGTCCACGGGATCGTGCCGTTCTCCGACATGAGCGCGTGATACTGCTGCTCGTCGTACGGGGTGCCGGGCGGGAGCGGGGCCACGTGCCAGTGCAGGTGGGCGTTGCCCTGCTGGCTGCCCAGCGACAGCAGGTACGTCCGCTCCGACGGCACCACCGACTCCACGGCCAGCGCCACCTTCCTGACCACCCGCATGAGCTCGAGGTAGGCGTCCTCGCCGAGGTCGCGCACGACGTGCTCGATGTGCCGTTTGGGGCTCACCAGCAGGTAGCCGGGCATGGTGGGGTAGCGGGACAGGAAGGCCAGGTGGTGGTCGTCCTCGTAGACGATCTGCTCGGTGGTGTAGGCGGGGTCTCCGGCGACGATGGCGCAGATGAAGCAGGGACTCGACTTCACCCGGGCCACGTACGCCTCGACGTCGAAGGGCACGCTGCGATCAAGGCTCACCGTACGAGCCTGCCACTCAGGCGGCGGCTTCGGCGGGTTCCCTGACGGGCAGCGGGGTGACCGGGGCGGGCTCCTCGCGCGGGAGCAGGCGGGAGGCCAGCGCGATCAGCACGCCCAGGACGACCGCGACGCCGAGCGCCGTACGCAGGGAGGAGGCGTCCGACAGGAAGCCGATCACCACGGGCCCGAGCAGCAGGCCCGCGTACCCCATGGCCCCCGCCTGGGCGATCGCCGGCCCCGGCGTGCGCGTCGCGGTGCCGGCCAGCGACAGCGTCAGGGGCGAGATCGTCGCCACGCCGAGCCCGACGAAGAACATCGCCGCCACCGCCACCAGCGCCGCGGGCGCGACCAGCACGACCGCGAAGAAGCCTGCCGTGGCCACCCCGGAGACGGTCAGCATGCCGCGCACCCCGAACCTGGCCCGCAGCCGATCGCCGGTCAGCCGGGCGGCCAGCATGCCGGTCTCGAAGACGGGGTAGCCGAGCGCCGCCAGAGCCTCGGGGGCGCCGAGCTCGTCACGCATGTAGAGGCCGTTCCAGTCGGCGACCGTGCCCTCGACCATGAACGCGAAGAACATGATCGCGCCGAGCAGGTAGACGACCGGCGGCATGCGGCGCCGGCCCGCCGGCTCGGTGCCGGTGGACGAGGGCTCGGGCAGGTGCGTACGGCCGATCAGCACGGCCACGGGCAGCGCGGCCAGGCCGACCAGCGCCACGTTGGCGGTGAACGGCAGGCCGGCGGCGATGGCCAGGCTGCCCAGGGCCCCGGCGGAGATGGCGCCGACGCACCAGCCGGCGTGCATGCCGTTCATCAGCGGCCGGCCGTGGGCCCGTTCGACGGTGGAGCCCTGGGCGTTCATGGCGACGTCCATGACGCCGAAGGCCATGCCGAAGAGCGCCACGGCCACCAGCAGCAGCGGCAGGTCGGGGGCGAGCGCCACACCCACCAGGCTGAGTGCCGTCAGCGGGCCGCTGATCCGCAGAACCGCCCTGCTGCCCGCGCGCGCCATGACGCGCCGCATGGACTGCATGGTCACCAGAGCGCCCAGGCCCCACACCAGCAGGATCGTCCCGACCATGGCCTCGGACAGGGCCAGCTTGTCGGTCAGGGCGGGGATGCGCACGGTCATCGTGCCCACCATCAGGCCGGCAAGGACAAAGGTGAGGACCGCCCCGTAACGGGCGCTCCTCAGCTCGCGGGTCATATGGCCACACCTCTCACAAAGCTCGTTGTCTTCAGTGGTCCGGACGCGCGGGCGTCCAGGCAGGGGAGGGTGAGCGGGCTCGCTCACCGCAGGGGGAAGGCCCCGGCTCGGTCGGCCCGTGAAAGGGCCGTGAGCAGGGGTGAGGGTTTCGCGCGTGGGGTCGGCTCGGAAGGATCCGCACGAGGGCCGGCTCGGGGTTCCGCACGGGGATCCGGGCTCGAAACTTCGCGCGGAGGATCCGGGCTCGGGGCTTGGACGCGGGGGATCCGGGCGAGGGCCGGCCGTCCGGGGAGCCGGGCGGCCGAGGGCGGCTCAGGCGGGAGGTTCGAGCAGCGCCCTGAGGCGGCCCTCCAGAGCCTGGAGATCGTCTTCCGTGTTGAGCTCCGGATCGTGGCTCGCCACGTCCCAGAGCCCTTCACACGCCAGTCGCACGATCTGCGCCGCCACCGGGTCGGGCTCCTCGCCCAGCTTCTCGCGATGCCATCGGGTCATCGCCTCGCGCAGCGGCGCGAGCAGGAACAGGTTGCCCGACGCTCCGGTGACGACCGCCCATCGTCGCAACCTGCCTGACCGTACGGAGGCCAGGGTCGCGCCCAGATAGCGACCGGTGTAGGTCTGGTCGGGCTGGGCGGCCATGAGCTCGTCGAAGTCGTCGATCAGGCGCTCCACCATGCCCTTGATCAGGGCTTCTTTGGAGGCGTAGTGATAGAGCAGGCCACCCTTGCTGACGCCCGCCCGGTCCGCCACCGCGGCCAGGGTGAGCGCGGCCGAACCCTGGTCGCAGAGGAGCTCCTCCGCCGCGTCCAAAAGCTCGTCCTTTCGCATGCCCATGACTGTACCGTCCGGACGGTACAGTCGCAAACGAGATACCCTGAAGTCGTGACCAGACCGTCGGCCTATCTTGATCATGCAGCGACGACCCCGATGCTGCCCGAAGCGATCGAGGCCATGACGGTTCAACTCCAACAGGTCGGAAACGCTTCCTCGCTGCACGGCGCCGGGCGCCGGATGCGCAGGGTGGTCGAGGAGTCACGCGAGGCGATCGCCGACGCGCTCGGGGCGCGGCCCAGCGAGGTCGTGTTCACCTCGGGCGGCACCGAGGCCGACAACCTCGCCATCAAGGGCCTCTATTGGGCGCGCCGCCCCCGCAGGCGCGTGCTGATCAGCTCCGTTGAGCACCACGCCGTGCTCGACCCGGCCCAGTGGCTGGCCGACGGCCAGGGCGCGGAGATCGAGCTGCTGGAGGCCGACGCGTACGGCCGCGTCCATCCCGAGACCCTGCGCGCCGCCATCGCACGAGACCCCGACGGCGTGGCCATGGTCAGCGTCATGTGGGCCAACAACGAGGTCGGCACCGTCCAGCCGGTGCACGCCCTGGCCGCCGTCGCCCGCGAGCATGGCATCCCGTTCCACACCGACGCCGTCCAGGCGGTGGGGCAGATGCCCGTGTCGTTCGCCGAGTCGGGCGTAGACGCGCTCACGCTGACCGGCCACAAGATCGGCGGCCCGATGGGTGTCGGCGCGCTGCTGCTGGCCAGAGGGCTGACACCGGTCTCCGTACAACACGGCGGGGGGCAGGAGCGCGACGTGCGCTCCGGCACGCTCGACGCCCCCGCCATCGCGGGGCTCGCCGCCGCCGTCAGCACCGCCGTCAAGGAGCAGGAGGCTCTGGGGCGCCGCCTGGCGTCGCTGCGCGACGAGCTGATCGAGCGCGTACGCGCGGCCGTCCCCGACGTCGTGCTCAACGGCGATCCCGGCGCGCGCGAGACATCCCCCGCGCAAACTTCCCCGACCGAACGGCGAGAGACCCCTCCGGCTTCACCGGGGCGGCTGCCGGGCAACGCGCATTTCTCCTTCCCCGGCTGCGAGGGCGACGCGTTGCTCATGCTGCTCGACGCCAAGGGCGTGGAGTGCTCGACCGGCTCGGCCTGCTCGGCCGGCGTCGCCCAGCCGTCGCACGTGCTGCTGGCGATGGGGGCCGGCGCGGCGGCGGCGCGCGGCTCGCTCAGGTTCACCCTGGGGCACACCTCGACCCGCGACGACGTCGACCGCCTGATCGAAGTGCTGCCCGCCGCGGTCGAACGCGCCCGCCGCGCCGGCCTCGGCTGACCGCCCGCCCGGTCGTCAGGTGAGGAACGGCGCCGCGGCGGTCAAGTGGGAAAAGGCCCTGGGATCGGGGTCAGGTGAGGAACGGCGCCGCGGCGGTCCAGCCGGGGTCGGCGGTCACGTCGACGCGGGGCTCGCCCTCCTCCCAGCCCACGATCAGCTCCTTGGCGTGGATCGCGGCGTCGCCGGTCGGGTCGGCGTAGACGTGGATGATCCGGTGCCCCTCCGTGCTCAGGTGGGCGGCCAGCACCGCGTCGTCACCCAGCTTGAGCAGGCGGGCCACCAGGCGCTCCTCGAAGTCGCGCAGCGCCTCCAGCGAGCCGTCGACCGGCAGGCCGTTCTCGTCGCGATGCGCGTACGGCAGCGTGATCGCGATGTGCTGGTCGCAGAGCGGATGATCGACAGGGCGCAGCGGGTGGCGGACCGTGGCGACGAGCGGCGCGCCGGTCGCGGTCTGGCCCTGGAGCAGCACCCACTCCTCCTCCGCGTAGCCGGAGGCCACGTCGGCGACCACGGCCGGCAGGTGCATGGCGGCCACGGCGTCGATCGGCTGGAACGTGGCCGGCGTGATCTCGCCCACCCACCTGGCGACGTCGTCCTCGCCGAGCAGCCAGTCGAGGGCCAGCAGCGTGGCCTCCATCCTGGTTTCCTCGTCGAGCTCGGCGAAGATCGGGTGGTAGGCGGCCACGTCGACCCTCGGCTGGTTGCGCGGCACCCGCAGCCCGAGCATCAGCTTGTCGAGCGCGAACGCGTAACCGCCCACCTCGATGGTGAGCTCCGCCGCCTGCGGATTGGCCTGCCGCGAAGGATGGAACTCCCACAGCAGATCGGCGGCGGGCGCGGCCCTGGCCCAGCGGTGGGCGAGCGGGCGCAACTCGGCGTCGCCCGCCGCGGTCACCACGAGGGCGTGCGCCGCCTTCTTGCCGGGCGCCACCTCCCAGACCAGCTCGGGATGGATGGCGGCGACCGCCGGGGCCAGCCACTCCTCCAGCCCCGCGGCCTCGCCCTCGGCCACCAGCGAGTCGAGCCGCGGCCTGGTCTCCTGCCACCACGTCCAGAACCCGGCGATGGCCTCGTCCTGCCCGCCGGCCTCTTCGTCTTCGTCCTTGCGCCCGAACAGTCGCATGCGCTGAATCCTCGCAGACCCTGGCCCCTATCGCGCACATGGCCGCGCACTCCCGTACGGACAGTACGCTGAGAAGGTCATGGGACTGCGTGTGCTTGCCGCCATGTCGGGCGGCGTCGACTCCGCCGTGGCCGCCGCTCGGATCGCCGAGGCCGGTCACGACGTCACTGGTGTCCACCTCGCTCTTTCCGCCAACCCCCAATCCCACCGCACGGGTGCCCGGGGCTGCTGCACGATCGAGGACTCTCGCGACGCGCGGCGTGCCGCCGACGTGATCGGCATCCCCTTCTACATCTGGGACATGGCCGAGCGGTTCCAACGCGACGTGATCGAGGACTTCGTGTCCGAATACGCCGCGGGCCGCACGCCCAACCCGTGCCTGCGCTGCAACGAGAAGATCAAGTTCTCCGCGGTGCTCGACCGGGCGCTGGCCCTGGGCTTCGACGCGGTCGCCACCGGCCACCACGCCAGGCTGACCGACGGTGTCCTGTCCAGGAGCGCCGACCAGGGCAAAGACCAGTCCTACGTGCTCGGGGTGCTCACCCGCGAGCAACTCGGCCATGCCATCTTCCCCCTGGGCGACTCGACCAAGGCCGAGGTGCGCGAGGAGGCCGCGCGGCGCGGGCTGACGGTCGCCGACAAGCCCGACAGCCACGACATCTGCTTCATCGCCGACGGTGACACCCGCGGCTTCCTGTCCAAGCGGCTCGGCGCGGCGGAGGGGCCCATCGTCGACCAGAGCGGCGCCGTCGTCGGCAGCCACCAGGGCGCTCACGGCTTCACGGTCGGCCAGCGCAAGGGCCTGCGCATCGACCGCCCGGCCTCCGACGGCAGGCCACGCTACGTCCTGTCGATCGAGCCGGTCTCCAACACCGTCACGGTGGGGCCGCGCGCGGCGCTCGAGGTCACCTCGATCACCTGCGGCGCCCCGGTCTGGAACGGCCCGTCCCGCTTCGACGACCTGACCGTGCAGCTGCGCGCCCACGGAGAGGTCTACGGCTGCCGGTTCGAGGAGACCGGCGGCGGGCTCCGCATCGACCTCGACCGCCCGGCCACGGGGGTGGCGGCCGGGCAGGCCGCCGTCCTCTATTCCGGCGCCACGGTGATCGGCTCGGCGACGATCCTCTCCGCTAGCTGAGGGTGACCGACTCGCCGACCTCCATCCGACGTATCTCGGCGCCCTGCTTGTCGGCCTCCACCTTGAGCCAGTTGTCCACCACCGCGAGCCCTCTGGCGTTGATCAGGCCGTCATGGGTGGAGAACGCGCGTCCCGGGCGCACCTCGCGCAGATAGCCGACCATCTCCACGAGCTTCAGCCAGGGCGCGTTGGTCGGCACCAGCAGCGTCGGGACGTCCACTCCGGGCACGGTCAGGGCGTCGCCGGGGTAGAAGAGCTCGTCGTCGAGCATGAAGCCGACGTTCTGCACGATGGGAATGTCCGGATGGTTCAGCGCGTGCCACTCGCCGAACACCTTCACCCCGAAACCGGCCGTCTCGAAGGCGTCGCCATGGCGTACGACCTGCACCTTGGCCGGCACGTCCGCCAGCTCGGCGGCGACCGCCTCGCACGTCCAGATCTCCAGGTCAGGCGAGGCCGCCTTCAGCTTGCCGACGTCGACGTGGTCGAAGTGCTCGTGGGTGATGAGGACGGCGTCCGCGCCCTCCAGAACGGGGCCCTCGCTGAACGTGCCCGGGTCGATGACCAGGACCTTGCCGTTCTTCTCCACGCGGACGCACGCGTGCTCGTATTTCCTGAGCTTCATGCGGCAGAGCCTACGCTTGTGCCCATGTCTAATGTGCCCATGTGGCAGGCCACCGGGGTCGGCTCGCATCCCGGCGAGGACCATCTTGAGGCGATCAAAGTCGTGTTCGGTGAGGTGCCCGGGCTGCCTTACCTGCCCGAGCTGCCCGCCCGGGGCGTCGGCGCCGACATGGTCGGGCGTACGGCGGGGCTGCTCGTCGACCTGCCGGTCGAGGTGCAGCCGTCCGGCTGGCGGCTGAGCGACCGGCCAGGGCGCGACCACCGGCGGTCGCTCGACCATATGCGCCGCGATCTCGACGGCATGGAGGAGATCGCCCACGACTACTCGGGTCCGCTCAAGCTGCAGGTGTGCGGGCCATGGACGCTGGCGGGCGCGATCGAGCTGAAGCACGGCGACAAGATGCTCTCCGACGCGGGGGCCGTAGGCGATCTGACGGCGTCGCTGGCGCAGGGGGTCGCCGACCACTGCGCGGAGGTGCGGCGGCGGCTTCCCGGGGTGACGGAGATCGTGCTGCAGCTCGACGAGCCTGGGCTGCCGGGGGTGCTGGCCGGCACGGTGCCGACCGCCTCGGGTTTCGGGCGGCTGGCCGCGGTGGAGGGATGGCGGGTGGAGGAGTCGCTGCGGCTCTTCGACGCCCCCGTGGTGCACTGCTGCGCGCCCTCGGTGCCTTTCGGTCTGCTGCGGTCGGCGGGGGTGCGGGGGGTCTCCGTCGACGCCGCCCTGCTGCGGCGCAGGGACGACGACGCCCTGGGCGAGCTCTTCGAGGCCGGGATGGTGCTGTTCATGGGCGTGGTGCCGGGCAGGGTGACCAGGCTGCCCGACCCGGGGGTGGTCGCCGAGCCCGCGGTGGGCTTGTGGCGGCGGCTGGGGTTCGCGCCTGACAGGCTGGCGGCTCAGGTCGTGCTGACGCCGGCGTGCGGGCTGGCGGGGGCGACGCCGCGGTACGCCAGGGCCGCGCTGGCCGCCTGCGCGAAAGCCGCCCAAGTGCTCAGGGACGATCCCGCGAACGGGCAAGCCGGGTGACCTGTCCGGGCACAAGGGGTGCTCGTGGCCGACGTTGCGGAGACGTTTCGACGCGTACACGTTCGTTCCACGCGTGTTCCGGCGCCAGGCCGCTCGCGGTGCCGTTCCTGGATGGAGGGCGAGGTGCGCCACGGCAGTTTCGCGGAAGGCCTCAGCAAGCTCTCCACCTGCGAAGGCGTCCGATCCCATGGCGGCCGGGAGTCCGTACGCAGGCGGCGTTTTCTGTCAGTGCTGAGCGGTAGCGTTTGCTCAGAATGCTGGACGGAAGGAGAGGCCGTGGGCGAGCCATCCACTGAGGTCGCCGGGGTGCCGGTGCCCGCGCTCAAGCGGCATGCCGAGCTGAGCGAGCTGGTCGAGGAGGCTCGCTGGCGCTACTACGTGCTCGACCAGCCCACGGTCAGCGACGCCAAGTTCGACGAGTGGTTCAGAGAGCTGCTGGCGCTGGAGGAGGCGCATCCGTCGCTCCAGACGCCCGGTTCGCCCACCCAGCAGGTGGGCGCGCCGGTCAGCGGTGACTTCGCCAAGGTCCGCCACCTGGCCAGGATGGAGAGCCTCGACAACGCCTTCAACGACGCCGACATGGCGGCCTGGCAGGTGCGCGCCGAGCGGCTGGCCGAGGGCGATCCGGGCCCCTACCTGTGCGAGCTGAAGATCGACGGGCTCGCGATCGCCCTGGTCTACCGCGACGGCAGGCTGGAGCGCGCGGCCACCAGGGGCGACGGGCGCACGGGTGACGACGTGACGGCCAACGTGCGCACCATCAAGGGCGTGCCCCACCGGCTCAAGGGCGACGACGTGCCGAGCCTGGTCGAGGTGCGCGGCGAGGTCTACATCCCGGTCGACGACTTCAAGAAGCTCAACGAGCAGCTCGTCGAGCAGGGCAAGCCGCCGTTCGCCAACCCGCGCAACTCCGCGGCCGGCACGCTGCGGCAGAAAGACCCGCGCATCACGGCGCAGCGCCCGCTGCGCATGCTGGTGCACGGCATCGGCGTCTGGGAGGGCGCGACGGAGCCGCGGGCGCAGTCGGAGGTCTATGACCGGCTGCGCGAGTTCGGCCTGCCGGTCAGCGACCTCTACCAGGTGCTGCCGGGTCTCACCGAGGTCAACGAGTTCATCGAGCACTACCGCGCGCACCGCCACGATCCGCCCTACGAGATCGACGGGGTGGTCGTCAAGGTCGACGACTTCCGCACGCAGCGTGAGCTGGGCTCCACCTCGCGCGCTCCGCGCTGGGCGATCGCCTTCAAATATCCGCCGGAAGAGGTCAACACCAGGCTGCTCGACATCCAGGTGGGCGTCGGGCGCACCGGGCGCGTCACCCCCTATGGCGTGATGGAGCCGGTCGTGGTGTCGGGCTCGACCGTCGAGCGGGCCACGCTCCACAACGCCGCCGTCGTGGCCAAGAAGGGCGTGCTCATCGGCGACACCGTGGTGCTGCGCAAGGCGGGAGACGTCATCCCCGAGATCGTCGGGCCGGTGGCGGCGCTGCGCGACGGGTCCGAGCGGGAGTTCGTCATGCCGACGCACTGCCCGGAGTGCGGCACCGCGCTGGCTTACGAGAAGGAGGGCGACGCCGACCTGCGCTGCCCCAACGCGCGCGGATGCCCCGCCCAGATGCGCGAGCGCATCTATTTCGCGGCAGGGCGGCGCGCGCTCGACATCGACGGCCTGGGCTATGTCGCGGCCACGGCGCTCACCCAGCCGCTGCCGCCGCAGCAGCCGGTGGTGCGCACCGAGGCCGACCTGTTCGACCTGACGCTCGACCAGCTGATCCCGATCAAGTCGGTGGTCCGCGATCCCGACACCGGCCTGCCCAAGATCGACCCGAAGACGGGGGAGCAGAAGGTCGTCTCCTTCTTCTCCAACATCAACGGCGAGCCCAGCCAGAACGCGCTCCAGCTCATCGAGGAGCTCGAGCGGGCCAAGCAGGTGCCGCTCGCGCAGGTGCTGGTCGCCCTGTCGATCAGGCACATCGGGCCGCCCACGGCGCGTGCACTGGCCGACGCCATGAGGTCGATCGACGCGATCATGAACGCCTCGGAGGAAGAGCTGGCCGCGGTCGAGGGCATCGGGCCCCGGGTGGCGGCCACGATCCGGGATTGGTTCGCGGTCGACTGGCACCGCGCGATCATCGACCGGTGGCGCGCGGCCGGGGTCCGCATGGAGGACGAGCCTGCCCCCGAGAAGGGCCCGCAGACTTTGCAGGGGATGACGTTCGTGGTCACGGGCACGCTGGATGGCTACACCCGCGACTCGGCCGCCGCCGAGCTGACCGGCAGGGGCGGGAAGGTCGCGTCGTCGGTGTCGAAGAAGACGTCGTTCCTGATCGCGGGTGACAACGCTGGGTCGAAATATGACAAGGCGGTCAGTCTGGGCGTGCCGATCCTCGACGGTGCGGGCTTCGAGATCCTCCTGAACGAAGGCCCGGAAGCGGCCACGGAGGCCGTGACCACCCCCGAGTCCTGACCCTCCCGCGTTGACGCGGGTCCAAGGGCTCGCATGGGCACGGTTGGCCCGTATGGGAGCGGTCGGGTCGCGAGGGCTCGTGCGCGGTGGCGACCGCGGTTCCGGCATGGGTGAGCGTGGTTTCGCGGCCAACTGCTGCAGGGCGACCGCGCTCCGACGGATGACCGTGCTCCGAGAGGGGACCCCGCATGCGTCCTGGGGCGGCACGGAGAGACCGCAGCGTGCATGGTGTGCTACCCAGGGTGTTTTCTGGGTATATGTCGGAAAGGAGAAGTGACGGAACGTACGCGCTTGGTTTCGCGAAGTGGGGTGAAGGTCGTACCCTCCCATAGTGACCTAATGGGGGTTCTGTTACCGATGACTGACCCAACCGACACCCGCGACACCGGCCCACGCGTCGGCACGCCACTGTGGGCGTTTCTCGCGGGCATCACCGTGATCGGGTTCACCGCACTCGTGGTGGCCATGCTCAGGCTCGACATGTCCGAGCTGGTGGAGGTCGCCCGCACGCCGCTGTTCTGGGTGCTGGCCGTGCTGGTGGTCCTGGGCGAGCTGAGGCCCGTCATGGTGTCCTCGGCGGCGGCCGTGGGCGGCACCTACCCCTCCACCATGTTCACTTTCGCCGTGCTCCTGCACTTCGGGCTGCCCGCCGCGGTGCTGATGCAGGGGGTCGCGGTGGCCATGAACGGCGTGGTGACGCGCAAGTCGTGGCATCGGGTCATGTTCAACATCGCGCAGTCGACCCTCGCACTCACCGCCGCGGGTGTGGTGCTGGGGACGTTCGGCATCGTGCCGAGCCCGGCCCTGCCGTGGGTGCCGGGCGGCGGTGACCTGCTGGCGATCGGGCTGGCGGGGATCGCGTACTTCGCGACCAGGGCGACCCTCGTGTGCAGTGCGGTCGCGCTGCACGAGCGGCGCTCGCTCACCCGCGTGCTGAAGGCCACCGTCGGCCCGCAGAGCCTCGTCTACGCCGGTCTGCTCGGCCTGGCGCCTCTGGTCGTCGTGGTCATGAACCATTCGCCGGGGCTGGTGCCGCTCTTCGTCGCGCCCCTGGCCGCCGTCTACTTCACCGCCACGCTCTCCATGCGCCGCGACCACCAGGCCATGCACGACGAGCTGACCGGCCTGCCCAACCGCAAGCTGCTCATCGTCAGCACGGAGGAGGCGCTCGCCGAGGCCAGGCAGGACGACCGGGTCGGCCTGTTCCTGCTGGACCTCGACCGGTTCAAGGAGGTCAACGACACGATGGGCCACCCGGTGGGCGACCGCTTGTTGCAGATGGTCGCGCACCGCCTCACCCACTCCGTACGCCCGGGAGACGTCGTGGCCCGGCTGGGCGGCGACGAGTTCGCCGTGCTGCTGCCCTCGATCAGGGACACCCACGCGGCCAGGGAGGTCGCGGCCAGGCTGCGCGCGGCGCTGACCGAGCCGGTGCGCCTGGAGGGCATGACCTTCGACGTGGACGGCTCCGTCGGCATCGCGCTCTACCCTGATCACGCCCCCGACTTCGAGCTGCTGCTCCAGCGCGCCGACGTGGCGATGTACCTCGCCAAGGAGGGCCGTACGGGAGTGGAGCTCTACCAGCCCGACAAGGACAGGAACTCGCCGGAGCGCCTGAGCCTCCTCGGCGACCTGCGCCGCGCCATCGACAACCGCGAGTTGCGCCTGCACTACCAGCCCAAGGTCAGTCTCGGCGCCGGCGCGGTCCAGGGCGTCGAGGCGCTGCTGCGCTGGCGCCACCCTGTGCACGGGCCGATCCCGCCGTCCGATTTCGTCCCGCTGGCCGAGCAGTCCTATCTGATGCGCCAGCTGACCGCGTACGTCATCGACGAGGCGCTGGAGCAGGCCGCCCGCTGGTGGCACACGGGTCTGCGGGTGCAGATCTCGGTCAACATCTCCGCCCGCGACCTGCTCGACTCCGCGCTGCCCGAACGGCTGGAGGTGGGGCTGGCGAAGTACGGTCTGCCGCCCGCGGCCATCCAGCTGGAGGTCACCGAGCGCATCCTGACCGGCGACCAGGCCTACACCCAGGAGACCATCAAGGCGCTGGCCACACTCGGCGTCCCGCTGGCCATCGACGACTTCGGCACCGGCTACTCCTCGCTGATCAGGCTCCAGCGCCTGGCGGTGTCGGAGGTCAAGATCGACGCGTCGTTCGTCCGCAGGATCGCCGAGTCGGAGGACGACGAAAGGATCGTGCGCTCGATCGTCGACCTGGTGCGCTCGCTCGGCCTGCGTTCGGTGGCCGAGGGAGTCGAGTCCGACGAGGTGGCCATCCGCCTGGCGGACATGGGGTGCGACGTGGGGCAGGGATGGTTGTTCTGCGAGCCCATGCCGGCCGCCGACGCCGCGGCCTGGCTGCGCGACCACGCGGAGGCGGTGCCGAAGGTCGATTTCGGCTACGCGCCCGAGGTGACCCGGACCGCGTGACTCTCTGGAGTTGTGTGTTTGCAGTAGTGAACTTCTACGAAGTGTAGTTCTGCGATGTACACTCCTGCGAAGTGCAGTCCTATGGCGCAACTCCGGACGCCCGTTGATCGCCAAGCCTGAGCGCATCTTTGCTCGAGACTACGAATGGCAGTGCTTGGCCAGGTTCGTGGAACGAACGGGTACGCGGCCCAAATTCGGTGTTGTCAGCGGGAGGCGTCGCCAGGGCAAGACCTTCCTCCTGGACTCGCTCGCCGATGAGACGGGGGCCTTCTACTTCGGAGCGACTGAGGCGACGGAGACCGAGTCGTTGCACATGTTCGCGGCAGCGCTCGCCGAGCACGTCGGCGCCCCTGCGCCATTCGACTTTCCGGGCTGGGATCATGCGATCAAGCAGCTGTTCGCGATCAGTGCGGAGCGGCGCGATCTCGTGGTGATCGACGAGTTTCCCTACTTGAGCAAGGTCACTCCCGCTCTGCCCTCCATCATCCAACGGGAGATCGATCGGGCGGTCGCCACGGAGTCGCCTGTGTCCCTGCTCCTGCGCGGGTCCGCGATGTCCGTCATGGGGCGCCTGCCGGCGGGGGCTGCTGGAAAGCCGCCGGGCGGCAAGCGTATGGGCTGATTCGAGAGCCAGGTTCAGCGATCAAGTGCTCGGCCCGCACTTCGAGGAGTTGTGCCGACAGTTCGTGATGCTCGAGATCGATTTCTTCGGCGACCTGCCCGGTGAGGTGGGTTCCGGAACGGTCACAGACCCGGTCCGGCGCGAGCAGATCCAGGTCGATGTCGTGGTTTTCGCGCCCGCCATGCCTGGCGAGCGCAAGCGTGTGCTCTCGCTGGGCGAGGTGAAGTGGGGCAGGACGATGGGCCCCGGGCACGTGGCCCGGCTCAGGAGGGCCAGGGACCTGCTCGACGCGAAGGGTTATGACGTCAGGGACACCTTGCTGACGTGCTACAGCGGAGTCGGGTTCGATGCGGCTCTGGCGGGGGAGAGCGGCGTGCGCAGGGTGGGGCTGGAGGAGTTGTACGGGTGAGGCCGTGCTCGCGCACCCGGATGCGGTGTTGCCAGGGTGTTAACCGTTCGGGCGTGGTTCGTCAAGCCCTCTAGGATGGCAGTGTCCAAAGACTCCATCCACGAAACGGGTTCAACGACTCATGTCCGCCATAACCCGCGACGAGGTCGCACACCTGGCCCGGTTGTCCAGGCTGGCGCTCGCCGGTGAAGAGCTCGACCACTACGCCGCCCAACTCGATGCCATCATCGAGGCGGTCGCGAAGGTGGCCGAGGTCGCCGCCGAGGATGTGCCGCCATCGTCGCACGCGCTTCCGCTGACCAATGTCTTCCGTGCCGACGAGGTGCGACAGTCCCTGACGCCCGAGCTGGCGCTGGCCGGTGCTCCCGCCGTCGAGGACGACCGATTCCGGGTGCCGCGCATCCTCGGGGAGGAGGCATGAGCCTGATCCGCAAGACCGCCGCTGAGCTGGGCTCGATGATCGCCGCGGGTGAGGTGTCGTCGGTCGAGGTGGCCGAGGCGCATCTCGACCGCATGGCCGAGGTGGAGCCCAAGGTCAAGGCGTTCCTCCACGTCGACCGCGAGACGACGATCGAGCAGGCGCGGGCCGTCGACACCAGGCTGAGGGCCGGTGAGAAGCTCGGGCCGCTGGCCGGGGTGCCGATCGCGCACAAAGACATCTTCACCACGCGCGACATGCCGACGACGGCCGCGTCCAAGATCCTCGAAGGCTGGCGTCCGCCCTACGACGCGACCGTCACCAAGCGGCTGCGCGAGGCGGGGCTGGTGATTCTCGGCAAGACCAACCTCGACGAGTTCGCCATGGGCTCCTCGACGGAAAACTCCGCCTTCCACACGACGCGCAACCCGTGGGACCTGGCGAAGGTGCCGGGTGGTTCCTCCGGTGGTTCGAGCGCGGCCGTGGCGGCCTACGAGGCGCCGCTGTCCACGGGCACCGACACGGGCGGTTCGATCCGGCAGCCGGCCTCGGTGACCGGCATCGTGGGGATGAAGCCGACCTATGGTGGCTCGTCCCGTTACGGGCTGATCGCGTTCGCGAGCTCGCTCGACACGCCGGGGCCGTTCGCCCGCACCGTGCTCGACGCGGCGCTGCTGCAGGAGGCGTTCTCCGGGCACGACCCGATGGACTCGACCTCCATCGACGCGCCCGTGCCTTCGGTGGTCGAGGCGGCCCGGCACGCCGACGTCGCCGGCATGCGGATCGGCGTGGTCAAGGAGCTGGGCGGTGACGGCTACCAGCCGGGCGTGCTGGCCCGCTACAACGAGGCCGTGCAACTCCTCGAGTCGCTCGGGGCCAAGGTCGTCGAGGTCTCCTGCCCGTCGTTCACCACCGCCCTCTACGCCTACTACCTGATCGCGCCGTCGGAGTGCTCGTCCAACCTGGCGCGCTTCGACGCGATGCGTTACGGCCTGCGCGTCGGCGACGACGGCACCCGCAGCGCCGAGGAGGTCATGGCGCTGACCAGGGCCGCCGGGTTCGGCCCCGAGGTCAAGCGGCGCATCATGCTCGGCACGTACGCGCTGTCGAGCGGCTACTACGACGCCTACTACGGTCAGGCACAGAAGGTGCGCACGGTCATCTCCCGCGAGTTCGAGGCCGCCTACCAGCAGGTCGACGTGCTGGTGTCGCCGACCACGCCGACCACCGCGTTCGCGATCGGCGAGCGCGTCGACGACCCGATGGCGATGTACCTCGCCGACCTGTGCACCATCCCGTCCAACCTGGCCGGCAACGCGGCCATCTCGGTGCCGTGCGGGCTGGCCGAGGAAGACGGTCTGCCGGTGGGCCTGCAGATCATGGCGCCCGTGCTGGCCGACGACCGCTGCTACCGCGTCGGCGCCGCCGTGGAGCAGGCCCTGGAGAGCCGCTGGGGCGGCCCGTTGCTGAAGGAGGCCCCGTCGCTATGACCATGGTCTATGACGAAGCGCTCGACAAGTTCGAGCCGGTGCTCGGCCTGGAGACGCACGTCGAGCTGGGCACCAGGTCGAAGATGTTCTGCGGCTGCAAGACGACGTTCGGCGCTCCGCCCAACACGCAGGTCTGCCCCACCTGCCTGGCGCTGCCCGGCGCGCTGCCGACGGCCAACACCATGGCCATCGAGTCGACGATCCGCATCGGCCTGGCACTGAACTGCTCGATCGCCGAGTGGTGCCGCTTCGCCCGGAAAAACTACTTTTATCCGGACATGCCGAAGAACTACCAGATCTCGCAGTACGACGAGCCGCTCTGCTTCGACGGCTACGTCGACGTCGAGGTCGACGGCAAGACCGTGCGGATCGAGATCGAGCGCGTGCACCTGGAGGAGGACACCGGCAAGTCCACCCACGTGGGCGGCGCCACCGGCCGCATCCACGGGGCCGACTACTCGATCGTCGACTACAACCGGGCCGGCATCCCGCTCGTCGAGATCGTGACCAAGCCCATCCCGGGCACCGACCGGCTCGCGCCGGAGGTGGCCAGGGCCTACGTCACCGAGCTGCGCGAGATCATGCGCTCGCTCGGCGTCTCCGACGTGCGCATGGAGGAGGGCTCGCTGCGCTGCGACGTCAACGTCTCCCTCATGCCGCGTGGCGCGTCCGAGTGGGGCACCCGCACCGAGACCAAGAACGTCAACTCGCTGCGCAGCGTCGAGCGGGCCGTCCGCAGCGAGATCGAGCGGCAGGCGGGCGTCCTCACCGACGGTGGGAAGATCGTCCAGGAGACCCGCCACTTCCACGAGGACACCGGCACCACCACGTCCGGCAGGTCCAAGGAGGAGGCGCAGGACTACCGCTACTTCCCCGAGCCCGACCTGGTGCCGATCGCGCCCGACC
Organism: Nonomuraea sp. B5E05; assembly: GCF_039880665.1. Classification (NCBI taxonomy): domain Bacteria; kingdom Bacillati; phylum Actinomycetota; class Actinomycetes; order Streptosporangiales; family Streptosporangiaceae; genus Nonomuraea; species Nonomuraea sp. B5E05. The sequence goes on from NZ_JBDPMJ010000009.1 coordinate 221,899, forward strand.
CGGCCTGGGTGGCCGAGCTGAAGGCGGCGCTGCCGGAGCTGCCGTCGGTCAGGCGCAAGCGGCTGCAGGCCGAGTGGGGGCTGTCCGACCTCGACATGCAGGCCATGCACAACGCCGACGCGATCGAGCTGGTCGAGGCCACGGTCGCGGCGGGGGCTCCGCCCGCCGACGCGCGCAAGTGGTGGATGGGCGAGCTGGCGCGGCGCTCCAACGAGACCGCCACCCCGCTGGCCGACCTGCCCATCACGCCGGTCGACATCGCCCGCGTGACCGAGCTGGTCGCCTCGGGCGCGCTCAACGACAAGCTGGCGCGCGAGGTGCTCGAAGGCGTGCTGGCCGGCGAGGGCACGCCCGACGAGGTGGTCGAGAAGCGCGGGCTGCGGATCGTCAACGACGAGGGAGAGCTGTCCGCGATCATCGACCAGGTGCTGGCCGACAACGCCGACGCGGCCGACAAGGTGCGATCCGGCAAGATCGCCGCGGCCGGTGCGCTGGTGGGCGGCGTGATGCGGGCCAGCAAGGGCAAGGCCGACGCGGCCCGCGCCCGGCAGTTGATCCTGGAGAAGCTCGGCGTCTCCGAATAACCGGGCCTCTCACGGCCACCGGGGCCCCGCCGCTCCAACGGCGGGGCCCGGCGCGTGGTCGTGGTGGACGACGTGTTCAGGGGTGACCGGGATGGCCCGGCCCGGTCACCGGTGCGTGGCCTACTCACTCGTTGCGGGATGGCGGGGCCGTCTCGACGTGGCGCCGGGCCAGCGCCTTCCTCAGCAGTGGCGTGAGCAGGGCGAGGAGCGCCAGCACCAGCAGCACGACCGCGATCGGGCTGCCCACCAGCACGCTCGCGTCCCCCGCGCCGATGGCCAGTGCCCTGCGGAGCTGGATCTCCGCCATCGGGCCCAGGATCATGCCGATCACCGCGGGGGCGACCGGCAGGCCGAAGCGCCGCATGGCGTAGCCGAGCAGGCCGAGCACATAGAGCACGAACAGGTCCACCACGGTGCCGTTGACGGCGTAGACCCCGAGCGCGGCGAAGAGGATGATCCCGGCGTACAGGTACGGGCGGGGGATCCGCAACACGCGCGCCCACAACGGCGCCATGGGCAGGTTGAGCACCAGCAACATCGCGTTGCCGATGAACAGCGAGGCGATCATGCCCCACACCAGCGCGGGGTTGTGGTCGAACAGTTGCGGGCCGGGCTGGAGCCCGTACTGCTGGAAGGCGGCCAGCAGGATCGCGGCCGTGGCCGACGTCGGCAGGCCCAGCGTGAGCAGCGGGACCAGGGTGCCGGCGGCGGAGGCGTTGTTGGCCGCCTCGGGGCCGGCGACGCCCTCGATCGCGCCCTTGCCGTACTCCTCGCGGGCCACGCCGCGCGCCAGGCGCTTCTCGGCCGCGTACGACAGGAAGGTGGGGATCTCCGCGCCGCCGCCGGGCAGCGCGCCGAACGGGAAGCCCAGTGCGGTGCCGCGCAGCCAGGGCAGCCAGGAGCGTCCCCAGTCGGAGCGGCCCATCCACGCCCGGCCCACGGGCACCACCTCGGGCATGGCGTGGCGCAGCCGCGAGGCCACGTAGAGGGACTCGCCGAGCGCGAACAGCCCGACCGCCACGATCACCACGTCGATGCCGTCGAGCAACTGCGGGATTCCCAGCGTGAGCCGGGCCTGGCCGGTCTGCTGGTCGATGCCGATCAGCCCGATCACCAGGCCGAGCCCCAGGGAGGCCAGGCCGCGTACGACCGAACGGGACAACACGGATGAGACGGCGGTGAACGCGAGGACGGCCAGCGCGAAGTAGTCCTCGGGGCCGAACGAAATCGCGAAGCTCACCACGGCGGGCGCCGCCACGACCAGCAGCGCGGTCGCGATCGTCCCGGCCACGAACGAGCCGATGGCCGCCGTGGCCAGCGCCTGGGCGGCCCGGCCCCGCCTGGCCATCTTGTTGCCCTCCAGCGCCGTGATCATGGAGGCGGACTCGCCCGGCGTGTTGAGCAGGATGGAGGTGGTGGAGCCGCCGTACATGCCGCCGTAGTAGATGCCGGCGAACATGATGAACGCGCTGGCCGGCGGCACCGTGAACGTGATCGGCAGCAGCAGCGCCACGGTCATCGCGGGCCCGATGCCGGGCAGCACGCCGACGAGCGTGCCGAGCGTGACGCCGATGAGCGCGTACATGAGGTTGACCGGGGTGAGCGCGGCGGCGAAGCCGTCGAGGAGGAGCTGCAACGACTCCACCTAGATCACCCCCGTCAGCGGCCCGCCGGGCAGCGACACGCCGAGCCCTTTGACGAACAGCAGGTACGTGGTGATCGCCACGACCACCGCGATCACGGCGGCGCGCGTCCTGTGCTCGGCGCCGAGCACCACGGCGAGGCCGAAGAAGAGCAGGCTCGCCCCGATGATCCAGCCGAGCACGTTCAGCAGCGCGCTGAACGCCAGGAAGATCCCGCTGACCAGTCCGACGCTGCGCCAGTCGGCGGGCGCGTCGACGTCGACGTCCTCGCTCTCCTCGGGGTCGCCCCGCCCGCCGCGTACGACGTCGGCCACGTAGAACAGGCCGATGAGCACCATGGCGCCGCCCACCAGCATGGGGAAGAAGCGCGGCCCGAGGCCGAGCTGGGAGGCCGCGGCGGAGACGTCGAGCGTCCCGACCACGACGAGCACGCCCAGCACCAGCACGACGAGCGCCAGCCCGAGCTCGGGCCGCCACCAGCGGGCCATCAGGAGACGAGCCCCATTTCGGCGATGATCGCCTTGACCCTGGTCTGCTCGGCGGCCAGGTAGTCGGCGAACTGCTGTCCCGTCTGGAAGGAGTCGATCCAGCCGTTCTTGGCCACCGCGTCCTTCCACGGCTGCGCGTCGTGCATCTTGGTGACCAGGTCGGTCAGCGCCTTCTTGTCGGCGTCGGAGAGCCCGGCAGGGGCGACGAAGCCGCGCCAGTTGGCCAGCTCGACGTCGAGTCCGGCCTCCTTCAGCGTGGGAGCGTCGAGGTTCGGCAGCCGCTCGCCCGAGGTGACGCCCAGCGCGCGCAGCTTGCCCGACTTCACGTGCTCGGCGAACTCGGCCACGCCCGAGATGCCCGCGCTCACCTTGTTGCCGAGCAGCTCGTTGAGCGCCTCGCCGCCGCCCGAGTGGGCGATGTAGTTGACCTGCTTGGGGTCGATGCCCGCGGCCTTGGCCATCAGACCGGCCACGATGTGGTCGGTGCCGCCCGCGGAGCCGCCGGAGATGGACACCTTCGACGGGTCGGCCTTCCAAGCCGCCACCATGTCGTCCAGCGTCTTGTACGGCGACGCGGCCGGCACGACGACGATCTCGTATTCCTCGGTCAGCTTGGCGATGGGCGTGGTCTCCGCCAGCGTGACCTTCGACTTGTTCTGCTCGATGGCGCCCACCATGACCAGGCCCATGGTCATCAGCAGGTTGCCGTTGCCCTTTTCGCCGGCGAGCTGGGCCAGGCCGATCGTGCCTCCGGCGCCGGGCACGTTGTACACCTCGACCTTGCGCTGCGGGTCGGCCGCTTTGATGGCCTGCTCGGCGATGCGGGAGGTCTGGTCCCAGCCGCCCCCCGGCGCGGCCGGGGCCATGATCCGCAACGGCGAGCTCGCGGAGGTGCCGGTCGTCTCGCCACAGCCGGTCAGGGCGCCAAGGGAGAGTGCCGCGAGGGCGGCGAATACGCGCAAGCGCATGATCACTCCAAGAAGGGTTTTCACGGTGACGAAACCCGGATCGTGATGCCCCTACCTTCCGGAGTCGACCCTTTGCGCGGTTGCCGTCATAGTGGTCGTATTGGTCGCGGGTTCCTGCGGCACCCCCGCGACCTGGCCGTGACCTCGATTTGTTTCCATGTGCCCGTGAGACGGGTTCGTGAGGCCTCACTCGGGACCCAGCTGTTCGCGCTTCAGATGGTGATCGTGCTGCTCGCCGTGGGGGGCACCGGTGGCGTGTGGGCCGAGCACACGCGTGATCAGCTGGCCTCGCTCCACCAGCAACGGGCACTGGCGATCGCGCAGTCGGTGGCCGCGCTTCCGCAGGTCCGGGAGGCGTTCAAGCTGAGCGAACCGGAGACGGTGCTGCAGCCGCTGGCCATGAGCGTCCAGCAGGAGACCGGCGCCGACTACGTCGTCATCGCCAACACCGACCAGAAACGTTACGCCCACCCCAACGCCTCGCTGATCGGCAGGCAGCTGTCCACCGACGGCAGCACGGTGCTCAGGACGGGCCGGAGCTGGGTCGGCAAGGAGACGGGCACGATCGGCACTACGGTCAGGGGCAAGACGCCCATCCGCGACGAATATGGCGACATCATCGGCCTGGTCTCGGTCGGCGTGCTGGAGACCACGGTCATCAGCCAGGTCGTCGACGCGCTCCCGCCGCTGATCTGGACGGCGCTCGCCGTTCTGCTGGCCGGTCTCGCGCTGGCCGCGCTGATCACCGCGCGGGTGCGCCGGCAGACGTTCGGGCTGGAGCCGCGCGAGATCGCCGCCCTGCTGGAGCAGCGCGAGGGGGTGCTGCACGGCGTCAAGGAGGGCGTGCTGGCGCTCGACCTCGGCGGGCGCGTCACCCTGGTCAACGACGCCGCCCGCGAGCTGCTGGGCGACGTGGGCGCCGACCTGACCGGGATGCCGGTCTCCGAGCGCATGCGCGACGTTCTCGGGGGCGCCGACCCCGGCGAGGACCGCGTCGTGCTGCACGGCGACCGGGTGCTGGTGCTCAACCGCACCCCGGTGTCCGTGCGCGGCCACCACCGCGGCTGGGTGGTGACCCTGCGCGACCGCACCGAACTCATCCACCTGGCCCGCGAGCTCGACGACGCCAGCAGCGCGACCGAGGCGCTGCGGGCGCAGGCACACGAGTTCGCCAACCGCATGCACACCGTCGTCGGGCTGCTGGAGCTGGGTGAGCACGAGGCCGCGATCGGCTTCATCACCCGCACCACCGGCGGCTCGTACGCGGCCGGGTTGCGCGAGCGGGTCCAGGACCCGACCCTGGCCGCGCTGCTGCTGGCCAAGTCCGCGGAGGCGGCCGAGCGGGGCGCCACGCTCGTGTTGTCGGACGACTCCACCGTGCCGGTCGGCCTGCTCGGCGACCCGCAGGACGCGGTGCTGGTGGTGGGCAACCTGGTCGCGAACGCCATCGACGCGCTCGACGGCGCCGAGGGCACGATCGAGGTGTCGGTCCGGGCCGATCACGACGGGCTGCGGGTGCGCGTCGGCGACTCGGGCCCCGGCATCGCTCCCGGCCTGGTGGAGGAGGTCTTCAGGGAGGGCTTCACGACCAAGGCCGCCCAGTCGGGGCCGCGCGGTCTCGGCCTGGCCCTGACCCGGCAGGCGTGCCTGCGCAGAGGAGGCTGGGTACGGGTGACGAACGCGGACGGCGCCGTCTTCACGGCTCTCCTTCCGGCGAGGGAGCGGGCGGGGGCGGGCTCGTGAACGCCATCAGGGTGCTCGTCGTCGACGACGACTTCATGGTCGCGCGGATCCACAGCGGCTACGTGTCCCGCCTGCCGGGGTTCAGCGTCGTCTCCGTCGCCCACAACGGGGCCGGCGCGCTGGCCGCGGCGGCGGAGCTGCGGCCCGACCTCGTGCTGCTCGACATCTACCTGCCCGACATGTCGGGGCTCGAGGTGCTCAAGGCGCTCAACGACGTGGACGTCATCATGATCAGCGCGGCCCGCGACGTGCCGACGGTCAAGGAGGCCATGCGCGGCGGCGCGGTCAACTATCTGATCAAGCCGTTCACCGCCACCGCGCTGACCGAGCGGCTCCAGCAGTACGCCGACACCCGCAGGCGCATCACCGCCATCGGCCCCGAGGCCCGCCAGGACGACGTCGACCGGCTCTTCGGCACGCCCATGACCGCGGCTCCCATGCCGAAAGGTCTGTCGCCGGCCACGTGCGCGCTGGTCGCCGACAGCCTGCGGCAGGCGGGCCGCGACCTGTCGGCAACCGAGGCCGCCCAGCTCACGGGCCTGTCACGGGTGAGCGCCCGCCGCTATCTCGAACACCTCTGCGCGGCAGGGCAGGCCGAACTCCGGCCGCGTTACGGCACGGCCGGTCGTCCGGAACATCGCTACCGGTGGCTAGGTTGACACACTTCCGTAGTCATTTCCCGTGACATATGCGGATCCGCGTGCCTTACTGTTGCCTGAGACTTGGCTGCGGACCGGGAGGAGATTGAGGCGTGCGAAACGCCGGACCGATCGAATCACCGACCGACCCGTTCGCCTCGGTGCCACTGCCCACGTCGAGCGTCTCCAAGAAGCCGCGGATCGAAGGCCTGCCCCCGGGGGTCTCCCGGGACATCTTCGGACCGCCGGAACGACAGGAGCCCCGGCAGGCCCAAGCCCCGAGCGCCGCGGGCGGTCCCTCGGGCGGTGCGCTGCCCCCAGCCCCGCCACCGGCGCAGCCGTGGCCGATGGCGGGCAAGGACTCGGGGTCCGCGTTCGGCCAGGAGAGCCCGCGCGAGCACCCGCCCTCCTTCGAGCCCGAGCCGCGCAAACGGCGCCTGCTGCCGGGCCTGCTCACGGTCGTCCTGCTGCTCGGCGTGCTGTCGTACGTCGTGCCCGCCGTGCTCATGTCCGGCAGCGTGCTGCGCGGCACCCGCGTGTCGGGGATCGACATCGGCGGACTGACCGTCACCCAGGCGGCCGACAAGCTGCGCACCGAGCTCGCCGCCCAGCTGAGCAAGCCGGTCGTGGCCGACATCGGCGGCAAGAAGGACACCATCCAGGCCGACGAGGCCGGCCTGGAGCTCGACGTGGTCGGCACGATCGGCCAGGCGCCCAGCGGCTTTCCCAGCCCGCAGGAGGTGTGGCGCGGCCTGACCGGCACCACCGAGCTCGAACCGCAGATCGACATCGACACCTCCCAGCTCACCAGGACCGTCGAGGGCCTGGCCGAGTCCGTGGACAAGCGCGCGCAGGAGGGCCGGGTGGCCTTCTCCGGGCTGACGCCGAAGGCGCGCCAGCCGCAGGACGGCGTGCTGCTCGACAGGGACGACGCCGTGAAGAGGATCGGCGACGCCTTCCTGCGGGGCGGCGGCTCCGTCGTGCTCACCCTGAGACCGTCCAAGCCCACCACCACCCCGGAAGCCGTCAGGGCGGCCCTGGCCAAGGCGAAGCGGGCCGTCGCCGCCCCCATCACGCTGACCCTCGACGGCAAGCAGGCGCAGGTCCCGCCCGCCGCGATCGCGGCCAACCTGTCCTTCGCCTCCGACGGCAGCGGCGGGCTCGCACCGCAGTTCGACGCCAAGGCGGTGCTCACCGAAGTGGAGAGCAGCCTGGTCTCCGCCGCCCAGCAGCCGCGCGACGCCACGTACGACATCGTGAACGGCAAGCCGGTCCTGGTGCCCGCCCGCACCGGCCATGGCGTGAACGACAAGCTCCTGGCCAGGGACGCCGAGAAGGTGTTCGCCGAGGGCGGGGACCGGACGATCCCCGTGCGGCTGGGCACCGTCGCCCCCACGGTCGCGACATCGGAGATCAACAAGCTCGGCATCAAGGAGACCCTCGCCACCTTCACCACGAACTTCGCCTGCTGCCAGCCGCGCGCGAAGAACATCCAGCGCATGGCTGAGGAGCTCGACGGCCACATCGTCAAGCCGGGCGAGACGTTCTCGCTCAACGATGTCGTGGGCGAGCGCACCCTCGAGGACGGATACGTCGAAGCGGCGGAGACCGTCGGCGGGCGCCTGGTCAACATCGTCGGGGGCGGAGTCTCGCAGTTCGCCACGACGATGTACAACGCGGCGTACTTCAGCGGGCTCGAAGACGTCGAGCACAAGCCGATGGACTACTACACCGACCAGTTCCCGGCCGGGCGTGACGCCGTGCTGACCTATCCGGAGTCGGACCTGAAGTGGCGCAACGACTCGGACAACGGCGTGCTGATCAAGACGACGTTCACGCAGACGTCGGTGACGGTGGCGCTCTGGGGCACCAAGCGGTACGACAAGATCGAGGCGATCGAGTCGGAACGGCGGGACTTCACCCAGTCACGGCGGGAGACCAGCAACGAACCCGGCTGCCTGGCGACGACGGGCGCCCAGGGGTTCACCATCGACGTCATGCGGGTGTTCCACAAGGACGGCCGGGTGGTCAAGAAGGACGACAAGCTGACCACCAGATACCGTGCCCAGCCCCAGATCACCTGCACCGCGCCCTGACGCCGAACGGCCCTGATCACGAGGTGGGGACCGACAGGACGCGGTCGTCGCCCTCCCGCGGCGACCCCCTGCCGTCCTTGTTGCTGGTGCCCACCCACACGGTGCCGTCAGGGGCGGTGGTGACCGCGCGGAGGCGGCCGTAGCGGTCGGCGAAGTGGGCGACCGGCCGGCCGGCGGCGCCGTCAGCGCCGAGCGGCACCTGCCACAGGCGCTCCCCGCGCAGGGCCCCCACCCACAACGACCCGCCGGCGTACGCCATGCCGGACGGCGAGGCCTCGTCCGTCGACCAGGTGAGGATCGGGTTCACGAACCGCTCGTCATCGCCCCGGCCCTCGACCTCGGGCCAGCCGTAGTTGGCGCCCGGCTCGATCAAATTGATCTCGTCGTAGGCGTTGGCGCCGAACTCGGAGGCGTACAGGCGGTCCGAGCCGTCCCACGCCAGGCCCTGGACGTTGCGGTGGCCGTAGCTGTAGACGAGCGTGCCGAACGGGTTGCCGGGGGCGGGCGCGCCGTCCACGGTCATGCGCAGGATCTTGCCCGCGAGGGAGTCGCGCTGCTGGGCGAGGTCGCGGTCGCCGGTCTCGCCGGTGGAGGCGTACAGGTGGCCGTCGGGGCCGAACGCCAGCCTGCCGCCGTTGTGGATGCCGCCCTTGGGGATGCCCTGGACGATCACCCGGCGGTCGCCGAGCGCGTCGCCGGTCAGCCGGTAACGGACGATCCGGTTGTCCTCGGCGGCGGTGTAGTAGAGGAAGACGTGCTGGTCCTTGACCGCGACCCCCATCAGACCGCCCTCGCCGTCCGGCGTCACGTCCTCGATCGTGCCCAGCTCGCTCACCTTGCCGTCCTCGGTGACCCGCAGCAGCCGGGCGGTGTCGCGCTCGGTGACCAGGGCGTCGCCGTCGGGCAGGAACGCGATCGCCCACGGCACGGCCAGCCCGGTCGCCACGTCCTCAGGGTCGCCGGCGGCCGGCCCTCTGGCCGTCACGGCGGCCGTCGGGAGCACATCGCCGCCGGCGCTGGAGCAGCCGGCGAGCCCGCTCAGGAGCACGGTCAGCGGCACGGCCAGCGACAGGAGCGCGCGGTGTTTCCTCATGGGCTTCCTCATGTGTTCCATACTTCCCCCGGAGTCGTAAGGTTCTCCGCATGAAGACCTGGGTTCCGTCCGATTCGGCGGCTGATGCTCTTTCCGACCTGTCCGGGGTGGAATGCGCCGTGTACAACAGCACGACCTCGATGCCGGAGGGCGTCGATGAGGTGGAGGTCTGGATCCCGCCGCTGGTCACCGTGCCCGACGTGCGCGGGACGATGGCGCGGATGAGCTCGTTGCGGCTCGTGCAGACCGTGACCGCGGGGGTGGAGCCGTACCGCCCGCACATCCCCGAAGGCGTGACGTTGTGCAACGCGCGCGGCGTGCACGACGCTGGGACCGCGGAGTGGGCGGTCGGGGCGATGGTGGCGGTGGTGCGCGAATTTCCCGGGTTCGTGGACGCGCAGCGCAGGGGAGAGTGGACCTACCACCACACCGGCGTCCTCGCCGACTCCACCGTGTTGATCGTCGGCTACGGCTCCATCGGTGCGGCGCTGGAGCGGCGGCTCGCCGGGTTCGAGGTCGAGGTCGTACGCGTGGCCAGGACCGCCCGCGACGGTGTGCACGGTATGGCCGACCTGCCCGCGCTGCTGCCGGCGGCGGACGTCGTGGTGCTCCTCGTGCCCGCCACGCCCGACACGGCCGGCATGGTGGACGCCGCGTTCCTGGCCCGCATGAAGGACGGCGCCGTGCTCGTCAACGCCGCCCGGGGCGGGATCGTCGACACCGACGCCCTGATCGCCGAACTGAAGACCGGCAGGTTGCGCGCCGCGCTGGACGTGACGGCACCGGAGCCGTTGCCGGAGGGCCATCCCCTCTGGAACGCGCCGGGCGTGTTGATCACCCCGCACGTCGCGGGCAGCACCCCCGCGTCCGAGCGGCGCGTGCTCCGCCTCATCCGGGCCCAGGTGGAGCGTTATCTCGCAGGTGAGCAGCTGATCAACGTCATAACCGACACGTACTGAGAGGATTCCCGAACGTGGCTGGTCCGTGACCTTCGGTGCGTAGCGTTACGTTTGCAGGGAGTTCCTGACTCACTGTCAAGGCGCTATTGGCAGCAATTGGTCCGTGTGGTTATCAGATCGGTGACGACATCGGCGTTGTCACCACCCGCGCACCCACAACCGCACACACTGGCGAAGTGGTCCGCCGGGCTTCGGCGGTCATGGAGGCAGAGACGAGACGGGATGGGCAACGACTGTGATCCGCTGGCGTGATCCACGGGTGCCGCTGACCGCGGCGGCGACGGTCGGCGCGGTGGCATTCGCCGCCGCGCTCCTCGCGGGCGGTCAGCCCTTGCTCACCGGCGCGGTCGCGGGAGGGCTCGCGGCGCTGGCCGCCGCCACCGCCCTGCTGATCGCCTCGGTGAAGTCGGCCGCGCATCGCCCCATGGCGATGGGCGCGCGCTGGATGGGCGGCGGCGCCGTCATCTGGGCCGCCGGTGTGGCGCTGCGTCCCTTCGCCGAAAGCTTCGTGGTCAGTTTCGCCGACATGTTCGTGCTGCTCGGCGCCGGTGTCACGGCCGGTGGCGCGCTGATCGCCGCCGACCGCAAGTTCCCGGCCAGAGCCGTGTTACGGCAGGTCACCGATGCCTATCTGTGCGCCGCCTCGCTCTTCCTGATCGGCTGGGTGGTGGCGCTGCGCCACGTCTACGCCAACGCGGCCGACCCCGCCGCCTTCACGTTCGTGATGTTGCCGCCGATGATCGCGCTGCTGGTCACGTTCGCCGTCATCCCGTCCGTGCTCACCAGCAAGGCCACCTCATGGCTGCTCGGGCTGGCCGGCGTCGGCGTGCTCGCCACCATGACCGTGGCGGGCCTGGCGGTCGCGGTGGCGCGGCTCGACGGCGGCGACGCGCCGCTCTGGAGCGTCATGCTCGCGCCGGTCGCGTTCCTGCTCCTGGCCGCCGTCCCGTGGGGTCCGCCCGGCAGGCAGGCGGGCGGGCCCGCCGTGGCCGGCGTGATCGGCGTGGTGCCGCTGGCGCTGGTCGCGATCGCGGCCTGCACACTGCTCGCGCACCTGGCGGGAGGGTCGAAAGGGCCGGCGGTCACCGGCGTCGTGGTGGTCGCGGTCTCCGTCGTGCTGCTCCTGCTCGTGCGCCTGTTCGTGGTGTCGGCGACCAACCTGCGCCTGCGCGGCCTGGTCAAGCTCGGCGAGCGGCAGCTCAGGGAGCTGGCGGAGAGCACCGGCGACGTGGTGTTCCTGTGCGACTACGAGGGCGTGGTGCGCGAGATCGGCGCCGGGGTCGAGGCCACCTACGGCTACCGCCCCGACCAGCTGGTGGGCGGGTCGATCTTCGACTACATCCACCCGGAAGACGTGCCCGGCATCCAGGTCGCGATGCGGGCCATGCACCTCGACGAGGAGGGCGCCTCGCCGGGCGCCTGCCTGATCGCGTGCCGGGTGCGGGCCGCCGACGGCACCTGGCGCCCCACCGAGTCGGTGGCCACCCGCCACGTCCGCGGCGACGAGCTGATGCTGGTGACCACCAGAGACGTCAGCGACGAGGAGGCCCTGCGCAACCAGGTCGCCCACCTCACCTTCCACGACGGCATCACCGGGCTGCCCAACCGCGCCTACTTCGAAGAGCGCACCCGTGAGGTGCTCTCCGGCCGCACGCCGGGCACCGGAGGAGCCAACACCGCGGTCATCTTCCTCGACCTCGACGGGTTCACCTCGGTCAACGACTCCGTCGGACACGCCAGCGGCGACTACCTCCTCGGCCAGGCGGCCAGGCGGTTGCGCGGCGCCGTCCGGGCCGACGACACGCTGGCCAGGTGGGGCGGAGACGAGTTCGCGGTGCTGGTGGAGACGGGCGGTGAGGCGCAGCTCGCGGTCGACCTGGCCGAGCGGCTCGTCCGCGCGGTCTCGCAGGAGCCGTTCCGCGTCGCCGACCGCGATGTGGCCCTGACCGCCAGCGTGGGCGTGGCCTTCACCGAGGACGACATGCCCGCGGGCGACCTCATCCGCAACGCCGACGTCGCCATGGCACGCGCCAAGGAGCTCGGCGGGCGGCGGGTCGAGGTGTTCGCCGCGCAGATGCACGCCGACGTCGTGCGCCGCCTGGAGCTGGCCGCCGATCTGCAGCGGGCCCTGATCGACCAGCAGTTCGCGATCGAATACCAGCCGGTGGTCGACCTCGCCACGTCGCGGGTGACCGCGGTGGAGGCGCTGGTGCGGTGGTGGCGAGGGTCGGTGTTCGTGCCGCCCGAGCAGTTCCTCGGCCCGGCCGAGGACACCGGGCTGATCGTGCCGCTGGGCGAGTGGATCCTGCGCGAGGCGTGCCGCGAGGTGGCCGCCTGGCGGGCCGAGTCCTGGGACATCGGCCTGTCGCTCAACCTGTCGGCCCGCCAGATCACCGCGCCCAAGTTCGTCGAGACCGTGGAGGAGGCGCTGGCCGAGAGCGGGCTGCCCGCCTCCGCGCTCACCCTCGAAGTGATCGAGGAGATGCTGGTCGAAGACGCCGAGGAGACCATCAGGCGGCTGTCCGAGCTGCGCGCGCTCGGCGTGCGCCTGGCCATCGACGACTTCGGCACCGGCTACGCGTCGCTGGCGTTCCTGCGGCAGCTCCCGGTCGACATGATCAAGATCGACCCGTCGTTCGTGTCGGGCCTCGGCAAGGACGACACGCTGACGCTGCTCACGCGCACCATCGTGCGGCTCGGCCACGACCTGGGGCTCATCGTGGTGGCCGAGGGCATCGAGCGTCCCGAGCAGTTGGAGCTGCTCAAGCAGATGGGCTGCACGCGGGGGCAGGGCTTCCTGGTGGCCAGGCCCATGGCGGCCCGCGGGGTCGACTCCCTGATGCGGACGAGTCTCACCGTTTGAGACATGTGTCCACCAAGTTGACACTGGGGCGTTCGGAGCGGCTATCGTGTAAGCCATGCTTCGCAGTGAGATTCTCGTAGTACTTCGCCGGCGCGCAGGCCGATAGCGAAGCACGACGACCTGCGCGCCGCCCCAGGCCCACCTCCATGGTGGGACGGGGCCTTTTTTATGTCCTTAAGCGAGTAGCCACGCAAGGAACGAGCCGATGACCGAACGCATGACAGGTGCGCAGTCCCTGGTGAGGGCGCTGGAGCACATGGACGTCGACACAGTGTTCGGGATCCCTGGCGGCGCCATTCTGCCGGCCTACGATCCTCTCTACGACTCGACCAAGGTCCGGCACGTCCTCGTACGCCACGAGCAGGGCGCGGGCCACGCCGCCGAGGGCTACGCGCAGGCGACGGGCCGGGTCGGGGTGTGCATGGCGACCAGCGGCCCCGGCGCCACCAACCTGGTGACCCCGATCGCCGACGCATATATGGACTCGGTGCCGATCGTGGCGATCACCGGGCAGGTGGCGAGCGCGGCCATCGGCACCGACGCCTTCCAGGAAGCCGACATCTCCGGCATCACCATGCCGATCACGAAGCACAACTTCCTGATCACCGATCCCGCGGACATCCCGCGTACGATCATGGAGGCCTTCCACATCGCCTCCACCGGCCGCCCGGGTCCGGTGCTCGTCGACATCTCGAAGGACGCGCTGCAGGCGGAGACCACGTTCTCCTGGCCGCCGGTCATGCAACTGCCCGGCTACCGCCCCGTGACCAGGCCCCACTCCAAGCAGATCCGCGAGGCCGCCAAGCTGATCGCCGAGGCCAGGCGCCCGGTCCTGTACGTCGGCGGCGGCGTGCATAAGGCGGGCGCGTCGGCCGAGCTGCTGGAGCTGGCCGAGCTGACCGGCATCCCGGTCGTCACCACCCTGATGGCCAGGGGCACCTTCCCCGACAGCCACCCCCAGCACATGGGGATGCCGGGGATGCACGGCAGCGTCTCGGCCGTCGGCGCGCTGCAGCAGTCCGATCTGATCGTCGGCCTGGGCGTGCGCTTCGACGACCGGGTGACCGGCCAGCTGTCGTCGTTCGCGCCGCGCGCCAAGATCGTGCACGCCGACATCGACCCGGCGGAGATCTCGAAGAACCGCCACGCCGACGTCCCGATCGTGGGCGACTGCAAGGAGGTCATCACCGACCTCGTCAGCACGATCCGGGCCTCGGGCGAGCACGGCGACTACACCGACTGGTGGACGGCGCTCAACGGCTACAAAGCGACCTACCCGCTGGGCTACGACACGTGGGAGGACGGCTCGCTGGCGCCTCAATACGTGATGGAGCGGCTGGGCGCCATCGCCGGCCCCGAGGCCTACTACGTGGCAGGCGTGGGGCAGCACCAGATGTGGGCCTCGCAGTTCATCGGCTACGAGAAGCCCGGCACGTTCATCAACTCCGGCGGCCTGGGCACCATGGGCTTCGCCGTGCCGGCCGCGATGGGCGCGAAGATGGGCCGCCCCGACGCCACGGTGTGGGCCATCGACGGCGACGGCTGCTTCCAGATGACCAACCAGGAGCTCGCCACCTGCGCCATCGAGGGCGTGCCGGTCAAGATCGCCGTCATCAACAACGGTAACCTCGGCATGGTCCGCCAGTGGCAGACGCTCTTCTACGACGAGCGTTACTCCAACACCAACCTGCAGACGACGCGCCGCATCCCGGATTTCGTCAAGCTGGCCGAGGCCTATGGTTGTGTGGGTCTGCGTTGCGAGCGTCCAGAAGACGTCGACGCGACGATCGAGAAGGCCATGGAGATCAACGACGTTCCTGTCGTGATCGACTTCGTCGTCCACCAGGACGCCATGGTCTGGCCCATGGTCGCGGCGGGCACCAGCAACGACGACATCAAGATCGCCCGTGACATGGCGCCGAAGTGGGAGAACGAGGATGACTAGACACACGCTCTCCGTGCTTGTCGAGAACAAGCCGGGCGTGCTCGCGCGGGTGTCGGCGCTGTTCAGCCGCCGGGGCTTCAACATCGACTCGCTGGCGGTCGGCCCGACCGAGCACGACGACATCTCGCGGATGACGATCGTGGTCAGCGTCGAGGAGCTGCCTCTCGAGCAGGTCACCAAGCAGCTCAACAAGCTGGTGAACGTGCTCAAGATCGTCGAGCTCGACACGTCGCAGTCCGTGCAGCGCGAGCTGATGCTGATCAAGGTGAAGGCCGACGCCGACAGCCGCTCCCACGTGCTGGAGCTCGTCCAGCTCTTCCGGGCCCGCTGCATCGACGTGGCGGCCGACGCCGTGACCATCGAGGTCACCGGCACCACCGACAAGCTCGAGGCGTTCGTGAAGGTCCTCGAGCCGTTCGGTATCAAAGAACTCGTACAGTCGGGCATGGTGGCCATCGGCCGCGGCGCCCGTTCCATCACCGACCGGTCCCTCAGGGCACTGGACCGTACCGCCTGAAAGGTTTTGAGCAAGTGACCGAGATCTACTACGACGACCAGGCCGACCTGTCGATCATCCAGGGGCGCCACGTGGCCGTGCTGGGGTACGGCAGCCAGGGCCACGCCCACGCGCTCTCCCTGCGTGACTCCGGCGTCGACGTGCGCGTCGGCCTGCCGGAGGGCTCCAAGAGCCGCGAGAAGGCGGAGAACGACGGCCTTCGCGTCGTCACGCCGTCCGAGGCGGTCGAAGAGGCCAACCTCACCATGATCCTGGCTCCCGACCACATCCAGCGCCAGCTCTACTCCGACCACGTGGCGCCCAACCTCGTCGAGGGCGACGCGCTGTTCTTCGGGCACGGCCTGAACATCCGCTACGGCCTCATCGAGGCCCCCGAGGGCGTCGACGTGTGCATGGTCGCGCCCAAGGGTCCTGGCCACCTCGTGCGCCGCCAGTTCGAGGCGGGCCGCGGCGTGCCGGTCCTCGTGGCCGTGGAGAAGGACGCCTCGGGCAAGGCGCTCGACCTGGCGCTGTCGTACGCGAAGGGCATCGGCGGCACGCGCGCCGGCGCGCTGCGCACGACGTTCAAGGAGGAGACGGAGACCGACCTGTTCGGCGAGCAGGTCGTGTTGTGCGGCGGCGTTTCCGAGCTGATCAAGGCGGGCTTCGAGACGCTCATCGAGGCCGGCTACCAGCCCGAGGTCGCCTACTTCGAGTGCCTGCACGAGATGAAGCTGATCGTCGACCTCATGTACGAAGGCGGCCTGTCGAAGATGTACTGGTCGGTGTCCGACACCGCCGAGTACGGCGGCTACACCCGCGGTCCGCGCGTCATCGGCGAGGAGTCCCGCCAGGCGATGCGCCAGATTCTCGCCGAGGTCCAGGACGGCACCTTCACCCGGCAGCTCGTCGAGGAGTTCGACGGCGGCCAGAAGGAGTTCCAGCGCAAGCGCGAGGAGCTGGCCGACAACCCGATCGAGAAGACCGGCGCGAAGCTCCGCCCGATGATGAGCTGGCTGAAGGCCTGAGATCCCACCGGGGCCGGCGGGCGGGTGCAGGCCCGCCCGCCGGCCCTCGGCGCACCGTGAGCACCGTCCTGGGCGGTGCGGCTACGAAGCGCACCCGCCGCGAGCCGAACACGGCCGAGGCGAGCACAACCGCAACCGCATCCTCGAAGCCGCGCGCGAGGCGTTCGCCGCCCGCGGTGTCGACGTGCCGGCTTCGACCGGTCGGATCTGACGCTGCTGCTCATGGCCAACGGCGGCCTGGCGACCGGATCCCCGGAGGCCGGGCTGGCCGCGTCCCGGCGGCATGTCGCGTACCTGCTGCAGGCCCTCCGGGCCGACCGGCCCGACCCCGCCGATCCGCTGCCGCCACCCGCCCCGGTCGGCCTGTACCCGATGTGCTGACCGCCGCGGCGTGAAAGAAGATTTCACCCGCAGCGCGCAGAAATACCACCTTTTCCCCGCCAATATTGCGAATCGTTCGTCATCCGCCTGTCGGCGCGTGCTTGCCCCGCGCGGCACCTTCGTGCACGGCTGCGGCTCGGGCGGCCCTGGAAAATCCCCCGGTAGGCACTCCGGAGATCACGATGTGACGTCCGGGTCGCCGGCCGAGGGGTCCCTCCGCGCGTGGCTGTGATAATAATACCGGTATAGTTATCGAGCGAGGAGGCGCCGTGATCGAGCTCAAGTCGGCCGGAGAGATAGCCGCGATGCGGGAGGCGGGCAAGGTCGTCGCCGCCGTCCAGGCGGCGGTGCGGGAGCGGGCCGGCATCGGGGTGACGCTGAAGCAGCTCGACGAGGTGGCCAGGACCGTCATCGAGGAGGCCCGCGCGGGGGCGTCGTTCCTCGGCTATCACCCGTCGTTCGGCGCGACGCCCTATCCCGGCGTGATCTGCACCTCGGTCAACGGGGTGATGCTGCACGGCCTGCCGACAGCGTACAAACTGCGGGACGGCGACCTGATCAGCGTCGACTGCGGCGCGTACATCGACGGCTGGCACGCCGACGGCACCGTCAGCTTCACCGTCGGCCACGCCCGCGAGGAAGACCTCAAACTGATCAAGGTCGCCGAGGAGACGCTGGCCGCGGGCATCGAGGCGGCCCTGCCCGGCGGCAGGATGGGCGACATCGGGCACGCCATGTCCACGGTCGGGCGCGGCGCCGGCTACGGCATGCAGAACGACTTCGGCGGCCATGGCATCGGGCGGGCCATGCACGAGTCGCCGTTCGTGCCCAACGAGGCGCGCAGGGGCCGCGGCCTGCGGCTGCGGCCCGGCCTGGTCATCGCGATCGAGCCGAGCCTGATGGCCGGCGGCGGCGACGGCTACTACGTGGCCGACGACGGGTGGTCGTTGTGCTCGGCCGACGGCAGCAGGAGCGTGCACGTCGAGCACACGGTCGCCATCACCGGCGACGGCCCGGTCGTCCTCACCGTCCCGTAGGCTCCCGCATCCCGAACAGGAACCTCGTCACCCTCGTCCTGCGCACCAGCACGTCGTAGACGGCCACCGTCAGCACCAGCGACAACACCACGATCACCGCGTACTCGACCGGGATCGGCGCCTGCCAGCCGGCGACGAAGAAGGCCACGGCCACGACGATCGGCTGGTGCAGGATGTAGAGCGGCAGCACGGCGGACGCCAGGTAGGCCGAGAGCCGGTTCGGCGGCCGGGCGGGTGCCGCGGCGGGGCGCGGGCGGTCGAGGAAGCCTAGGATGGCGACCAGCCAGCACCATCCGGCCAGCCCGTACAACGTGCGCATCGCGATCGGGAGCGGGGTGAGGTCCGTGAACGCGTCGGCGCCGGGGGCGTCGCCCGCGATGATGAAGCCCGGCACCCCCACCAGCATCAGCACGGCGCCCGCGACGGCCGCGATCCGCCGGTTGCGCCGCATCGCCGCGCGGAAGGCGGGATCGGTCACGAGCAGGAAGCCGTACAGGAAGAACACCAGGTACGCCCAGCGGTCCCAGCCGCCGAACGCCTCCTCGAGACCGGCGACCGCGCAGATCGCCGCGATCGGCAGGCCGGGCAGCAGGATCGCGCCACGCGGCCGGCAGAGCGCGACCAGGCGTTCGCGCGAGCGCAGCGCCCAGCCACGCGGCACCCACCGCACCAGCGGCGCGAGCACGAGCGAGAAGGTCAGCAGCAGCACCACGAACCACAGGTGCCCGGTCTCGAAGTACGGCCCCTCCACGACGAACGGGAAGTCACCCGGATCCGGTCGCACGGCGAAGAACTTCGGCAGGAACTCCAGATAGGACTCGTGATAGCCGGGATCGGCCCGCAGCCGCAACCACTGAGGCACCGGCAACATCGTGACCAGGGCGAACAGCAGCGGCACGCCCAGCCGCGCTAATCGTTCCACGGCGAATCCGCCGGGCCCCCGGCGGCGCAGCGAGAGCCACGCTCCCAGCCCGGCGATGAGGAAGAGCAGCGGCATCGCCCAGATCACGCAGAGCGCCGCGATGACGAACGTGATGTCGGTCGTCTCGGCGTTCTTGACGTAGAAGTCGTCGCGCGAGTCGAACACCAGCGACGCGTGGAAGAACACCAGCCCGACGACCACGAGAGCGCGCATGGCGTCGAGTTCGGTGCGCCGTTCGCCGGTCGCGGTCCTGGACGATCCGGTGCCTGCGGTCATGATTGCCTCCCGTGACAGGCACCAGTCTGGGGCCACGGGAGGGGCGCGCGCCATGGTCGCGGAACGGTCATGTGATCTTCACCCGCTCCTCCCGGGAGCACACCTGACGGTCAAGCCGGACGTTCATCGGCACGGCTATGCCAGGCGCTGCTTTCGCGCAGGTCAAGACAGAAACGCCGGAGTTTGTCGAAGGGAGGGGCAGGGCAGATCTCACCCCGGTAGCTACGGAGAGTAGTCAATAGGTACCAGAGGAGATAACATGTACAAATCAGGCCTCATCCTGGCCGGGCTCGTCGGGGGGCTGCTCATGTCCGGCGGCGCCGCGTCCGCTGCGACGTTCAACAACGACGGCCGCGACGGCGACGTGAGGATCATCCTCGTCTGTGGTGACGGAAACGTCGCGCAGAAGGTCGACAACCACCAGAGCGCCAACGGCCTGCTCGGTATCGCCGTCGGCGACTCGCTGAACCACATCCTCAGCCACGAGCACAGGGAGTGCAACATCGGCTGAAGTCGCTTTGCCGGCCGATGAACACCAGGGGTCCGCCCGATGGGTGGACCCCTGCGTCGTGCCCGGCCGCGGGTGCGCAACCGGGGGCCCGTCCTGCGGGATGGGCCCCTTCGCCGTGCCCGGCCTCGAATGGCAAGGCCGTCCCCGCTAAGCACACATGATCGTCAAGCGAAACGATCCCCGGCACGGCTTTGCCAGGTGCTGCTTTCGCGCAGGTCAAGAACAAGATCGGGGAGTTTGTCGACGAGTGGGGCAGGGCAAACACCTCCCGGTAGCTACAGAGAGTAGTCATTACGTACCAAAGGGGATACGACATGTACAAATCGGGGCTCATCCTGGCCGGGCTCGTCGGAGGGCTGCTCATGTCCGGCGGCTCCGCGCTCGCGGCGACGTACGACGACCACGACCACCGCGGCAAGGACGTGAGGATCATCCTCGTGTGTGGTGACGGCACCATCGGCAAGGAGGTCGACAACCACCAGAGCGCCCACGGCTTCCTGGCCGGCATCGGCCTCGACAACGTCCTGAACCACGTGCTCAGCCACGAGCACAGGGAGTGCAACATCGGCTAGGTCATATCTCAGCTGGTGAGTGATGACGAGGGGTCCGCCCTGCGGGGGCGGGCCCCTTCACCGTGCCGGGGCTCGTACGCGAAGGCCGCGGCGAAGGAGTTGCGGGCGATCAGGTCGAGCTGCTCGCCGGTCATTCCCAGCTCCCGCCGCAGCGCTTCGTAGTTGTCCTCGACGTAGCCGCCGAAGTAGGCGGGATCGTCGGAGTTGACCGTCACGACCAGCCCTTCGTCCAGCATCGCGGGCAGGATGTGGTCGCGCAGGGACGGCACCACCCGCAGCCGCACGTTCGACAGCGGGCACACGGTCAGCGGGATCCGCTCCTCCCTCAGCCTGGCCACGAGCTGCGGATCCTCCATCGCCCTGATGCCGTGGTCCAGCCGCTCCACCCCCAGCACGTCGAGCGCCTCCCACACGTAGTCGGGCCCGCCCTCCTCGCCCGCGTGCGCCACCCGGTGCAGGCCTTCGGCGGCGGCGATGTCGAAGACCCGCCGGAACAACGACGGCGGATATCCCACCTCCGCCGAGTCCAGCCCCACTCCGATGAACTGCTCGCGGAACGGCAGTGCCGCCCGCAGCACCTGCTCCGCCTCCTCCGCGCCCCGGTCACGAAGGAAGCACAGGATCAGCGCGGCCGACACCTCGCTGCCGTGCAGCGCCGCCGACAACCCGCCGAACACCGCCTCCAGCGGCACGCCCCGGCTCGTGTGCGCCTGCGGGTCGAAGAAGATCTCCGCGTGCCGCACACCCTGCCCGGCGGCCCGCCGCAGGTAGGCGGCGGCCAGGTCGTGGAAGTCCTCCTCGGTACGCAGGACCGCCAGGTTGTCGTAGTAGACGTCCAGGAACGAGCCCAGGTCGGCGAAGTCGTTGCGGGCGCGGACGGCCTCCGCGTCGAAGGCCGGCAGCTCGATCCGGTTACGCCTGGCCAGCTCGACGACGAGCTCGGGCTCAAGGGTGCCCTCGATGTGCAGGTGGAGTTCCGCCTTGGGACGCATGGCACCGAGTAAACCGGACCGCCCGGCCCGGCAGATATCGTGCGAACCTCCGAACTCTCACGGGGATTTCCGTGCGGAAACCTCCCCCTCAGGGAGCCGCGCCGCTCCCGTCCGTGGTAGGCACCCCGGCGGCCGTCCGTGCGGCCTGGCATACCATCGGATTTCATGAGGCTGGCGGATCTGCTCGCACGCGACGACCTGCGGCTGACGCTGGTGACAGGTGGTGCCGCACTCGACCGCGAGATCCGGCGCGCCTACCCGACCGACCTGCCCGACCCCCGCCGCTACCTGCGGCCCGGCGACCTGGTGCTGACCAGCGGCGTCTGGTACACCGAGCCGTCCGACTGCGAGCGCTTCGCCGACGCGCTGTGGGCCAGCGACGCCGCCGGCCTGGTCGTGGGCCTGATCGTGCTCGGCGAGCTGCCGCGGGAGCTGGTCAAGGCGTGCGAGCTGCGCCGGCTGCCGCTGCTGCTGGCCGCTCCCGACCAGTCGTTCGGCACGATCACCGAGGTGGTGACCGTCGAGGGGTTCGCCGCCGAGCAGCGCAGGGCCGAGCGGGTCAGGGCGCAGA
Source organism: Nonomuraea sp. B5E05 (assembly GCF_039880665.1). Taxonomy (NCBI): domain Bacteria; kingdom Bacillati; phylum Actinomycetota; class Actinomycetes; order Streptosporangiales; family Streptosporangiaceae; genus Nonomuraea; species Nonomuraea sp. B5E05. The sequence goes on from NZ_JBDPMJ010000009.1 coordinate 243,705, forward strand.
CGCTGCTCGACGTCCTCGGCCAGATCCCGCCCGGCGAGGTTTCGGCGCATATGCGGCTGCTCGGCGCCGACCCCGGCCTGCCGACCGCGGCCATGGCGGTCACCCAGACCGGCGGCCCCGAGCTCGACCTGCCGGAGTTGCTGCACGAGGGCCTGGCGAGGAAAGGGCGGCACCTGATCGTCGGCGGCACGCCGCGCGAGGCGATCGTGCTGGTCAACGGCCGGGCCTCGCGCAAGAGCCTGGCCGACGAGCTGCGCGGGCTGGTCGCCGGGCGGGGAGTGAGCCGGGAGACGAGCCCGGGAACGAGCCGGGAGATGAGCCTGGGGACACGCTCGGGAGTAAGCATCGCGGCCGGCATCAGCGAGATGGCGGCCAGCGTGTCGCAGCTCGGCGAGGCGCTGGAGACGGCCAGGCGCGGCATGGAGTCGGCCAGGGGCGGTCCCGGGCCGGTGTCGATCATGTCGGTGGCCGACATCGACAGCTTCGACCTGCTGCTGGCCTCGCTGCCGGCCGGCGTGCGCAGGTCGTTCCGCGACCGCCTGCTGGCGCCCGTCGAGGACTACGACGCGCGGCACGGCTCCGAGCTGCTGCGCACGCTCGACCTCTTCCTGGAGACCTGCGGATCGTGGCAGCGCACGGCCGACGAGCTGTACGTCCACGTCAACACGCTGCGTTACCGGATGCAGCGGATCGAGGAGCTCACCGGCCGGCGCATGTCGTCGATGCGCGACCGTACGGACCTCTACCTGGCGCTGCGGTCAGGGCAGCCCGCCCGCGACGACGGCGCCCCGTGACACGACGGCCACGATGTTGCCGGTGGCCAGGTCGCCGATGCGCTCCCACGGCCGGCCGCGCAGCACGATGAGGTCGGCGCCCAGCCCGGGCGCGATCCTGCCCACGGGAATGCCGATCGAGTCGGCCGCGTCCGAGGTGGCCGCGCGCAGCGCCGACGCCGCGTCCATGCCGAGGATCCCGGCCATGTGGCGGACCTCGGCGAGCTGGTCGCCGAACTGCACGTGGTGGCCGTTCGCGTCGGTGCCCAGCACGAACCGCACGCCGAGCGCGGCCGCTTGGGCGAGCAGCACGTCACGGGTGGCGACGAGCTCGGCGGCCTTGGCCCTGGCCTCGGGGGTGACCGGGACGCGGCCTTCGGCGATGGCCTCGTTGATGAGCAGCGTGGGGGCCACGGGAGTGCGGCGGGCGGCCAGGACCTCGGCCAGGTCGGTGCTCATGAGGGTGCCGTGCTCGATCGAGTCGACGCCCTCCTCGACGGCCACCCGGATGCCCTCCTCGGAATGGGCGTGGGAGGCCACCGGCATGCCGAGCGCGTGCGCCTCGTCCACGACGGCTCTGATCTCGGCGCGGGTGTAGTTGCGCCAGGCGTTCCTGTCGCCGATCGACAGCACGCCGCCGCTGGTGGTGAGCTTGATGCCGTCCATGCCGGCCCTGGCCCAGGTGCGTACGAGCTTGCGGCACTCGTCGGGCCCGTCGGCCGTGGGCTTGCGCTGAGGCGAGGCGGGCGGCACGAACAGGTCGTTGTGCCCGGCGGTCATCCCCACCACGCCGTGCACCTGGAGGCGCGGCCCCTGCAGCACCCCGGCGTCGAAGGCCCGGCGCAGCGCGACCTGGGCCTCGTCGCCCGCCAGGTCGCGCAGTGTCGTGACGCCGTGCCGCATGGCCCGCTGGGCGTGGGCCACGCCGTGCAGCACCTGCTCGTCGCGCGTGGTGACCAGCGGCCACGTCGCGAAGTCGGGCGGGTCGCCGGGGCCGGCGTGGCCGATCAGGTGGACGTGCGTGTCCACCAGGCCGGGGATGACGCACAGGTCGTCGTGGCGTGGCGCGGCGGGGCTCACGTCGATGATCCGGTCGGGCTCCCAGCTCAGATCGACAGGGCCGCGAAGTTCGGTACCGTCCCAAAGGGGGATTCCGTCGAGTCTCATTTCCCGCCCGACGCTACCGGAGCCCTGGGGCCGCTGGAGGGATCTACGGTCCTCGTCCCCCGCTCTCGTAGGGACCTACAGGGGCCGCCAGCGGTTTTTCCGCCATCCCGCGCGACGGCCGTCCGCCCGGCCAGAAGTCCGAAAATACCGTCACTTGATGGTAATAATCGGTAGATAACGTCCTGACCTGCACCTTCACGGCCGCTCAAGGAGAATCATGGCTACCTTCGACCGTCGCGCGTTCCTGCGGACGACAGGCCTGGCCGGTCTGGCGCTCGGTCTGGCCGCCTGCGGCGACAGCGGCTCGCCGGCCGGTTCCTCATCCGGCGGCGGGCTGGGCTCGGTCAAGCTCCAGCTCTCCTGGAAGAAGAACGTCGAGTTCGCCGGCGAATACTTCGCCGACAGCAAGGGCTACTACAAGGCTGCCGGGTTCTCCCAGGTCGAGCTGCTGTCGGGCGGCGGCTCCGGCACCTCGGTCGAGTCGGGACTGGCCACCGGGCGCTGCTGGGCGGGCCTGTCCGCGCCCACCATCACCGCCCCCGCCGTGCTGCAGGGCGCCCCGCTGAAGATCGTCGGCGCCACCTTCCAGAAGAACCCGTTCGCCATCATCTCCCTGAGCAAGAACCCGATCGAGAGCGCCAAGGATCTGGCCGGCAAGAAGATCGGCGTCCAGGACTCCAACGAGCTGGTCTGGAACGCGCTGCTCAAGGCCAACGGCATCGACGAGGGCAGCGTGACGCGGGTGCCGTTCCAGTCCGACCCCTCGATGCTGACCTCCGGGCAGCTCGACGGCTACGTCGGCTTCGTCACCAGCGGCCCCGTACGGCTGAGGATGGAGGGCCACGACGCCACCCACCTGCTGCTCGCCGACGCCGGCCTGCCGCTGGTCGCCGAGACGTTCACGGTCACCCAGGAGACCATCGACAACGAGCGCGACAAGCTCAAGGCGTTCCTGACCGCCGAGATCAAGGGCTGGAAGGACGCCGTCGCCGACCCGGCCAAGTCGGCCGAGCTGGCCGCCACCGTCTACGGCAAGGACCAGAACCTCGACGTCAAGGAGCAGACCGAGGAGGCCAAGATGCAGAACGAGCTCGTCGTCACCCCCGACGTCAAGGCCAACGGCCTGTTCACGATGACGCCCGAGCTGATCGAGCAGAACATCGCCTCGCTGGCCAAGGCGGGCCTGACCATCAAGGCCGAGCAACTGTTCGACCTGACCGTCCTGGACGAGGTCTACAAGGCCGACCCGAGCCTGAAGCTGTCATGAGCGATTCGGTCGAGGCCATCGATGCGCACGGCGCCGGCATCAGCGTCACCGGGCTGAGCAAGACGTTCGGCAAGGGCCTGACCGCCGTCGACGGCGTGGACCTCCGTACGCCGAAGGGTTCGTTCCTGTCGCTGCTCGGCCCTTCCGGCTGCGGCAAGTCGACGGTGCTGCGCATGCTCGCCGGGCTGGAGCAGCCCACCAGCGGCGAGATCCGGGTGAACGGCGAGACGCCCGCCGAGCTGCGCAGGAGCCACCACCTCGGCATCGCCTTCCAGGACTCGGCCCTGCTGGCCTGGCGGAGCGTCGCCGCCAACATCCGGCTGCCGCTGGAGGTCGCCGGGATCAGGCCCGAGCCCGGCGTCATCGACGACCTGATCAAGCTGGTCGGCCTCGAAGGGTTCGAGAAGGCCAGGCCCGCCGAACTTTCGGGCGGCATGCGCCAGCGTGTCTCCATCGCCCGCGCGCTCGTCGTCAAGCCCAGCGTGCTGCTGCTCGACGAGCCGTTCGGCGCCCTCGACGACATGACCAGGCAGCGGCTCAACCTGGAGCTGCTGCGCATCTGGACGGAGAAGCCCGCCACCACGCTGATGGTCACCCACGGGATCGGCGAGGCGATCTTCCTGTCGGACGTGGTCGCCGTCATGAGCCCGCGCCCCGGCCGGATCGTCGAGCTGGTGGAGATCGGCCTGCCGCGCCCGCGCACGCCCGGCATGATGCGCACGCCGGAGTTCCACGCCCTGCACGACCACCTCAGCGACCTGCTGTTCGGGCACGGCTCATGAGAAGGGCGCAGGGGCTGGCCGGCGTCGTCGCCCTGGTCGCGGTGTGGTGGCTGCTGGCCGTGACGGTGTTCGCCGGCGGCGGAGCGGTGCCCACGCCGTGGGCCGTGCTGGCCGGGATGGGCGACGACGGGTGGGCCTTCTACGGCCCCAACGTCATCGCCACCGTGTCCGCGGCGGCGCAGGGCTTCCTGTGGGGCAACGGGCTGGCCATCGGCGTGGCGCTGCTGGTGCTGCTCGTGCCCCGGCTCGAAGCCGTCGCCACCCAGCTCGCCGTGATCAGCTACTGTGTCCCGCTGCTCGCCATCGGCCCCATCGTGCTGGTCGTCTTCGGCGGCGAGGCCACCGTGGTGTTCCTGGCCGCCATCTCCGTCTTCTTCACCACGCTCATCGGCGCCCTGCTCGGGTTGCGCTCCGCCGACCAGGCCGGCCTCGACCTCGTCACCGTCTACGGCGGCGGCCGCCTGGCCAGGCTCCGCTACGTGCAGGTCATCTCGGCCCTGCCCAGCACGTTCGCCGGTCTGCGGATCTCCGCGCCCTCCGCGCTGCTCGGCGCGATCATCGGCGAATATCTCGGCAGCAACGACCAGGGGCTCGGCGTCTCCCTGATGATCTCGCAGCAGCAGTTCCAGGTGCCGCGGACATGGGGACTGGCGCTCGTGGCGGGGCTGATCGCCGGTCTCGGGTACGCCGTCGTCGCGCTCGTCGCCCGCGTGGTCACCCCGTGGTCGAAAGGCGAGGCGCAGTGATCGGCCGTACCATCCTGCGGGTCGTCGGGCCGCTCGCGCCCTGTGTGGTCATCGTCGTGGCCGCGTGGTGGCTGGCGCTGGAGGCGTTCGGCATCAGCCCGCTCGTCGGCAAGCGCCCGCCCCAGGTGTGGGACTACCTGACCGCGTCGGCGGCCCACCGCGAGGCCGTGTTCGGCGCGCTGGGCATCACCGTCAGGGACGCCGCCATCGGGTTCGCCTCGGGGATGGTCGCCGCGATGGCCGTCGCGGTCACGTTCGTGCTGTTCAGGACCGTGGAGCAGACGTTCATGCCGGTCGCGATGTTGCTGCGCTCGGTGCCGCTCGTGGTGATGACGCCGCTCATCACGCTGATCTTCGGCAGGGACCTGGTGGGCGTCGCCGTCATCGGCGGCATCGTGGTGTTCTTCCCCGCGCTGGTCAACATCGTCTTCGGGCTGAGATCGGCCTCGCCGCAGGCCACCGACCTGGTCATGGCCTACGGCGGCACCCGCATGACCGTCCTGCGCAAGGTGGCCGTGCCGACGGCGATGCCCGCGGTCTTCGCCTCGGCCAGGATCTCGGTGCCGGCCTCGATCATCGGCGCGCTCATCGCCGAATGGCTGGCCACCGGCGAGGGGATCGGCGCGGAGATCCTGCGCGCGATCGGCGGGTTCCGCTACGACGAGGTGTGGGCGGACATCGTGGTGGTCACGACCGTGTCGATCCTCGCGTACGCGGTCGTCGGCGTGGTCGAGTCGCTGGTGCTGGCCCGCTTCTCCGACCGGGCCTGACACCGGAGGGAGGATGCGGGCCCGGCCGCGGTCCTTTGTGCGGGGGGGAGGCGCGGCCGGGCCCGCCAGGAGGGGAGCGTGTGGGCGTGCGGTGGGAACCGGCGCTGAGGCCGGTGAAGCCCGACGCTCCCTTGGCTTCAGCAGGGCTTGAGCGGAGTTTCAGCGGGCGGCGAAGATCTGGGTCCAGGCTTGCTTCTCGGCGCTGTATCCGACGCCGATGTGGGTGAACGAGCAGTTGAGGATGTTCTTGCGGTGACCTGGGCTCTTCAGCCAGTCCTTGAGCACCGTGGCGGCGGCGGGGTAGCCCATGGCGACGTTCTCGGCGATCAGGCTGTAGGAGAAGCCGACCGCCTTGATGCGCTCCGCGAACGCGCGCCCGCCTGAGGTGTGCCTGAGACGCCCCTTGGCCGCCATGTCCGCCGAGTGGCGCTCGGCCGCGAGGTGCAGCCTGGGGTCGTGGGCCAGGGGCTTGCAGTCGTTCCCGGCCCGCGCCTTGTTGGTGAGCTTGACGAGCGCCTCCTCGGTCGCCGAGGCGAACTCGCCGCACGCCAGCCGTACCGTGCGCGACCTGGCTTTGTGCCCCTTGGCGTCGAGCGCGATCACGTAGTAGGTGCGCGGGGTGGTGGTGCAGCGCACCTGCGCGGTGACCGAGCCGGTCCTGACGGTCCTGGAGCCGCTCTTGACGACCCGGTCGGGGCCCGGCACGGCCATCGCGACGCGTACCCGGAGCAGTGCCTTGCCGGAGCAGCCCGCCCTGGTGGCCGTGCCGCGGACGAAGCCGTGGGAGAGCGCGGGCTTGGCCGCGGCCACCCGGCAGGCCTGCGCGCTCGTGGCCGCCTGCGCGGCCGGTGCGGGGAAGGTCAGTGCCGCCAGACTCCCGAGGCAGGCCCATGCCTTGAGCTGTCTGCGCATTCTCTCCTCCGGGTCGGCGGTTTCACACAAGGTCGAACCGCATTCTGGCGCTCCAGGGTCGGCTATGTCCTGAAAAGACCGCTCCAAGTGGCTGAATCGTGATGCAGCCTGCCTTATCGGGGTAAACCGCGGCGGCCCCCTGCGCGTCAGGAGGCCGCCGCATTCACCCCACGATGATCAGCGCAAGATGATCAGCGCAAGATGATCAGCACTGCGCGGGCTTCAGCCAGGAGCACTCCAGGTCGCCCGCCGGGCCCGGGTCCGTGGCGCGGAGCTGGACGGGGTCACCGCCCGCCGAGGTACGGGAGAACTGGGCGAGGCGTACGGCGATCTTGTCCTCGATGTCCTTCGGCGAGCCCGACAGGTACTGGTTCAGCATGATCGAGAAGATCAGCGGCTCGCCGTCGGCGCTGGTGACATAGCCGGACAACGCCGTGACCCCGGTCAACGAGCCCGTCTTGGCGTGCACGTTGCCCGCGGCGGCGGTGTCGCGCATCCGGCTGCGCAGCGTGCCGCCGACGAAACGATCGGCGTTGCCCGCGACGGGCAGAGACTCGTACCAGGTGTCGAACCACGGCTTGCCGCGTACGGCCGACAGGAACTGCACGATCGAGCCGGGCGAGAAGCCGTCGCGGCGCGACAGTCCCGAGCCGTCACGCATGTTGATCACCTGCGCCCCGTTGGCCTTGGCGAAGTCGGTGGTGACCTTGAGCCCGGCCGGCCACGTGCCCTGGTTCGCCGCCTTGCGGCCCATGGCCTTGGTGAGGATCTCGGCGTGGATGTTGTTGCTCAGCTTCATGAACGGCACCAGCAGCTCGCCCAGCGTCATCGACTCGTGCGCGGCCAGCTCCTTGGCGCCCTCGGGCGCCGCGCCGCTCACCGTGCGGCCGAGCACCTTGACGCCGTGCCTGGTCAGCGATTCACGGAAGAGGGAGGAGGCGTAGGCCGTGGGGTCGTCGACGGCCACCCACTCCTGGTACGGGTCCGCGACCGTACCGGTGATCACGACGGTGCGGGTGCCGTGCTGCCGCTCGATGAGCACGTCGGTCTCGGAGCCCGCCGTCGCCCGGTTGACGATCTTCAGGTAGCCGGTGTCGGGCGTGGTGGTCACCTTGACCTTGCCGTTCTCGGCCGTCACCGCGACGATCACCGAGCCGGCGTCGTAGTCCTTGTCGGGGGAGGCGGTCAGGGCCGAGATCGGGGCCGCGTAGTACGCGGTCTCGTCGTCCCAGGCCCAGTCGTTGCCGAGCCGCCGCGCGTCGAACCAGGTGTCGTCGGCCACGAGCTTGCCGGTGACGACCTTGACGCCGACGCCGGCCACCTTGGCGGCCAGCGCGTCGTAGTCCTCGGCCAGCATGGTCGGGTCGCCGGTGCCGCGCAGCACCAGGTCGCCGGTCAGCACCTTGCCGGCCTTGCGCCCGGTGCTCAGCACGCTGGTGGTGAAGCGGTAGTCGAGCCCGAGCGTCTCGGCCGCCGCGGCCGAGGTGAACAGCTTGGTGTTGGACGCCGGGATCAGCAGCTTGCCGGCGTCGGTGGCGTACAGTTCCTCGCCGCTCTCCGCGCTCTTGACGACGACGCCCGCCCTGGCGATCGTGAGCCGCGAGTCGCTGAGGATCTGGTTGAGGTCCTGGGTCAGGTCGGCCACACCCACCGAGGGGTCGAGCGCGACGGCTGGTGAGGAAGGGCTGGACGCCCACGCGAGGGCCGCGACGAGCGCGCCCGCGACGAGGGATGCTGAGGTGCGCCGCATGGGGTCTCCAATAAGACTGGGGGATCGCCTGCAGCATGGAGCAGCACCGTCAGCCTGTAATCCGCAAATATCCGTATTTATTGGAGAATGCGCGAGCGCTCACATCGACGGCAAACCCGACGTGAGCAGAAAACCGCAGTCTCCGAACGAGATCTCGTCACCCGACCTGACCCGGGCGGGCCCCACCAGCCGCCACCCGTTGAGCCGGGTGCCGTTGAGCGAGCCAAGGTCGACCAGCAGCCACCCGTCGCTCTCGCGCCGCAGCTCGGCGTGCACGCGGGAGACCGTCAGGTCCGACAGCACGAGGTCGCAGGCCGACCCCCTGCCCACCACGTAACGCAGCCGGTCGTCGTCGGGCAGCGCCAGCCGGGGCAGCCGCGGCCGCCGCCACGCCGACTGCACCCTGGTGGTGAACTCCGACACCGACGCCACCGCGTCGGTCAGCCGCTGCCTGAGCGTCGCCCGCCGCGGCAGGTCGGCCACCACCTCGTCGAGCTCGTGGCGGTTCTGCGCTCTGAGCACCTGGTCGACCCGGCCCACGAACGTGTCGTGGGAAATGCGCCCCTCTACGGCGCGATCTCTGAGCTCGTCGATCGCACGGTCGCGTTCCCCATCCGAGGCACGAAAGGGCGGAAGCGTGGAGCTCATGTAGCGAGTATCGGCCTGAACCGCGCTCCCTGTCCAGAATACGCGGATCGGTGGTGATGACCGTCCCGCGCGCGCATGGCTGTCACCCACGTTGACCAGGCACGCCGTGCGGCCGGGTCCGTCACGCGGACGCGTCCGGTTCCGGCGCGCCGGGTGGCGCGAGGCGGTATCTCAGCGTCATCACCACCGACGCCAGGATGATCAGCGCGGGGACCGTGGTCTGCCCGATGAGCACCGCGGTCACCGCGCTCTCCGGCTGCTCGACCGGCCTGCTCGGCTCGGACTCGATGAAGCCGCCGAGCGACAGGATGACGCCGAAGATCAGCGCGCCGAACGAGCTGACCCCGCTCTCGATGGCCGTCCACAACCCGGTCAGCACGCCCGCCCTGCGCTTGCCGGTCTTCGCCGCGTCCACCGCGATCACGTCCGCCAGCATGGAGAACAGCAGCAGTTGCACGCCCGCGATGCCCACGCCGACGACGAGGATCGTCATGTGCGCGTACAACGAGCCGAAGATCGGGGTCGCCATCGCCGCCGCGGTGCCGCCCCCGAACATCAACGCGGCCAGCACCATCGCGCCGCGCTTGTCGAACCGCTTGGACAACCGCACCCACAGCGGCATCGTCAGCAGCATCGGGCCGACCAGCGCCGCGAACAGCGTCTGCGTGGCGTCCGGCGTGCCGATCGTGTAGGTGGCGAAGTACGGCGCCGCCGCCAGCATCATGCTGACGGCCAGCATCTGCGTGCAGGCCAGCGCCGTGATCCAGAGGAACGGCGCGTTGCCCTTGATCGCCGCGAACTGCTCCCGCCACCCGCCCCGGTCGGGCTCGGGCGCGCCGGTCATGGGGGCGCGGGCGGTGCCGAAGAACGAGCCCAGCATCGAGACCAGCAGGATGGCCGCGATCGTGGCGGCCATCAGCCGGTAGCTGCCGAGGGTGCCGTCGCCGCCCTGGCTGGTGACGATCGCCGGGGCCAGCACGCCGCTGATGGCGGTGGCCGCGCCAATGAAGATCATCCGCCACTGGAGCAGCGAGGTGCGTTCGTGGTAGTCGTGCGTCATCTCGCCGGGCATCGCCTTGTACGGCACCTCGAACAGCGCGTACGCCGTCGCCGTGGCCAGGAAGCACACCCCGACGTACAGTGCGGCGGGCACGCCGGTCAGCGGCGGGCCGGCGAAGACCAGGAAGAACGCGATCGGCAGCGTGCAGGCGCCGGCGAGCAGCCAGGGCCTGCGCGGGCCGAGCCGCGATCTGGTCCGGTCGGACCAGCGGCCGACCAGCGGATTGATCACGAGGTCCCAGGCCTTGGGCGCGGTCACGACCACCCCGGCCAGCCACGCGGGAACGGCCAGGAAGTTCGTCATGTAGTACAGCAGGAGCAGCCCGGGCACGGCGCCCACGGTGGCGGTGCAGAACGACCCCACACCGTAGCCGACGCGTACGCCCCGGGGGACCGTGGAGACGCTCGCCGCCGGTGCGATCATGCCCTCATTGAAGCCCAGCAGAGCGTTGTTCGGTAGGGCCCAGTTCCGGCGCGGCGAGGCGGGCCCGGATCGGCCGGGCCCGTCGCGCGTGGGTCAGTCGCGGACGTCGGCGCACACCACGTGCGCACCGATCTCGATCATCCGGCGTTCGCTGTGCGTGTCGGCCACCCTGGCCATGAGGATCGGCGCGCCGGACGCCGCGAACTGCGGCAGCCGGGCCCGCACCAGGCGGTGCAGGTCGCGTACGACGTCCTCGGCGGCGGACATGTGCACCTTCACGTGCAGCATGATGCCGGGGGCGCCGGACGCGGTGCTCGCCTCGGAGATCCACACGTGGTGCACGAGCGGGAAGTCCATGAGCAGTTGCGCGATCGCCTGCCGCAGCGCGGGCAGGATCGGGTGCGTGCACCGCCGGTAGCCGGGATCCACCTGCTGCATGGGCCCCGACAGGTGCGGCCGGGGCGCGGGCACCCACGGGAACGCGGGCGCCTGGGTGGAGGGCGGTGCGACCTGGGCCAGCGCGGCACCGCGCGAGACGGTGGCCATGGCGCCCGTGGCGTAGGCGGCGGGGGCCGCCCCCGACAGCACGGGCGTCGGTCCGCTGCGCGTCGAGGTGAGGAAGCGCTGGAGATCGTCGATGGGCACGGCCGCGGCGGCTGGTCCGGCCGCGTCGATCACGATCTCCCGCACGCCGGTGACGCGCTGGATGTCCAGGATGGTGTCGGCGTCACACGCCGACAGGGAATGGCTGCCGCGGTGCCTGGCATAGGTGGCAGGGCCGGTGTAGCCGAGCAGGACCCGGTCACCGGCTTGCGTCGTCCCCAGGACGACTGAACGGTCTGTTCGCACTGCCACCAGGATTCCACCGTCGGCGAGAGCGCCCAGCAGGCGATGGGGGGTGCCATGCTGGGCGAGCACGTCGGCAAGCGCAGGATTCCCGATGCTCATATGACGAACCATAGGTAGTCGGCCACGGCTTATCAGGCTAATGGCGAAGAAATCTCCCGATCAAGACAAAGACGGCCGCGATATGGATGAGTTTGCCGCCCGGTGGGTACGGCCGCCCCTGTCCTACATCATGGGTCCCTCGTGAACGCGTTCACAAGCGACCGTTAGACTCTGTGGGACCGTCGGGGGGCCGGACGTGTGACGAGTCCCCCGAAGCCCGCCTGTCCCGGAGGATCCACACCCGTGAACAAGCCCGTCGTTCTGGTCGCAGAGGAGCTGTCCGAGGCCGGCCTCGCCGTGCTCGGCGCTGATTTCGAGGTCCGCCACACCGACGGCGCCGACCGTTCCCAGCTGCTGCCCGCACTCGCCGGCGTGGACGCGCTGATCGTCCGCTCCGCCACGCAGGTCGACGCGGAGGCCATCGCCGCGGCGCCCAAGCTGCGCGTGGTCGCCCGCGCCGGCGTCGGCCTCGACAACGTCGAAGTCGAGGCCGCCACCAAGGCCGGTGTCATGGTCGTCAACGCGCCGACCTCCAACATCACCAGCGCCGCCGAGCAGACCCTCGCGCTCATCCTGGCCAGCGCGCGCAACACGGCCCAGGCGCACGCCGCGCTGAAGAACGGCGAGTGGAAGCGGTCGAAGTACACCGGCGTCGAGCTCGACGAGAAGGTCGTCGGCATCCTCGGCCTCGGCAAGATCGGCCAGCTCGTGGCCCAGCGCCTGCAGCCGTTCGGCGTCGAACTGATCGCCTACGACCCCTACCTGCCGCCGGCCCGCGCCGCGCAGATGGGCGTCAAGCTGCTGAGCCTCGACGAGGTGCTCAAGCAGGCCGACTTCATCACCGTGCACCTGCCGAAGTCGAAGGAGACGGTCGGGCTCATCGGCGACGACGAGCTGCACAAGGTCAAGCCCAACGTGCGCATCGTCAACGTCGCCCGCGGCGGCATCGTCGACGAGGCAGCCCTCTACTCGGCCATCAAGGAGGGGCGGGTCGCGGGGGCCGGCCTCGACGTGTACGCCAAGGAGCCGTGCACCGACAGCCCGCTGTTCGAGCTCGACCAGGTCGTCGCCACGCCGCACCTGGGCGCCTCCACGCACGAGGCCCAGGAGAAGGCCGGCACCCAGGTCGCGCGGAGCGTGAAGCTGGCGCTGGCGGGCGAGTTCGTCCCCGACGCGGTCAACGTCCAGGGCGGCGTGGTGGCCGAGGACGTCAAGCCGGGCCTGCCGCTGGCCGAGAAGCTCGGCCGGGTGTTCACCGCGCTGGCCGGCGAGGTCGCGACCAAGCTCGACGTCGAGGTGCGGGGCGAGATCGCCGCGCAGGACGTCCGGGTGATCGAGCTGGCCGCGCTGAAGGGCGTGTTCGCCGACGTGATCGAGGAGCAGGTCACGTACGTCAACGCGCCGCTGCTGGCCAAGGACCGCGGCATGAACGTCGAGCTGGTGACCAGCTCGGAGAGCCCCGACTGGCGCAACGTGGTGACCGTGCGGGGCGTGCTGGCCGACGGCCGCCACGTCTCGGTGTCGGGCACGCTCTCCGGCCCTCGCCAGATCACGAAGATCGTCGAGGTCAACGGCTACGAGATGGAGATCGAGCCGACGGCCCACCTGTCGTTCTTCACCTACACCGACCGTCCCGGCATCGTGGGCGTGGTCGGCCGCCTCCTCGGCGAGCACGGCATCAACATCGCCTCGATGCAGGTGGCCAGGTCGGTCAAGGGTGGCAAGGCGCTCATCGCGCTGACCGTCGACACCGCGATCCCGGCCGACGTGGTCGACCAGATCGTGGCCGAGATCGGCGCCGAGAGCGGCCGCTCGGTGGACCTGGAGGACTGACCCTCCCCGGTCGTACGAGGCCGCCGTCCCGCAGGGGGCGGCGGCCTTTCGCGTCTCAGCATGCAAGATAGTAGGACGTCCAACGAGACGGCTGAGGTACTGTAGCGGAGATGCGCCAGGTGCTCGTACTTATTACCTGCCGCGGCGGGGCCTGTTAGGGCAGGTCGACGACTCGCCGCGGTGAGTGGCGCTGCGTCGGCCGTCAGACCCTTCCTCCCGGTCCGTGACCCGGACCACGAGAGCAGACTCGCCCGGATTCGTGACCGGAGTCCGGCTTTCCATCGGAACGCATCCGCGAAATGAGATGAGTCACATGTACGAGATGTATGCCTGGAACCGTGCGGAAGAACACGACGACGAGGCCGCCGAGGCCCTGCAGACCGCGCTGGACCGCAGGGACAACGGCGGCGCCCCGCAGAGTTCCGGCCGCTAGCTCAGGACGTGGCCTGGGCGCTCCCGCGTGCCCAGGCCGCCGATCCGTCCGCAAGCTGAGATGATGTGTTCGTCAGTCGAGACGAGCCGGTAAGGTAACCACCCATGGAGTCGCGTAACATCCGCTTGGCCGTCATCCCGGGTGACGGCATCGGCGCCGAGGTCGTGGCCGAAGGACTCAAGGTCCTGGAGGCCGTGGGCACCAAGATCGAGCCCACCCACTACGACCTTGGGGCAGCCCGCTATCACCGCACCGGAGAGACTCTGCCCGACGCGGTGCTCGAGGAGTTGCGCGGCTACAACGCGATCCTGCTCGGCGCGGTCGGCGACCCCAGCGTGCCGCCCGGCGTCCTCGAGCGCGACCTGCTGCTGCGGCTCCGCTTCGCGTTCGACCACTACGTCAACCTCCGCCCGGTCAAGCTGTTCCCCGGCGTGCGGACGCCGCTGGCCGGCTCGTCGGCCGACGACATCGACATGATCGTCGTTCGTGAGGGCACCGAAGGCCTCTACGCAGGCACCGGTGGCGTCATGCGGCGCGGCACGCCCCACGAGATCGCCACACAGGAGTCGCTCAACACCGCCCACGGCGTCGAGCGCGTGGTGCGCTACGCGTTCGAGAAGGCGCGGTCCCGGCCGCGCAAGAAGCTCACCCTGGTCCACAAGACCAACGTCCTCACCTACGCCGGCGACCTGTGGCAGCGCACGGTCGACCGCGTGGCCGGCGACTACCCCGACGTCGCCACCGACTACGCCCACATCGACGCGGCCTCGATGTTCTTCGTGAGCCAGCCCGAGCGTTTCGACGTGGTCGTCACCGACAACCTGTTCGGCGACATCATCACCGACCTCGGCGCGGCCATCGCGGGCGGCATCGGCCTGGCGGCCAGCGGCAACATCAACCCCGAGCGCACCGCGCCCAGCATGTTCGAGCCGGTGCACGGCAGCGCCCCCGACATCGCCGGGCAGGGCAAGGCCGACCCGACCGCGACCATCCTGTCCGTCGCGATGCTCCTCGACCACCTCGGCCTGCACGCGGAGGCGGCGAGGGTCGAGCAGGCGGTCGCCGCCGACATCGCCGAGCGGCGTCCCGGCCGCGGCACCCACGAGATCGGTGACGACATCACCGCGCGAGTATCCGGCTAGGACCGCCTAGCCCCGCGAGCGCCTGGCGATCCGACACGGACCGCCAGGCGCTTTTTGGTGTGCCAACGGCCTGACCACCCCAACGGCCGCTTGCCATCCCATATAGCGAGACAATAGGAAGTACGGGCTGCTCTTTTCGGGGCGGCACTGCTTCACACCGCACTTCAGCGGCCCCCGTTCGTAGATTCGCAGAGAGAAGGACCGCCGTCATGACCATCGCTCAGAAGCTCAGCTTCGACGTGCAGCTATCCGACCACGCTCGCACCGCGGCCGAGCGGGAGCAGGTACTGGCGAACCCCGGTTTCGGGCAGACCTTCACCGACCACATGATCTCGATCGACTACACCGAGGGTGAGGGCTGGCACGACGCCCGGCTCATGCCGTACGGGCCGCTCTCCCTCGACCCGGCCACGTCGGTCTTCCACTACGCCCAGGAGCTGTTCGAGGGGCTCAAGGCCTACCGGCAGACCACGGGCTCGATCGTGGCCTTCCGCCCCTACGCGAACGCGGGCCGCTTCAACCGCTCCGCGGCCCGCATGGCCATGCCCGAGCTGCCCGAGGAGACGTTCGTCGAATCGCTGGAGCTGCTCGTGCAGACCGACAGGGAATGGGTGCCGACGACCGAGGGGCACAGCCTCTACCTGCGGCCCTTCATGATCGCCACGCAGGCGGGGCTCGGCGTCAACTACCCGTCCAAGTCCTACAAGTACATGGTCATCGCCTCTCCCGCGGCCTCCTACTTCACCGGCGGGCTCAAGCCGGTCTCGGTCTGGCTCTCGACCGAGTACACCCGCGCCGCCCCCGGCGGCACGGGCTTCGCCAAGTGCGGCGGCAACTACGCGGCCGCGTTCGTGGCGCAGCGGCAGGCGGTGGAGAACGGCTGCGACCAGGTGGTGTGGCTGGACGCCCACGAGCACAGGTACGTCGAGGAGATGGGCGGAATGAACCTGTTCTTCGTCTTCGGCGACAAGCTCGTCACGCCGGCGCTGACCGGCACCCTGCTGCCCGGCATCACCCGTGACTCGATCCTGCAACTGGCCGGCGACCTCGGCCTGGAGACCGAGGAGCGGCTCCTCTCGGTCGAGGAGTGGCAGGCGGGCTGCGAGTCGGGCGAGCTCACGGAGGTGTTCGCGTGCGGGACGGCGGCCGTGGTGACGCCGGTCGGCACCGTCAAGGGCGCCGACCGTTCCTGGACGGTGGCCGACGGCGCCCCCGGGCCGGTCACCATGCGGGTGCGCGACGAACTGGTCGGCATCCAGTACGGCTCCCGCCCCGACTCCCACCACTGGGTGCACAAGATCGTTTAGTCGGGTGATCCCCCGGGAGCGGCGCTCCCGGGGGTCACATCAGCCGTGCCGTGTCGACGGCGAGCCCCCACGGATCGGGCAGCGGCAGCGGCTCGCCGGCGGCCACCACGATCTCCGTGGCATAGGTTCCGCGGGAGGGGTCGCAGAAGAGCTTGACCGACCGCTGAAACGGGTCGATCACCAGGTAAAGCGGCACCCCGGCGGGGGCGTAGCCGCAGGGTTTGACGTAATAGTCGTCGTAGCCGCTGCCGGCCGAGACGACGTCGGCCAGCAGCAGCGTCGCGTCGCCGTGCACGGCGTGCTCCTCGTGCATCCTCGGGGAGGCGGGCACCACGGTCAGGTCGGGGACGTACCGGTCGGCGTGCTCGCCGAGATAGACGGTGATGTTGGGCCAGATCTCCCAGCCCCGCCCGGCCGCCGCGCCGGCCAGTTGCAGCAGCAGCCGGAAGAGGATCGTGTTGTGCTGCCAGGTGCCGGACTCGTTCACCACGATGCGCCCCTTGACCGTCTCCACCCGATATTCGGGAAACAAGTCGCGGGCCGTACGGAAACGCTCTTCGAGTGGCCTGACCATGCCGCCGTCCTCTTGTAGTCACGGGATCACCAAGCGTAGGGCCTGGCGCCCGCGCCGGGCGGCGATTCGGTGGTATGGCTATCTCTTCCTGATCATGGTCATCCCGTCCGCGACGGGCAGCATGTAGACCGTCACCCGCGGATCCCTGATCACCAGGTCGTTGAACCGGCGGATGTGCACCGTCGTGGCCTCGTCGCGCGCGGGATCGGCGACGTGCCCCCGGCGCAGCGTGTTGTCCGCGACCAGCAGCCCGCCGGGCCGCATGCGGCTGATGAGCAGCTCGTAGTAGCCGGGGTAGTTCTCCTTGTCGGCGTCGAGGAAGGCCAGGTCGATCGTCTCGTCGAACGCGGCGAGCGTCTCCAGGGCGGGTCCGAGGGTGAGCGTCACCCGGTCGGCGACGCCGGCCTCCTGCCAGTAGCGGCGCGCCATGGACGTCCACTCCTCGCTCACGTCGAAGCAGTGCAGCCGCCCGCCGGACAACCCGCGGGCGATGCACACGGACGAGTAGCCGGTGAACGTTCCCACCTCCACGGCCACCTGGGGCACCATGATCTGTGTGATCATGGTGAGGAAGCCGCCCTGGTCGGGTGAGATCTGCTTGACCGCGTCTTCTCCGGTCGCCTCCGCCGACTCCTTCACCAGCCTCTCCAGCAGGGGATCGGGCGGCGTGCTGTGCTCGAATACGTATCGCGCGATGTCAGCGTCAAGAAGGTATGTCTTCATGCCGCCATTGTTTCGGTTTCCGATAGGGTCTGCGCGATCAACGAGATGAGAGTGGCATGGTGAAGCGGTTGGTGGCGGTGGCGATCGCCTGCGCGGTGATCGCCGTTATCGGGGTGCTGGCGTTCGCGGAGCCGGGCGCGTCGTCCGGCGAGGTGCGGCTGACCCGGCAGGCGGACGGGTCCATGGTCCTGGCGGACCGGTCGAGCCAGGCACCCGTGCTCGACCTGTACGAAGACTTCGACTGTCCCGTGTGCAAGCAGATGCACGACGCCGTGGACGGCATGCTTCAGCGCCTGGCGAGGGAGGGCAAGGTGAAGATCGTGTTCCACCCGGTGACGATCTTCAGGGCCGAGCCCATGCGCTCCAACTCCATCCGCGCCGCCGCGGCCGCCCGCTGCGTCCCCGAGGACAACTGGCTGGCCTTCAGGGACCAGCTGTACGCCATGCAGCCCGCGCCGCACGGCGTGGCCTCAGGGTTCACCGTCGAGGAGCTGGCCGGGGCGGCCAGGAAGGCGGGCGCGGTGGTGGACGAGTGCGTCCGGTCGCAGGCGTACGCGAAGGCGCACCTGGAGCAGACGGCGAAGGCGGGCATCCGGGGCACGCCGACCGTGCTGCTCGACGGCCGGATGCTCGGCAACGAGGTGTTCGACGCGGCCGCGCTCGAACGCGCCATCACCGGCGGTGACGGCGTCGTCGTATGACGCCCCGCACGACACGGGTGTCCACTCGGTGAGACCCGCGTGCCAGATGGTGAATCCGTATGGCAGACTGGTGAGCATCATGTTCTACGGTCTGCTCATTATCGGCAGGCGCGCTGGCTGACAAAGGACACCGCCAGCGCGCAGACCTCTCACGTCCGTGAGGGGTCTTTTTGTTTTCCAGAAAAGACCACACCCAGCGCGAGCCTTCCGGAGAGAAGAGATCACCCATGGCCGACGACCGTTTCCACGTATACGACACGACGCTGCGTGACGGCGCGCAACAGGAGGGGCTCAACCTCACCGTCGCCGACAAGATCGCCGTCGCGCGGCAGCTGGACGGCCTGGGCGTGGGTTTCATCGAAGGAGGCTGGCCGGGCGCCAATCCCAAGGACACAGAGTTCTTCAGGCAGGCTCGAACAGAGCTCGACCTGAAACACGCGCAACTAGCCGCGTTCGGCGCGACCCGCCGGGCCGGTGTGAAGGCAGCCGACGACCCTTTGGTGGCCGCTTTGCGCGAATCCGGCGCGCCGGTCGTGACCCTTGTCGCCAAGAGCCACGACCGGCACGTGGAGCTGGCCCTCCGCACGACTCTCCAGGAGAACCTCGCGATGATCCGCGACACGGTCTCTCACCTTCGTGCGGAGGGACAGCGAGTCTTCCTCGACGCCGAGCACTTCTTCGACGGTTACACCTCCAACCCAGCCTACGCGCTGGAGGTCCTCAGGACCGCCGCCGAAGCCGGTGCCGACGTCATCGCCCTGTGCGACACCAACGGCGGCATGCTCCCCGACGAGCTCGCCGAGATCGTTCACGAGGCCGTCCAGACCAGCGCCCGCGTCGGCATCCACTGCCACGACGACACGGGCTGCGCCGTCGCCAACACCCTGGCCGCGGTCAAGGCCGGCGCCACCCACGTGCAGGGCTGCGCCAACGGCTACGGCGAGCGCTCCGGCAACGCCAACCTCTTCACCGTCGTGGCCAACCTCCAGCTCAAACGCGGCTTCGACCTGGTGCCGCGGGAGGCGCTGGCCGACATGACCCGCATCGCCCACGCGATCACCGAGGTCACCAACGTCACGCCCAACTCCCACGCCCCCTACGTCGGCGCCTCCGCCTTCGCCCACAAGGCGGGCCTGCACGCCAGCGCCATCAAGGTCGACCCCAACCTCTACCAGCACATCGACCCCGCCGCCGTCGGCAACGACATGCGCATGCTCGTCTCCGACATGGCGGGCCGGGCCTCCGTCGAGCTCAAGGGCAGGGAGCTGGGCTACGAGCTCACCCCCGACACCACCAAGACCCTCGTCGAGCGGGTCAAGGACCTCGAGTCCAAGGGCTTCACGTTCGAGGCCGCCGACGCGTCGTTCGAGCTGCTGCTGCGCGACACCCTGCACGGCTCCCGCAGGCGGCACTTCGAGGTGGAGTCCTGGCGCGTCATCGTCGAGCGCACGAAGGGCGGCGAGCTGGTCAGCGAGGCCACCGTCAAGCTGCACGCCAAGGGCGAGCGCATCGTCGCCACCGGCGAGGGCAACGGCCCCGTCAACGCCCTCGACAAGGCGGTGCGCCTGGGCCTGGAGCAGCTCTACCCCGAGCTGGCGAAACTGGAGCTGGTCGACTACAAGGTCCGCATCCTCGAAGGCACCCACGGCACCGACGCCATCACGCGGGTCCTCATCACCTCCAGCGACGAGACCTCCGAATGGGCCACGGTCGGGGTGGCCGAAAACATCATCGACGCCTCGTGGCAGGCTCTGGAGCAGGCGGTGACGTACGGCCTGCTCCGCGCGGGCCGGGACGTCTCCTGACGTGACCGACCGGCGCAGGGGGCCCGGAGCCCCCTGCGCCCGTCACTAGAGCAGGCCGGAACGGAACGACACGCCCTCGACCGTGACCTTCCCGCCGGAGCACGACACCTTCGGCGAGTCGGTGCCCGGCACGATCACCGTCAGCAGCGACCTGGCCGACGGCGAGACCACGACGTTCGTGCGCTTCTTCGACAGGTACGTCGGCGAGACCCAGCCCAGCTTGCCGCCGCGCTCCACCTTCTGCCCGCCGACCCGGTCGCACGACGACAACTGCAGCAGCGTGACCTTGAAGTTCCCGTCGCCCAGCACCACCTTGCCGCCGCCCTTCGAGACCAGCTTCAGCGACGGGTCGAAACGCCACACGTTCCTGACCTTCTTGCCGCCGGAGGCGGTGTCCAGCACCGCCATCAGGTCGTCGCCGTGGTTCACCAGCACCGACCTGGTGCGGCTCGCGCCGTACGCCTTGTCCGTCAGCCTGAACGCCTGCCGGTCCTTGCCGTAGGAAGTCTTGACCAGCTTGCTCGGCGTGCGGGGCCGGAACTTGCCGCCCGCCACCGTGGGCACGTTGTGCGCCTCGGGGGAGAGCGTCCAGTAGCGGTAGGCGCTCTTCTCGTACGAGTGGAAACCGCCGTCCACCAGGATGTCGCGCCCCTTCGCGTAGTAGGTCACGCCCAGGTGGTCCTCGTGGCCGTGGTACTTCATGCCGGGCCCGAACCGGATCGAGTAGTACGCCGACTCCTTCTCGCCCCAGGCCGTGCGGCCGAACACGTACCCGGCGCGGTAGGTCCTGACCTCCTGCTTCGGCGTCCCCGTCTCCATCTTCGGCTCGGTGTCGGCGCTGCCGTCGCCGATGGGCACCATGTAGCCGTTGGGCATGGTCGCGTGGGCGACGAAGTCCTTCAGCGCCTCGGCCCGCCTGGTGATCTCACCGGGCACCTTCCGCTTGCACGCCTTCATGCCGGTCATCGCGACCTGGAGCCGGCCGTACACGTAGACCGCGTAGCGCGGGGCCTGCTCCATGAGCGCGCCCTGGCTGTCGACGTCGAGCTTCACCGTGCCGGTGAGCCGGCGGGAGGCCAGGTTCGCCCAGTCCGTACGGCCGTACCTGCAGCCGATCCCGAGGAGCGCGATGTCCTGGTCGATGCCGTGGTTGTGGCCCTTCTTGTACAGCCGGGGGTCCGACAGGAGCTTGGCGTGGTCGGCCAGGCTGTCCTTCAGCCAGGCGGCGTTGACGTGCCGGCTGAGGCAGAGCAGCGGCTGCGTGCGCAGCGAGACCGGGTGGTCCTTCCACACGTACGGCTTGGTGCCGCGCGCCCCCCGCTTGTTCTTCGCCACCCAGTCCTTGGTGATCTCGGTGGCACGATCCAGGTAGCGTTGCTCGCCGGTGTTCTCGTACTCGACGACCAGCGTGCCCATCCAGCGCAGCGACTGGAACACGTACTCCCACGAGCGGTTCCTGTACGGGCTGGCCGACCAGTCGACCTTCTTGCCGATCTTGTACACCGGCAACCCGACCAGCGAGATCTCGCCTTTCATGACGTCGTTGGCCGTGGGCGTGCCGGGCAGCCAGTCGCCTTGGCACTCCGCGGTGCGGGTCACCCCGTCGGCCTGGGCGCCGGCCTGGAGATGGGCCTGAGCGGGGCCGGCTAACCCGCCGAGGGTGAGCGTGAGGGCAAGAGGTAGCGCAAACCGGCGCACGCCAGTTCCTTCCGCGACAGAACAATGAGGGCGGCACATGCTTTCGCCCCCGCGATCACCGGGTCAAGCCGAGTGTCCGATTCGTTAGCCGCTCGATGTTGCGCCGGTGCTCCGGCTGGCGGAGCGGTGCGGAGAAGGAGATGCTGAAGCCGTGAGATTCGACGACCTGGTGATCCCCGACACGCCCGCCTGCCGCGGGGCACTCGAAGTGGCCACGCGCTACCACACGCCCTCGCTGCTCAACCACTCGATCCGGGCCTACCTGTTCGCCGCCGCCCACGGGCAGGCGCACTCCATCGCCTTCGACGCCGAGCTGCTGTACGTGGCGGCCATGCTGCACGACATCGGCCTGGTCGCCGAGTACGACAGCCACACGGTGCCGTTCGAAGAGGCGGGCGGCCACGTGGCCTGGGCCTTCTGCGCCGGCGCCGGCTGGTCGCCGGAGCGCAGGGAACGCGCGGCCGAGGTGATCATCCGGCACATGTGGGCCGAGGTGCCGGTGGCGGACGACCCTGAGGGCCACCTGCTGGAGCTCTCGACCGGCATGGACATCTCGGGCCGGCGCACCGACGAGATCCCTGAGAAGGTGCGCGCCGAGGTGCTTGCCCGCCATCCGCGGCTGGAGATCGCCAAGGAGTTCGGTGCGTGCATCGCCGACCAGGGCGCGCGCAAGCCGTCGAGCTTCGCCGGCGGGTTCGTCCGCGACGGCATCATCGACCGCATCGCGCGCAACCCGCTCGACGCCTGAGAACGCTCAGCCCTTCGGGCCGGCGCTCTCCGCCACCTCGAACGACCACAACTCCGAGCCGGTCGCCGCGGGGCCCTGCCCGTGGCCGTGCCCCTGCCCCTGACCCTGCGCGGCCTGGGCGTGCCCGCGCTGGAACGCCTGGCCCTGCTGCCAGTTCTGGAAGTCCTCCTCGCTGCGCCAGCGGGTGTAGACGAGGTAGCGCTCGGTGCCCTCCACCGGCCTGAGCAACTCGAACCACTCGAACCCGTCGGCCGACTCCACCATCCCGGCCCGCTTCGAGAACCGTTGTTCCAGCTCCGTACGCATGTCGGCGGGCACGGTCAGCACGTTGATCTTCACGACGGACACCACAGAACCCCTCTCGTCAGCGCACCACCCGGTGCGGCGAAGGTGAGGGCTCCAGGCTAACGCGGGCGATCGCCGGCACCTGATCCCGCTCCAGCGCGTCGCGCACATGCCGCAGCACCACCGTGGACAGGTGCCGGCTGAGCTCGTACAGCGGGGCCGACTCGTCGGCGACCACGCGCAGCCGTACGGAGGGGCTGCCGCGCGCGTCCACCAGGTCGGCGCGGGCGCTCAGCACGGACGGGCCCGACACGACGTCGTCGGCCACCGCCTGCGCCATGCCGCCGGGTGACACCTCGGTCACCCCGGTCGGCCCCGACTCGACGCGCAGCGGGCCGTGCGGCTCCCCGCGCGCCTGCGCGAGCAGCCACCACAGCGCCAGCAGCGCGACGGCGAGCGCCACCAACGCGACGACCCACCAGATCCACGGGCTGGTACGCGCGAAGAACCCGCGCACGCCGCCGTCGACGATCGGAGTGCCGGCCGTGCCGAACGCGCCCAGGCCGCGGGCCAGCGCGAGACCGCCCAGCACCGTCAGCACCAGCCCGACCAGCGCCAGCCCCCACCGGTTGCCCCGGCCGATGTTTCCGCTCATCGCGGCTCCTTGACCTTCACGACCACCCGGTACGGCTCCACGGGCTCCAGCGCCGCGAGCCGGGTCAGCACGGCGTCGCGCACCTCCTCGCCGAAACGTTCCTTGTCCCACCCGGACGTGGCCGCCGTGACGACGACCGCGTGGCCGCGCATCCTGGCGCGCGCCGCGTGCACGCCGGGCACCTCCTCGGCCGCGTGGGCGAGGGCCCTGGTGACGGTCCTGTTCCGCAGGCCGATGATCAGGCCGGGGTCGCCGCTGCGCGCGGGCACCATGCTCGGCCGCCCCGGCGCCAGCGCGACGGCAAGCAGGGCCAGCCCGAGCAGCGTCACCACGGCCGAGGAGAGCAGGAACAGCGGATTCGACCACAACGTCGTGGACGCCCACGAGAGCATTTCGTCGTAGGGCACGAGGCGCAGCGGCCGGCCGACGAGCCCCGAGATCGTCTCGGCGGCGACGAGCAGGCCGAGGAGCGTCAGCAGGACGCTCACCACGATGGCGGGGATCCTGCGCCGCGGCCGGAACGCCCGCACCGCCGCCCTGTCTGCTGCCCTGTCGCCTGTTCCGGCTCGCCTCGGCGGGCCGGCCCGGTGCGCGCCTCCCTCGTCGTCGGGAGGTACGGTGCACATCTCCTGAGTGGTCATCGCGGTTCACCGCCCAGATCGGTCACGATCACGTCGAGGCGGGTGACCTCCAGCCCGGTCTGGACGGCGACGCGGCGGCTCACGTGCTCCCGCAGCCGGGCGGCCACCACACGGAGCGGCGCCGGGTAGGCGACACTAACGTGCAGGCGGATGGTGGCCCGGCCGCCCCGCACCTCGGCGCTCGACGAACGCCGCCAGGGCGCGGCCTTCCCGCCCGGCGTATTTCCCCGTGCGGTCGCACCGGCGTCCGGGGAGCGGCTCCACGGCGCGGTCCTGGAGTGCACCTCGCGCACTTCTGGAACCTCCGCGGCCGCCAGACACGCGATCTTGAGCACCACCTGGTCGGCGACCTCGGTGCGGCCCCGCCCCTCCGGTGGCGGTTGCGGAGGGCGGCGCTGCGCGGGCACCGTCACGGTGGCCGTGCCCTCCGCCGGCGTGACGTCGGTCATCTCCGCCTCGTGGACAGGCTCGACAGGTTCACCTCGCCGGTCTCGACGACCCGGCCGACGACGAAGCCGGCCGCGCCGAGCACGAGGACGAGCAGGAACGCGGTCAGCCCGCCGAACGCCGCCGTCAGGCCGAGGATGAGACCGACGGCCAGGCCGACCAGCGTCGGCCAGTGGGCGTTGTTCATGGTTCCTCCACGATGTCGTCGATACGCACGTTCACCCGGCGGCCGCCGGCCAGGTCCGTCACGGCCTGCCGTACGTCGTCGGCGGTCTCCGGCAGCGGGCGGTCCATCCTGGCGACGATGGCGATCTCCACCACACGGTCGTTGACCGACACGCCCAGAAGCCGTTCGCCCGGCATGTACGTGGCCACCGTCCCGAACGGCCCTCCGGACAGCCTGATCACACCGGAACACGCCCGCACCCGCTGAGCGATCACCGGCGCCTCGCCGCCCCCGTCCCGATCGCCGCCATCCGCCCCGCCCCCGGCCGCCCCAGTACGGGCTGACCCGGCACGGGCCGGCTCGGCACCGGTTGACCCGGCACCGGTTGACCCGGCACCGGTTGACCCGGCACCGGTTGACTCGGTACCGGCAGCCCCAGCACCGACCGGCCCGGGATCGGCCGGCCCGGCACCGGCCGGCCCGGCACCGCTTCGGTGGCCGGGGCCGGTGGCGGGCACGGGCTTCCCCGGGCCGCGTCTCGGGCCGTCGTCGGGGCCGCGCGCGGGGCCGTCCTCCGGCGTGGTCATTGAACCCTGGGTTCCTGCTCCGCGTCCCGCTGCTCGCCGGTGTCCCGGTCCCTGCCCCGCTCCTGGCCGGGCAGGTGGACGTCGTCGACGCGGATGTTGACCTCGGTCACCTCCAGCCCGCACATCCGCTCGATCGCCGCGATCACGTTGCGCCGCACGGCCGCGGCCAGGTCCGGGATCGCGGTGCCGTACTCGGCCACCAGGTCCAGGTCCACCGCGGCCTGCCGTTCGCCGACCTCGACCGACACGCCCTGGGACACGCTGACGTCCCCGCCGACGATCCCCTTCATGCTGCCGAGGGCCCGCGCCGCGCCCGCGCCCATGGCGTGCACGCCGGACACCTCGCGCGCCGCGAGTCCGGCGATCTTGGCGACCACCCCGTCGTCGATGCTCGTGGTGCCCTTGTCGGTGACCAATGAGGTGGCCGAGCCGCCCTCATGAGCCCGCGCCCGTGGTACGGCACCCGTTCCTGTGTTTGACACCGTGTCCATCTGTCGCCCCCGATGTGTCGCTCTTGAGGACAGCTAACCCACAGCACTCGGCCGATACCCGCCAAAACGGACTTTTGGCTTATTTAACGGCGAATCCTGGCCTGTGCCTGGTGGCGGGCGGCCGGGATGGGCGGACCCCACCGGCGGCGGCGATAGCCTTGTCGGGTGCGTATAGCGAGGTTCTCCACAGGCGAAGGCGTGTCGTTCGGCGTGGTCGAAGGCGGTCCGGGCGAGGAGTTCGTCTCCATGGTCGCCGGCCACCCGTTCGGCCAGGTGCAGTTCACCGGAGAGCGGTTCCCGCTGTCCCAGGTGAAGCTGCTGGCCCCGATGCTGCCGAGCAAAGTGGTCGCCATCGGCAGAAACTACGCCGAGCACGCGGCTGAGCTGGGCAACCAGGTGCCCGACGAGCCGCTCATCTTCATGAAGCCGTCCACCTCCGTGATCGGCCACGGCGAGGACATCGCCTACCCGACGACGCTGTCCGACCGCGTCGACTACGAAGGCGAGCTGGCCGTGGTGATCGGCCGGCTCTGCCGCGAGGTGCCGGTCGAGCGGGTCAAGGACGTCATCTTCGGCTACACGTGCGCCAACGACGTCACCGCCCGCGACCTGCAGAAGAAGGACGTGCAGTTCACCAGGGCCAAGGGCTTCGACACGTTCTGCCCGCTCGGGCCGTGGATCCAGACCGACCTTGACGCGGCCGACCTCGCGCTGACGACCACGGTCAACGGCCAGATCCGGCAGAGCGGGCGCACCAGCCAGCTCATCCACGACATCCCGGCGCTGGTGGCCTACGTCAGCGCGGTCATGACGCTGATCCCCGGCGACGTCATCCTGACCGGCACCCCGGCGGGCGTCGGCCCGCTCGAGATCGGCGACGAGGTCAGCGTCGGCATCGAAGGCATCGGCACACTCACGAACAAGGTGGTCTCCCGTGACTGACGTACGGGTGCGGTTCGCTCCTTCCCCTACCGGCATGTTCCATGTGGGCAGCGCCCGCGCCGCGCTGTTCAACTGGGCGCTGGCCGAACGCGCCCAGGGGCGGTTCGTCCTGCGCATCGAGGACACCGACGCCTCCCGCAACCGGCCCGAGTGGACCGAGGGCATCATCGCGGCGCTCGACTGGATCGGCATCAACGGCACCAACCCGGTGTTCGAGGGCCCCTACTTCCAGTCGGCCAACCAGCCGCAGCACCGCGAGGCGGTGGCCAAGCTGCTGGCCGACGGCCAGGCATACCACTGCGACTGCACCCGCGAGCAGGTGCAGGAGCGCACCGGCTCAAAGGACAAGGGCTATGACGGCTACTGCCGCGAGCGCGGGCTCTCCGCCGGCGCGGTCCGCTTCCGCACCCCCGACGAGGGCGTCACGGTGGTCGACGACCTCGTCAGGGGCAGGGTCGAGTTCCCCAACAAGGCCCAGGAAGACTTCGTGATCGCGCGCAGCGACGGTTCGCCCCTCTACGTGCTGGCCAACGCCGTCGACGACATCACGCAGTCCATCACCCACGTCGCCCGCGGCGAGGAGCACCTGCCCAACGCGGCCAGGCAGGAGCTGCTGTGGCCCGCGCTCGGCGCGAAGCCGCCGGTCTGGGCGCACCTGCCGGTCATCGTCAACGAGCAGCGGAAGAAGCTCTCCAAGCGCCGCGACAAGGTGGCCCTGGAGGATTACCGCCAGGAGGGCTACCTCGCCGAGGCCATGGTCAACTACCTCATGCTGCTCGGCTGGGGCCCGGGGGACGACCGCGAGATCATGCCGTGGTCGGAGATGGTGCAGCTGTTCAGGCTGGAGGACGTCAACCCGTCCAACGCGTTCTTCGACGAGAAGAAGCTGCGGGCGTTCAACGGCGAATACATCCGGGCGCTGCCGCTGGAGGTCTTCGAGGAGCGCTGCGCGCCCTTCCTCGACCCGTCGTGGGACCGCGAGCTGTTCAGCAAGGTCGCCGCGCTGGCGCAGACCCGCATCGGGGTGTTGTCGGAGATCCGGCAGAACGTCGACTTCCTCTTCCTCGAAGAGCCGGTCTTCGACCAGGCGTCCTGGGACAAAGCGATGAAGAACTCCCCGCGGGAGATCCTCACCGGCTACCTCGACCGCCTTGAGTCGGTGAGCTGGGACCCTGAGTCGCTGAAGCAGGCACTGGAGGAGGTCGGCGCGGCCGTGGGGCTCAAGCTGGGCAAGGCCCAGGCTCCCGTGCGCGTGGCGATCACGGGCCGGACGGTGGGCCTGCCGCTGTTCGAGTCGATCGAGGTGCTCGGCCGCGCGCGCAGCCAGGAGCGCCTGCGCGCCGCGCTGGCGCGCCTGCGAGGCTGACGGCGGCACCTGGCGGCCCTCTCGACGATCGCACCCCGATGACGCCGCCCGCGCGACTCGGGGTGCGGAGCCGGCACGCGCAGTGGGCCGCCGGGACGGTCGGGCCCACTGCGCGTGCCGGCTGCTAGACGAGCCCGCGGCGGGCGAGCAGCGGCTGGATGCTCGGCTCGCGGCCACGGAAGTTGCCGAAGGCGGTCAGCGGGTCGATGCTCCCGCCCCTGGAGAGCAGCTCGCGGCGGAAGTGGTCGCCGTTCGCCCTGGTGAGCCCGCCGTTCTCCTTGAACCACTCCACGCTCTCCGCGTCGAGCACCTCGCTCCAGATGTAGGAGTAGTAGCCGGCGCTGTAGCCGCCGGCGAAGATGTGCGCGAAGTAGTTCGTACGGTAACGCGGCCTGATCTGCGGCATGGCGATCCGGGCGGCCTCCAGGGCGGCGGCCTCGAACGCCTCGGGGTCGTCGACCGTCTCTCCCGGCGACAGCTTGTGCCAGGCCCAGTCGAGCAGCGTGGCGGCCAGATATTCGACGGTCTTGAAGCCCTGGTTGAACGTCGACGCGGCCGTCAGCTTCTCCACCAGCTCCACCGGCATGGGCTCGCCCGTCTCGTGATGCTTGGCGTAGTTGGCCAGGACCTCGGGCCAGGTCACCCACATCTCGTTGACCTGTGACGGATATTCCACGAAGTCGCGGGGCACGCTGGTGCCGGACACGCGCGGGTAGCGCACGTGGGAGAACAGCCCGTGCAGTGCGTGGCCGAACTCGTGGAAGGCCGTGTTGACCTCGTCGTACGTCAATAGCGTGGGCCCCGAGGCGGGCTTGGTGATGTTGAGGTTGTTCATCACCACGGGCAGCTGCCCGAACAGGAACGACTGGTCGACCAGGTTGTTCATCCACGCCCCGCCGCGCTTGCCCGCCCTGGCGTACGGGTCGAGCACGAACAACCCCAGCCGGCTCCCGTCCTCGTCGAACACCTCGAAGACGGTCACGTCGGGGTGGTAGCCGCTCAGGTCGGGCCGCTCGGCGAAGGTGACCCCGTACAACTTGCCGGCGGCGAAGAAGATGCCGTCGCGATAGACCCGGTCGAGTTCGAAGTAGGGCCGCATCGCGGCGCCGTCGAAGTCGTAGCGGGCCTGGCGGACCTTCTCCGAGTAGTACGACCAGTCCCACGGCTCGATCGCGAACCCGGCCTGCTCGGCCAGCGCCTCCGCCTCCTTGTACGCGTTGCGCACGGCCGGGCCGACGAGCTGGCCGAGCATCTCCTCGACCGCCTCGACGGTCTTGGCGGTCTGGTCGGCCACCGTGTAGGCGGCGTGGTTGGGGAAGCCGAGCAGCGCCGCCCGCTCGGCGCGCAGCGCCGCCATCCTGGCGGCCCGGTCGAAGTTGCCCGGCGCCCGGCCCACGCTCAGCCCGTAGAGCCTGCGGCGTACGTCACGGTTGGTGAGCTGGGCGAGGCCCGGCTGGTTGGTGAAGTTCAGCAGCGGCAGGGCGTACGTGCCGTCGTCCTTGCGCAGCGACTCGATCTTGGCCTCGTCGAGCCCGTCGAGCTCCTTGCGGTCCGTCACCACCAGCGCCGACTCGGTCGACGCCTTCAGCAGGCTCTGCGCGAACTCCGTGGAGAGCTTCGACAACTCCTCGTTGAGCTCGCGCAGCCGGCCCTGCTCGGTCTCCGTCAGGTCGGCGCCGGCCCTGATGAAGTCGTCGCGGTATTTCTGCAGCAGCCAGGACTCCTCCGGGTCGTCCGTGGCCACCTGCTTGATGCGCGCCCACAACGCCCGGTTGAGCCGGATCGCGTCGCTGTGCCTGGTCAGCTGAGGGGAGATCTGCTTCTCGATCTCCATGATGCCGTCGGTGGAGTTGGAGGAGGCGATGCTGGAGAAGGCCGTGGCCGTGCGATCGAGGATCCGCCCCGATCGTTCGAGTGCGGCGATCGTGTTGTCGAAGGTCGGCGGCTCTGGGTTGTCGGCGATCGCGTCGACCTCGGCCAGTTGCTCGGCCATGCCGCGCTCGAAAGCGGGAACGTAGTGCTCCTCGCGGATGTCCGCGAACGGCGGCAGCTGGTAGGGCAGATCACTAGGGGCGAAGAACGGATTCTCGGCCAACGCTCGGGCTCCTCCACGTGGTGTTTTGTCCCCTTCAGCTTGGCATGACCGGACCGGTGCCGCAGGCAGCGGAGGACGGGTTGGCCGTTCGTTTTGGTCTTAGGCCTCCGGCTGGGCTATTCTTTCGGACATCGCCGAAGCGCGCCCGAGAGGGTTCGCCCCGGTGGGGTATGGTGTAATTGGCAGCACGACTGATTCTGGTTCAGTTAGTCTAGGTTCGAGTCCTGGTACCCCAGCATTTGATGGACGCCTCTCGTAGAGGCGTCCTTTTTTATTTCGCCAGCCGGTGCAGAATTTCGCTGATCTGCTGATACGCCTTGGCGGTCGGCGCGTGCGAGGTGTTCACCGTGAAGACCTTGAACGTGTTCTTCGGCGTCGCGGCGTCCGCCTCCCTGATCATCCGGTCCTGCAAGGCGATCGGGATCACCCGGTCACGCGAGTGCCTGATGTAGACCCGGGGCACCCGCCCCCACCTGTCCTTGTGCCCCCGGGCGTCGGCGTTCGGCACCTGCAGGGACTCGTCGGGCAGCAGTGCGTTCAGCATCGCGAGAAACTCGCCGTCGCTTGCCTCTGCCATGAACGCCGCCTTGACACCGTCCAGGAACTTCTTGTCGTTCGAGCGCCAGTTGACGCGGATCGCCTTGATCACCCGGGGGTCGGCGATCACGCCCGGCACGATGTTTCCTGACAGGCTCGGCTTGCCCTCGGGCGTCTCCAGATACTCGGCCGGCGACTTCAGTTTGGTGCAGCAGTAGGCCGTGTCGTAGACGAGCCGGTCGATCAGGTCGGGCACCTCGTCGGCCGCTTTCGTGATCGCCGCACCGCCCAGGCTGCCGCCGACCAGGATCACCGGCCCGTACCGGGAGACCCTGCGCACGGTGTTCACCGTCGCCTCGACGTAGTCGTCCAGCGTCACGCCCGCCACCGGCGACGGCATCGTGGCCAGCTTGTTCATGTCCTGCGGCGTCTGGTAAGCGCGGGTGAACTGCTCGGAGGGGCCGTGCCCGGGCAGGTTCACGCCCACGGAACGGTGGCCGCGCATCGTCAGCTCGGCATCGGCCGCGGCCGTGCCGTTCGCGCCGGTCACGAAGACGAACGTGGTCACCTCCTTACGTTTGGGCGCGACCCTGGCGCCGACCGTCGCGGTGGCGGCGCTCGCGCCCGCGACCGCGGCGTACTGGAACATCGTGCGTCTGCTCGGAGTGCTCATGAAGCGATGCTCTCGGAGGGCGCCGGGCCCGCACATCGCCCGCCGGGCTCGACGTGCGGTCGACGCCCGGCATCCACCGATCGGTTGATGTCGTGCCAGGCTTGACCCATGAGCCGGCTCGACGGGCGTGAGCGCTGGGTCTATCTGGCGCTCGCCTACGCACTGCTCGCGGTCTCCGCGACCGCGGCCGCCGTCATGGGCGGTGACGGCCCCGCCCCGGCGCGGTGGCCGGGCTGGCCCGTGCTCGTGCCGGCCGCCGCGGTGTGGCTGGCGCCGATCGCCTGGCTCCATTCGCGCCGCGACACGCACCGCGCGCTCGTCGTGGGCCATTTCCTGGTGCTCATCGCCCTCGCGGGGGCGCTGGCCGCCGAGCACGCCGCCTTCACGGTGTTCGCCTCGGTCGGCTACCCGCTCGCCATCGGGATGTTGCCCGCCCGGCTGGTCATGCTGGGCGTGACGGTGACCGCCGTGGTCAGCTTGGCCGCCCAGGCGAGCCCGGGAGCCCGTGCCTCCCTGCTCAGCGTGATCGCCGCCGTGGCCCTGCCGCTGGCCCTTGCGGGCTGGTACGTCTCCGCCGAGCACGACAAACGCCGCCGCCTGGTCGAGCGGCTGCGCGCCGCCATGGACGAGAACGCCGAGCTGAACGCCCGCCTGCTCGGCCAGGCCAGGAGCGCCGGCGTGCTGGACGAGCGGCACCGCATGGCCGGCGAGATTCACGACACGGTCGCCCAGGACCTCGTCGCGCTGATGGGCCAGATCCACGCCGCCGCCCGCGTCTGCGACGGCCCGGCCCGCCGCCACCTCGACCAGGCCGCCGAGCTGGCCCGCCGCAGCCTGTCCGAGGCCCGCAGGTCCGTACGCGCGCTGCGCCCCGAGCCGCTGGAGGACTCCCGGCTGCCCGAGGCCGTCGACCGCATGGCCCGATCCTGGTCCGAGTCGTCGGGCGTCGGCCTCGCCGTGGAGATCACCGGCACCCCGGTCGCGCTGGCCGCCGACGTGGAGGCGGCGCTGTTCCGCATCGCCCAGGAGGCGCTGGCCAACGTCGCCAAGCACGCACGCGCCACCAGAACGGCCCTCACGCTCTCCTACACCGACGAATCCGTGCTTCTCGACGTTCGGGACGATGGAGCCGGCTTCGACCCGCAGACGCCCGCTGACGGGTTCGGGCTCGACGGCATGCGCCAGCGGGTACGCGGCGTGGGCGGCACGCTGGCGATCGAGTCCGAGCCCGGCCAGGGCACGGCCGTCGCCGTGTCCGTGCCCGCCATCCCGCCGGCCGGGCTGGACGATCCACGTTGACGGCGGACGACCACCTCACGAAGGGAACCCGATGCGGCTGAGGTTGCTGATAGCCGACGACCATCCGATCGTGCGCGACGGCCTGCGCGCGGCCCTCGGCGGCGAGCCCGACATGGAGGTCGTCGGAGAGGCGGCCGACGGGGCACAGGCCGTGCGCCTGGCCGCCGAGCTCCGGCCGGACGTCGTCCTCATGGATCTGCGCATGCCCGGCATGGACGGCGTCAGCGCCATCCGTGAGCTCTCCGGCACCGGGCCGCGGGTGCTGGTGCTCACCACGTTCGACACCGACGTCCTGCCCGCCCTCGAAGCCGGTGCCAGCGGCTACCTGCTGAAGGACGCCCCGCCCGACGAGCTGGTCCGAGCCGTCCGCGCCACCCACGAGGGCGAGACCGTGCTGGCGCCCTCCGTGGCCGGGCGTCTGGCCAGCGACCTGCGCAGGCCCACCCGGGGCCGGCTGAGCAAGCGCGAACTCGAGGTGCTGCGCCTGGTGGCCGGGGGAGCGACGAACAAGGAGGCGGCGGCCGAGCTGTTCATCAGCGAGGCCAGCGTCAAGACGCATCTGCTGCACGTCTACGCCAAGCTCGACGTCCGCGACCGCGCCTCCGCCGTCGCCGAGGCCTACCGCCGCGGGCTGCTCAACGGCTGACGGATCAGCCGTCGTGATGGCGACGCGCCATGGTGACGATCGAGGGGGCGACGAGAGGCCAGCGAGGCGCCACCTAACGGCCGAGAGCGCGATCGGATGCCAATGAGGCGCCAAGCTGGTGCGCTAGAGTCGCCCGGCTTATGGAGGAATTTCGTATTCGCGCGGGCAGTTTCCCCCGCTTCGTCGCTCCGTTCGCCGCGCTCCTCGTGCTCTTCTTCGTCGTCATCCTGCTGCTCGGCGCCATCTTCACCGGCAGCACCCTGCTGGGCATCGCCATCGGTGCCCTGGCCACCGGCGGCCTGCTCGCCGTCCTCGCCGCCAAACACCGCCGCATGAGCTCGGGTAGCGTCGTCCGCTTCACCGCGGAAGGCGTCGAACTGACCGACTCGCTCGGCTTCCGCGTGCACCTCCGCTGGCCCGACATCACCCGGATCGACGTCGTCGACACCCAGCTCGCCAACCCCAGGAGAGTCGGCCGGCCGGGTGGGGTGCGGGTGCGCGCCCAGGCGCTGCGCTCGGTGGGGCTCATCGGCTGGGGCGAGCGCACGGTCCCGCCCCGGATCCCCGGCTGGATGCGCGACCGGCTTTCCGGCGTCCCCGTCGACCCGGCGACGGGCCGTCCCGAAGTGACGATCCCGCTCGGCGAGTTCGACGCGCTGTGGCAGCGCGGCCGGATGGGCGACTGGGTCCGCCACCACAGGCCCGATCTGATGGGTCGCTAAGTGGTTTGGTTGTGGTCTCCGGGGTGCGGTAGAGTTACGCGCGTCGCCGGGGGAACCCGGCGCATCAGCTTGTGGACAGGGTCCCGTCGTCTAGTGGCCCAGGACGCCGCCCTCTCAAGGCGGTAGCGCCGGTTCGAATCCGGTCGGGACTACCACTGTCACAAGCCAGCGAAGGTCCCGTCGTCTAGTGGCCCAGGACGCCGCCCTCTCAAGGCGGTAGCGCCGGTTCGAATCCGGTCGGGACTACGTCTGCATCACCGCTCCGGCGCGATTCCGCTCCGGAGTTTTTCTTTTCCGCCGGGGGTTTCCGCTCGGGTTCCTTTCTCCAGAACCGCACGTCGGCGCCCTCCGTGACGGGCACGTCGCGGGTGAGGCCGATGCCGGCCCACATTCTGTCCCGCATGGGCCCGTTTCCGGAATTCTTCGCCGGTCGCCGGCTCTCACGCGATCGGCCCACAGCGCGCACGTCACGGCGCCCGGCCCCGCGAACCGCAGGAGCGTTTCCCTGGACGGGGGCCGGCCCCGTGCGGCGGGTGGGGGCGGCCGCCGTCAGCGTAAAAGGGTGGGAGGAGCCCGGCCACGCACGGCGCCGCAGCCTGATCGTCCAGCGGCACCCCGCAACGGAACACCACGCGCGGTGCCGCGCCGGAAACGATGGTCCAGCCACGCGTGCCGCACGACCGGGAAGGCCCGCGCAGCCGATCGCGACACGCGCGGATGGCGAAGGCTCGCGCCGCATCGACCAGAGGGCCCGCGCCGCCGATCGCGAAACGCGCCGCGGACGGGCCCGGGTGGTCAGGTCACAGGGAGCGGGCCTTGAAGAGCGCGCGCCGCGCGGCCTTGGCCACCTGCTTGTCCGGATGCACCTGCGAGATCAGATCCAGCAGCTCCTCGACGTGCGCGTGCGGGATCTTCCAGATCACCTCCAGAAGGTTGCCGACCATGTCGGGGCCGATGTCCTGCAGGCTGCTCACGAACTCCGACCGGCCCAGCCCGGCCGAGATGGTCCACATGTCGAGGATCAGCCAGTGCGTGTCGTCCTGCGTCGGCTCGGGCGCCCCTTCGACCTCCAGCTGGCTGAGGTGGGTGGCCGCGTAAGGGCGCAGCGTGGGCTGCTTGAGCGCCTCCCGCCAGGCCGGGATGGCGGCCTCGCCCAGGGTGCCGACCACGCTGGCCGCCTGCACCCTGATCAGCGCGTCGCTCTCGTCCTCGCCCGCCGCCTCCAGCAGCTCCTCGGCGGCCCTTCCCGGCTCGCGCAGCCGCATCCAGGCGGCGAACTCGGTGTCGGCCTCGTCCTCGGGCAGCTCGGCGCTGAGCGCCAGCAGCTCGTGGGCGCTCATGGACTCGATCGCCGGTCTGGCGTCGACCTCGATGTCGGCGTCGTCGACCAGGTGGACGACCCCCTCGGTGCCGAGCGGCGTGAGCATGAGGGTCCTGCCGTCGACCTCGATCATGCCGTAGCCGACCAGCCAGTCGATCGCGGGCGCGAGCGGGTCGCCCGCCGCCTCCCACGCGTCCGATCCGAGCTCGTCGAGGTCGGCGGCGGCCTCCGCCAGCTCCTGGCTCAGCTCGTCGAGGTCACGTGAGCCGCCGGCCAGCAGGAGCCTGACCAGCAGGCCGCGGGTCAGGCCCGCCAGCGCCATCGTGAGATCATCGTCGTCGAGCTCGGGGTCGCCGTAGTCGACCGAGTGCAGCCCGAGCATCCAGGCGTCGAGCACGTCCTCGTCGTCGTCGAACGGCCACTCCGACGTGTCGTCCTGGACCGCCACCGTGTTGGCGTCGCCCGGCTCGAGGAACTCCAGATCGACGGCCAGGTTCCAGATGTTCCACAGGTAGGGGACGGCCTCGGCGACCGGGCCTTCGGTCTGCGGCCTGGGCAGCCCGACGGCCGCCAGCGCCTCCTCCACTTCGGCGTCGCTGAGCAGGGTGTCCTCGCCCACGCGCCGGCCCGAGCCCACCCACACGGCCAGGTCGCGGGCCTTGGCGATGAGCGGCGCCTCGCGGGCGGCCGCGGCCAGCTCGGTGTCGGGCCGCAGCCTGATCGTGTCGAGCTCGGCCAGCTCGTCGGCGAACATCTCGAAGTCGCCGAGGTCGCCGGTCTCGTCGTCCTCCTCGCCCTCGGTGTCGTCGATCAGCTCCTCCATCAGGTCGACGAACTCGTCTTCGACGTCGTCGAGCTCGGCCTGCAGATCGGCGAGGGAGTCGGAGCCCTTGGCGAGCCTGCCGGTCTGAGAGAGGAACGTGAGGTACGCGTCCACGGCCGGGAGCATCCCGTCGGCGGCGGCGTCGGGATCCTCCACGACCTTGGGCATGCGGTCGAGCAGCAGGTTACGCAGGTCGGCACGCTTCCACGTGCCGAGATCCTGCGAGAAGGCGAGACGGTGCCAGAGTGCGGCAGGCCCCACGAGCTCGGGGTCGCTTCCGGGCGCGTTCGCACGCGCCCACATGATGAACTCTTCGAGCAGGGGTCGCAGCTCAGTGGCGGCTACCTCGATGCGATCTGTCACGCACTCAGGCTAGTGCGCCCGCGATGCTGTCGGCCCCAGAAATACCTGGTTTCGCCGATCATGACAGCGATCATGACGTGCGGCGCATCGCCTCAGTGATGCGTTCGGCCGCCGCCATGACGGGCACCGCGTGCAAACGCCCGGGGGCTCGCGTGAGCCGTTCGATGGGCCCGGAGACCGACACGGCCGCGATCACCTTGCCTCCGCTGCCCCTTATGGGGGCGGACACGCTGGCCACCCCCTGCTCCCGCTCGCCGACGCTGTGGGACCAGCCCCTGCGGCGAACGGACGCGAGCGTGGCGGCGGTGAACTTGGCGCCGCGCAGCCCGCGGTGCAGCCGGTCGGGCTCCTCCCAGGCGAGCAGGATCTGCGCTGCCGAGCCCGCCGTCATGGGCAGCGCCGAGCCCACGGGAACCGTGTCGCGCAGGCCGCTGGCCCGCTCCGCCGCCGCGACGCAGACGCGCTCGTCGCCCTGGCGGCGATAGAGTTGCGCGCTTTCCCCGGTCAGGTCCCTGAGCTGCATCAGCACGGGGGAGGCCACCGCCAGCAGCCGGTCCTCGCCGGCTGCGGTGGACAACTCGGAGAGCCGCGGGCCCAGCACGAAACGGCCCTGCGTGTCGCGGGTCACGATGCGGTGGTGCTCAAGTGCGACGGCCAGCCGATGGGCCGTGGGACGGGCCAGACCGGTGGCCTGGACGAGCTGCGCCAGTGAAGCAGGTCCCGCTTCGAGGGCATTGAGTACAAGAACTGCCTTGTCGAGTACTCCGACTCCGCTAGAGTTGTCCATAGGACGATACTGCCGTCTCGACATATGAGAAGGCAAGTCACAAAGGTTCTCCCGCGAGGGAGCACCGGTCTCTGGACTGAGGAGCGCAGGGAACGGGGCGACCGCAGCGACGAGGGAAGAGACCGGATCCGAGCGACTGAGCCGCGATGCGTCGCATCGCTCTATGCAGGAGGAGATCACATGGGCCGCACACTGGCCGAGAAGGTCTGGGAGCAGCACGTCGTCAGGCGCGCCGACGGCGAGCCCGACCTGCTCTACATCGACCTGCACCTCATCCATGAGGTGACCAGCCCGCAGGCGTTCGACGGGCTCCGTCTCGCCGGCCGGAAGGTGCGGCGTCCCGATCTCACGATCGCCACCGAAGACCACAACGTGCCGACCGTGCTCGGCCCGATCGCCGACCCGGTGTCCAAGAAGCAGGTCGAGACGCTGCGCAAGAACGCCGCGGAGTTCGGCATCAGGCTCCACCCGATGGGCGACGCCGGACAGGGCGTGGTGCACATCATCGGGCCGCAGTTCGGCCTGACGCAGCCGGGCATGACGATCGTCTGCGGCGACTCCCACACCTCGACGCACGGCGCGTTCGGCGGCATCGCGTTCGGCATCGGCACCTCCGAGGTCGAGCACGTGCTGGCCACCCAGACGCTGCCCGCATACCGGCCGAAGACGATGGCCATCGAGGTCTCGGGCGAGCTGCCTCCCGGCGTCACGGCCAAGGACCTGATCCTGGCGATCATCTCCAAGATCGGCACCGGTGGCGGCCAGGGCTACATCGTCGAATACCGCGGCGAGGCGGTGCGCAAGCTCTCCATGGAGGGCCGCATGACGGTGTGCAACATGTCGATCGAGGCAGGCGCCCGCGCCGGCATGATCGCGCCGGACGAGACCACGTTCGCCTACCTCAAGGGCCGCCCGCACGCTCCGCAGGGCGAGGCGTGGGACCAGGCCGTCGAATACTGGAAGTCGCTGCGCACCGACGACGACGCCGTGTTCGACAAGGTCGTGCAGATCGACGCCTCGACGCTGACCCCCTACGTCACGTGGGGCACCAACCCCGGCCAGGGCCTGCCGCTCGCCGAGTCCGTGCCGAGCCCCGACTCCTTCGCCGACCCGGTCGCCCGCTCGGCGGCCGAACGGGCGCTCGACTACATGGGACTCAGCGCGGGCACCCCGCTGCGCGAGATCGAGGTCGACACGGTGTTCGTCGGCTCGTGCACAAACGGCCGCATCGAGGACCTGCGCTCGGCCGCCGAGATCCTGCGCGGCCGACAGGTGAAGACCCGCACGCTGATCGTCCCCGGCTCGATGCAGGTCAAGCTGCAGGCCGAGGAAGAGGGCCTGCACGAGGTGTTCAGGGCCGCGGGCGCCGAGTGGCGCGAGGCCGGCTGCTCGATGTGCCTGGGCATGAACCCCGACACGCTCAAGCCGGGCGAGCGCAGTGCCTCGACCTCCAACCGCAACTTCGAGGGCCGTCAGGGCAAGGGTGGCCGCACCCACCTGGTGTCGCCGCAGGTCGCCGCCGCCACCGCCGTGACCGGCCGCCTCACCGCTCCCGCCGACCTCTGACGCGGTCACGGTGAGTCGGCCAGGCCGCCTCACCGACGCACTTTCCCGTGCCGACCTCTGACGCGGCCGACGCGCTTTCCTGCGCAGACCTTCAGACCTGTAGACCCGTAAGGAAAATCGATGGAAGCCTTCACCACCCACACCGGTACGGCGGTGCCACTGCGCCGCAGCAACGTCGACACCGACCAGATCATCCCGGCCGTCTGGCTCAAGCAGGTCAGCCGCACCGGCTTCGAGAAGGGCCTGTTCGCGGCCTGGCGTGAGGACCCG
Organism: Nonomuraea sp. B5E05; assembly: GCF_039880665.1. Classification (NCBI taxonomy): domain Bacteria; kingdom Bacillati; phylum Actinomycetota; class Actinomycetes; order Streptosporangiales; family Streptosporangiaceae; genus Nonomuraea; species Nonomuraea sp. B5E05. The sequence continues at coordinate 282,597 of NZ_JBDPMJ010000009.1, forward strand.
GAGTTCGTCCTCAACGACGCCGCCCACGAGGGCGCCTCGATCCTGGTCTCCGGCCCCGACTTCGGCACCGGCTCCTCGCGCGAACACGCTGTCTGGGCGCTCCAGCAGTACGGGTTCCGCGTCGTGATCGCCGCCAGGTTCGGCGACATCTTCCGCAACAACTCCACCAAGATGGGCCTGCTGCCGGTCGTCCTGCCCGGCGACAGGGTGGCGGACCTGCAGTCGGCGGTCGAGGCCGACCCGAAGCTCGAGATCACCGTCGACCTGCGGGAACGCCAGGTCCGCTGGGCGGATGAGGTCATCGCTTTCGAGATCGACGACTACACCCGCTGGCGGCTCATGGAGGGCCTCGACGACATCGGGCTGACCCTGCGTCACGCCGGCGACGTGGCGGCGTACGAGAATGGCCGGCAGCCATGGCTGCCGACGACCGTCTAGAAGACGACGAACTGGCGCGGCGGTTGCGCGAGGCGCACCGCCGCGTCCGCATGCTCCCCGCCGCCGACAAGGAACGGATAGCGCGCCGCTATCTGTCGATTTGTGACCTTGCGAAGCACGATCGGAAAAGGGCCGCGCTGCGCCTCGACGCGTTTCTGGCCTCGCTTGACGAGCTTCCCGACACGCCACGAAGTGCGGAAAACGCGCCCGGTGATTGAGTTCCCCTGCGATCCCGCCTACTTTCGAGCCCGTAAGGGGTTTCTCCGTCAAACACGTAAACTGGAGCCCCGAGCCGTAACTGGGGGAGCAGGACTTTCATGAACAAGCGTGAACTCGTCGAGGCCATCGCGGATCGGGTGGGCGACAGGAAGACGGCCACCGAGGCCGTGAACGCGGTCGTCGACGCCATCCAGAAGGCCGTGGCCAGCGGCGACAAGGTCTCGATCACGGGCTTCGGCGCGTTCGAGATGGTGAACAAGCCCGCCCGCACGGCGCGCAATCCGTCGACCGGTGCGGAAATCAACGTCGCGGAGAGCTGGGCGCCGAAGTTCCGTCCCGGCTCCGATTTCAAAGAGCTGGTGAACGAGGGCGGCAAGAAAATCGGCAAGAAAAAGTAAACTCAGCGGACCACGCCCGGGCCGTCCGGCCCGGGCGTCCGCATTTAAGCGCCGGGCACCGGGAAAGTGGAGAGCGTGATGTAAGTGATCTCGCCTCCGGACATCGCGAGATTGACCCGCTGCCCCGAGCGCAGCAGCCGCAGCGGCCCCGCGTCGAAGGCGGGCGTGCCGAACTCCAGCACGGTCCCGTCGTCGAGGAACACCGTGCCCGAGCGGGTGGCCTCGTCGAAACTCCGCACCGTCGCCTGCACGAGGACCAGCGTAAGGCGGCCACGCCGACCGGTCCAATCATCGTTCGTCCCCGCCCGCCCCCTGACCGCCGCCCGGTCATGCCTCCGGCGGTGACACCCCGGCCACCGGGCCAAGGTCGTGGGTCCGCCCCCAACTCCCTGACCACGCCCGGTCATGTGTCCGGCGACGCCCCGGGCCGCCGCGCCACGGTCATGTGCCCGGCCACAACTCCCTGACCACCGCCGCGGTGTGCCGGCCGAGCCCCAGGGCGACGGCCGCGCGCAGGTCGTCTGGTGTGTCGACGTCGCGGCGCACCGAGTCGATCCCCGGCACGGCCAACTCCTTGGCCCCGGCGGCCAGGTGCCTGGCCCGCGACTCCCCGCCGAACCTGGGGGTGAACGGCGTCCCAGGAAGCACCCCGTAGAAGGTCGTCCCCACGTCGAGCGCGTCGGGCACGAACGCCTGGTCGAACTCGGCCGCCGCCTCCAGCGCCAGGCCGAGTTCGGCCGGCCGCAGGGCGGGCAGGTCGGCCTGGAGCGCGCCCACCGCGTCGCCGGGCGCGACGCGTACGGCATGGGCGGCTCCGGTGCGCAGCGCGGTGTTCAGCCCGCGGTCGGGGTCGTGCACCACCTCGGCCCCGAGCCCGGCGAGGGGCCCCGCGGCGGCCGGGTCGGCGGTCACCACGATCACCCGCGCCACCCGCGGGCACGAAAGCGCCGCCGCCACGGTGTCGCAGGCGACGGCCACGGCCAGCCTGGTGCGGTGCGGCCCTGTGGCCGCGGCGAGCCGGGTCTTCGCCGCGACCAGCGTCTTCACCGGAATCACCAGTGACCACCGGATGCTCATAACCTTAAGCATCGCGCCTCGACATCCCGAGCGGCGAAACGGGAGACTTGGGGCGCATCCCGCAGGTGTTGGAGGAGACCATGAGCCGCCCCACGCGACCGTCGCGTTTCTGGGAAACCCTGGCCGTAGTCGTGGTGAAACCGCTCTCCCGGCTCCTGGTCAGGAAGGACTGGCGCGGCGGGGAGCGCATTCCCCGCACCGGCGGCGTGATCATCGCGACCAACCATCTCTCCTGGGCCGACCCTGTTCTGCTGTCGCACTTCCTCTACAACAACGGGCGCTGGCCGGTAATCCTCGCCAAGTCCGCGCTGTTCAGGGTGCCGTTCCTGGGCCGGGCCGTGGCGGCGCTGCTGGCCATCCCGGTCGACCGCGGCAGCAACGAGGCGGCCAGATCGTTGCAGGTCTCGGCCGAGCGGCTCGCCGACGGGTGCGCGATCATGTTCTACCCGGAGGGCACCTGCACCCGCGACCCCGGCCTGTGGCCCATGGTGGGCAAGACGGGCGCCGCCCGGCTGGCGTTGCAGAGCGGCGCGCCGGTCATCCCGGTCGCCCATTGGGGCGCGCATGAGCTGCTCCCCTATGGGGAGAAGAAGCCCAGGCTGTTCCCGCGCAAGACGTTCCGCGTGAGCGTGGGGCCACCGGTCGATCTGTCGAAATACGCGGGCCGGCCACCGCACGCGGCCGTGCTGCGCGAGGCGACGGCCGACATCATGGCGGCGATCACCACGCAGCTCGCGGAACTGCGTGGCGAGAAGGCGCCGGAAACCCCCTACGATCCCGCCGGACGGTGATGGCATGACAAAGGTGGCCGTTTTCGGCACGGGCTCGTGGGGCACGACGTTCGCCATGATTCTGGCGGAGGCCGGCAACGAGGTCACGCTGTGGGGGCGCAGGAAAGAGCTGGTCGAGGCGATCGACCGTGATCACGGCAACCCCGACTACCTGCCGGGCATCGCGTTGCCGGCCACGCTGCGCGCCACGACCGACGCCGCGCGGGCGCTCGACGGGGCCGACTTCGTGGTGCTGGCCGTGCCGTCGCAGCGGTTGCGGCCCAACCTGGCCCGCTGGCGCGAGCACCTCCCGCCCGGTGCGGTGCTGGTCAGCCTGATGAAGGGGATCGAGCTGGGCACGACCAAGCGGATGAGCGAGGTGATCCGCGAGGTCGCCGAGGTGCCGGAAGAGCGCGTCGCGGTCGTCTCCGGGCCCAACCTGGCCAAGGAGATCGCCATGCGCCAGCCCGCCGCCACCGTCGTCGCATGTGCCGACGAGTCCGTCGCCGCCCGTCTCCAGGAGGCATGCCACCTGCCGCCCTGGTTCCGCCCGTACACCAATCCCGACGTCGTCGGCGTGGAGTTGGGCGGCGCGGTGAAGAACGTGATCGCGCTGGCCGTCGGCGTCTCGGCGGGCATGGGCATGGGCGACAACGTCAGCGCCATGCTCATCACCAGAGGGCTGGCGGAGATCTCCCGGCTGGGTGCGGCGCTCGGCGCCGACGCGCACACGTTCGCCGGGCTGGCCGGGATGGGTGATCTCGTGGCCACGTGCACGTCGCCGCTGTCGCGTAACCGCACGTTCGGCGAGAATCTCGGCAGGGGCATGACGCTCGACGAGGTCGTCGCCGCCACCAGGCAGACGGCGGAGGGCGTGAAGTCCTGCGAGTCCGTGCTGGAGCTGGCCAGGAAGCACGACGTGGAGATGCCGATCACCGAGGTCGTCGTCGGAGTGGTGCACGACGGCATGTCGCCGGCGGAGGCGGGCATGTTGCTGATGTCGCGCTCGCCCAAACCCGAGCGTTACGGCGTATAAGAGAAAGGCCTGATTGCGGCGTGCTCGGCTCGCTGTGACAGGGACACCCCGGTAGATTCGGACACCATGAGCAAGCCACGCGTCGCCGTCGTTTTCGGAGGTCGCAATTCTGAGCACGCCGTGTCCCTGATGGGCGCGGGCAGCGTTCTGGATGCGATCGACAGGAGCAAATATGAGGTGATCCCCATCGGGATCGCCCAGGACGGCAGGTGGGTGCTGGCCACGTCCGACCAGCGGTTCGCCATCGAGTCGGGCGAGCTGCCGGTCGTCGACGGCGCGGGCGCGGCGCTGGCGCTGCCGTCGGGTGGCAACGCGCTGGTCGCCTACGATCCGGGCAGTATCCCCGTGGAGCTCGGCTCGGTCGACGTGGTGTTCCCGGTGATGCACGGGCCGTTCGCGGAGGACGGCACGATCCAGGGTCTGCTGGAGATGGCCGGCGTGCGTTACGTCGGCTCGGGGGTGCTGGCCAGCGCCGTCGGCATGGACAAGGCTCACATGAAGACCGTGATGGCCGCCGCGGGGCTGCCCATCGGCCGTTACGTCGTCGTCCGCGACCGCGACTGGCGGCTCGACCGGGAGCGCGTGGTCAAGGAGGCCGAGGAGCTCGGTTTCCCGGTGTTCGTCAAGCCCGCCAGGGCCGGTTCCTCGCAGGGCATCTCCAAGGCGTCCGACCGGTCCCAGCTGGAGGCGGCGGTGGAGGCCGCCAGGCAGCACGACCCCAAGGTGCTCATCGAGGCCGCCATCGCCGGCCGCGAGATCGAGTGCGCGGTGCTGGAGTCGCCCGGCGACGAGCCGGCCGCCGCGTCGATCCCCGGCGAGGTCAGGGTCGAGGGCGGGCAGGAGTTCTTCGACTTCGAGGCGAAATACTATCCGGACCAGATGTCGCTGACCGTGCCCGCCGACATCCCGGCCGAGACGGCCGAGGAGCTTCGGGCGATGGCCGTGCGCGCGTTCGAGGCGCTCGACTGCGAGGGGCTCGCGCGGGCCGACTTCTTCTACACGCCCGAGGGCGGGCTCGTCTTCAACGAGATCAACACCATGCCGGGGTTCACGTCGTTGTCGGTGGCGCCGCAGCTCTGGGCCGCCTCGGGCCTGCCCTACCCGGCGCTGGTCGACCGGCTCATCCAGCTCGCGCTGGCCCGGCCGGCGGGACTTCGCTGAACGACCACCTGGTCAGCGGGCCGACATCTGGGCTATCGGTTTCGACAGGTCCGCGAGCACCTCGGCCGGCACGTGCTCGCCTCCGACGGTGACCTCGACGTACGCGGTGTCGGTCACCGCGGTGAACAACGTGGGCCTCTCCGGATCGGCGAACCAGCCCACGCCGCCGATCTCCTGGAGCTGGTCGGTGGGCGCCATCCTGACCGGGCGGCCCACCCCGCAGCGCAGCGCGACGGTTCCTTCGCCCCAGACGGCGACGTACGGTGACTCCGGCGTGGACGTGCCGCGCTCGTCACCGTCGAGGGTCTCGGGCAGCAACCCGGCCAGCTTGTCGCACGCGGCCACCGCTTCCCCCTGCGGTGTGGGCGGATCGACCTGTACCGTGCCGCACCCGGCGAGTGTCAGCAGAACGAGCAGGACGGCGGCGGCACGCATGCGACGACTGCCTTCAGATGTGGACGATCGGACACGTCAGGGTACGCGTGATCCCTTCCACCGCCTGAATCTGCGCGACGACGAGCTTGCCCAGCTCGTCGACGTTGTTGGCCTCCGCGCGCACGATCACGTCGTAGGGCCCTGTCACGTCTTCCGCCTGAGTGACCCCGGGGATGCCGGAAATCTCGTGGGCCACGGCAGCGGCCTTGCCTACCTCTGTCTGAATAAGGATGTAGGCCTGCACCATTACGTCCTCCCGGGCGATTGGATCACGCCGATGGGTAACCGTACCCTGTGTGCGTCAGGAGGTGCGTCATCACAGTCGGAGATCTCGGCGAATTCGGTGTGGTAAATCGTATTACCGCACGCCTTCCCCAGGGTGCGGCGGTGATGGTCGGGCCGGGTGACGACGCCGCCGTGGTGGCCGCGCCCGACAGGCGTGTCGCGGTCTCGACCGACCTGCTGCTGGAGGGCCGGCACTTCCGCCGCGACTGGTCCGGCGGCTATGACGTGGGCCGCAAGGCCGCGGCCCAGAACCTCGCCGACGTGGCGGCCATGGGCGCTGTCCCCACCTCGATCGTGGTGGGGCTCGGCATCCCCGCCGACCTGCCCCTGGCCTGGCTCGACGAGCTGACCGACGGGTTCCGCGACGAGTGCGCCGTGGTCGGCGCCAGTGTCGCCGGCGGTGACGTCACCCGGTGTGACCAGGTCGTCATCGGGGTGACCGCGCTGGGCGACCTGCAGGGACGCGCTCCCGTGCTCCGCTCGGGGGCCAGGCCAGGGCACGTGGTGGCGGTGACGGGCCGGCTCGGGTACGCGGCCGCCGGATGGGCGCTGCTCGAGGAGGGCCTGCCGGCCGGCTCTGCGGCCTTGGAGGAGGTCGTGGCCGCGCACCGCAGGCCGTCCCCTCCGTACGCGATGGGGCCGCGGGCGGCCGAGCTGGGCGCCGGCGCGATGCTCGACGTCAGTGACGGGCTGCTGCAGGACCTCGGCCATGTCGCCGAGGCCAGCGGGGTGGGGATCGAGCTCGATCCTCAGGCGTTCGCCGTGGCGGAGCCTGTCGCGGTGGCGGCGAAGGAGGTGGGGGCCGATCCGCTGGAGTGGGTGCTCACGGGGGGTGAGGATCACGCGCTCGCGGCGGTCTTCCCCCCAGAGGTACGCCTGCCGGAATCGTGGCAGGTCGTGGGCCGCGTGGTCGAAGGGGCCGGCGTCGTGGTGTATGGCCGGCAGGTCGGGCGCCGCGGCTGGGATCACTTTGCGTGATTACTTATCCCGATTTGCGTGAGAATTTCCCGATTTGGGGCGTGACTAACGGGATTGTTGTGACAGCGGCGTAGTGAAGGTGTTATGAAGATTGGCGGCCACTGTAACCGGGAGAAAGGGCAGCCATGGGCCGCCACGGCACAGGTGGATCCGAAGATGGGGACGAACGGGGGAACGGCAGCGCATTCTGGGGTCCTGACGAGGAGGTCGACCAGCCAGGCTGGCCTTCCATGCCGGACCAACCCGAGGTGACGGGCCAGTGGGCTCCCATGCCACGGCGTACGGACGCACCCCCGCCGCGCGCGCCGCAGTCCGAGCCGTTCGAGACCACCGGAGCCTTCGCGCTGCCCGCCGACGCCGCCAGCGGATTCCCACCGGCCAACGACTCCAGGAGCCCGTTCCAGCCGCCTCAGGGGCAGGGGATCGAGGAGGCCGGGCCGATGGAGACGACGGGCGCGTTCGCCCGCCCGCCCGAGTGGGGCCCGCCCGCCGACCGGCCCTTCAACGGACCTGGCGCAGGCCCTGCGGGCGATCCCGCCGACCAGACGGCCGTGTTCGGCGGCCCCGCCGGCATGCCGGCTCCCGGGGCACCGGGATCGGGCCACGCGAGCGCCTTCAGCCGTCCCGCGGACGACGGGCAGTTCGGCGACCCGGCCCACCAGCCGTTCGGCGGCCCTGCGAACCTGCCTGGTCCGTCCGGCGCATCCGGGGATCCCTCTGATCCGTTCGCGCCGGACGACAGGTCCGGGCCGTTCGGGGGCCAGGACGACCGGACCGCGTTCTTCGACGGTGCCGCGGATCGTTCCGGGTTCTTCGACGAGCCCGATGACCGTACCGCCAGATTCGACGCACCCTCCGGCCCGATCCCCAGCAGCGGCCCGCCCGAGCCCGGCGACGTCAAGGTGGCCGGAGCGCCGACCGCCGCGCAGGCGCCGGCCTGGGCCGACACGGAGACCGGGTTCCTGGGCTCCGGCTGGTCGGCCGACTCCGGCCCCGCCGGGCCTGAGGGGCCCCGCGACCGTCGCGGCCGCCGCAAGGGCCGCCGCGACGACGAGTTGCTCTCCGGCGCCTCGTCGGGCGGCGGCAAGGGCCGGGTCGCGTTGCTGTCCGTCGCCGCCGTGGCCGTCGTGCTCGGCGGCACCGTGGCGGGCGTCAAGTTCATGAGCACCTCCGGCGGCACGGACAAGTGCGCGGGCACCACGTGCGCGGCCGTGCAGGGTGCCACCAACCGGCCGGGACCGGAGGCCTCCCAGCCTCCCGTCGAGGAGACCGAGCCGGAAGAGGAGCCCTCGGACGAGCCGGTGGAGGACACCGGGCCGGCCGAGACCCCGAGGCCCACCGTCACGTACCAAGCCCGCCCGCGCCACACCGAGCAGGCCAAGCCGACGCCCACCAAGACCAGGGTGAAGAAGTCGAAGGAGCCGGCCAAGGAGCCCTCGCAGGAACCGGTGCAGGAGCCGGACGACGAGAGCGTGCCCCAGGACACGCCGCTGGACGAGCCCTCCTCCGTGGATGCCGACATCGGCGCCGCGCCGACCACCACCAGCGTCCCCGAGCCCACGGACAGCGAGGGATCCTTCGGATCGCCGTCCGGCGGCAACGGCTCGGTGAACGTCCAGCAGACCATCAGGCAGCGGATGACCACGTACGCGGTCAACCTGCGCCTGTCCAACACCTCGGCGGGGACGCTGCGGAACCCCACGGTCTCCGTCCCGGTCGAGGGCAGGGTCGTGGACGTCCGGGGCGCCGACTGGACGCAGGACGGTGACCTGCTGATCCTCGACCTGTCGGCGCAGCTGGCCACCGGGGCCACGGTCGAGGTGTCGTTCACCGCGACGGGCAGGGGCGCGCCCGCGGCCAACTGCGGGATGGTCAGCGGGGAGTGCGTCGTCAGCTGAGTGGTTGGATAGGGGACATGACGGAGCGATCCCCGCAAAGCACCCCTTCCACTGCGGTCTCCACCCCGCCATGCGTGCTGACCATCGCCGGCTCCGACTCGGGGGGCGGCGCGGGCATCCAGGCCGACCTGAAGACCATGATGGCGATGGGCGTTCACGGCATGAGCGTCATCGCCGCCGTGACCGCCCAGAACTCGCTGGGCGTCCAGGGCTACTGGGAGCTGCCTCCCGAGGCCGTACGCGCGCAACTCGACTCGGTGCTCGGCGACATCGGCGCGCAGGCGGTGAAGACCGGCATGCTCGCCTCGCCGGTGCTGGTCGAGACGGTGGCCGACGCACTCGGCCCGTACGACGCGCCGCTGGTCGTGGACCCCGTCGGGGTGTCGAAGCACGGCAACTCGCTGCTCGCTCCCGAAGCGGTCGAGACGATGCGGACGCGCCTGCTGCCCGTGGCCACCGTGGTGACGCCGAACCTGTGGGAGGTGGAGCAGCTCACCTCGGTCAAGGTCGAGGACGAGGACGGCCTGCGCAGGGCCGCCGACGCCGTCCTGGAACTGGGGCCCGCGTGGGCGCTGATCAAGGGCGGCCACCTGCCCGGGGCCCCGGTCGACCTGCTCACCGACGGCACGGAGGAGTTTCGCTTCGCCGCCGAACGCCTCGACAACCGCCACACCCACGGCACGGGCTGCACGCTCGCCTCGGCCATCGCCTCCCGCCTGGCGCTGGGCGACGACGTGCCGTCGGCGGTGGGCAAGGCGAAGGAGTACGTGACGGGAGCGATCGCCAGGGGTTTCCCCCTCGGCGGCGGCATCGGCCCCGTCGACCACGCATGGCGCTGGCGCTGACCGTCTCCTCCGTGAACGACGGCGAGGGAGAACCGTCCACCGGGGTGCTGGGCCGCCCTCCGGCCGCCGGGCCAGAGTCAGGCGGCCGAGGCACCGCCGGCGCCCCGCACCGGCTCTCCTGGGCTGTCGTGTCCCGCAGCGGGCCGGGACCCCGCCGCGCCTCGCGCCTCACAACCCCCGCCCAGGCGTTCCTCCGGCCCAGGCGAGGTGCTTCGGAGGTGAGGTGAGAGCCTCGCCACGGGGGATGGGGATGACGAAAGCCCGCCGGCTCCCTCAGGAACGGACGGGCTTCGTGAAAAGTGCGGACTAGCGGGTGACCTTGCCCGCCTTGATGCACGAGGTGCACACGTTCAGCTTCTTCGGCGTGCCGCCGACGACCGCGCGGACCGTCTGGATGTTGGGGTTCCAACGACGGCGGGTGCGGCGGTGGGAGTGGGACACGTTGTTGCCGAACGTCGGCCCCTTGCGGCAGACATCGCAGACGGAAGCCACGGTATCGCTCCTTAAAACAGTCGATGTAGCCCTGTCCGCGGATGAATTCCGGGCGGAGGGCATGCCGGGACAACCGGCCAGCCAGACGAGAATATCCGATCCACCCCGATGGGCGCGAACCAGAGCACTGGACCAGGTCCGATGCGGCGATATTCTCCTCGCACAACCGTAGCGCATCGGGGAGGTCGGAGGGCCGGCATGAAGATCCTCGACCCGCCCGCGGTGCGCCGCTGGGCCCGCCTGGCCGCCGACGCGCTCGGCCGAGGCGGGCCCGGCGGTCGAGGCGGGGCTGCGGGCGGGCAGCACGATCCGCTGCGCCGTTTCGACGACGATGTGGTCGCGATGACCGACGCGGCGGGCCACACGCGGCGCGGACACGTGACGGTGGCCGACAGGGAGGCGTTCACCAGCGCGGTGACGTGCTCGGCCTGATCGGCGGGGACGTCGCCGTGATCGGCGACACGGTCGACCACGTGGCCACCACGGTCGTGGACCGGATGGTGGCGGGCGGCGGCGAGCCGGTGACCCTGGTCACGGGCGCGCAGGCGCCCGCCGGGCTCGCCGGCCGCGTCGAGGAGCATCTCAGGCGCGCTGCCGGATTCCCATGAAGGCGGCCAGGATCGGCACGCGGGCGGCGGGGAAGGGGATTCCTGTCGGCCTCAGGCGGTAGAACTAAATGCCGTGAGCCGTTTCGAAGAGCCTCTGACGAAGGCCCTCGACCCGAAGACCGCCAAGCTGCTGCACAGCGTGCTCGGCCTGGAGACGGTCGGCGACCTGCTGCGCCACTATCCGCGCCGCTATGCCGAGCGCGGCGAGCTGACCTCACTCGACGCGCTGGCGGTCGACGAGCACGTCACGGTGGTCGGCGAGGTGACCAGGCTCATGCGCAAGCCCATGCGCAACCGGGGCGGCACCTGGCTGGAGGTCGAGATCGTCGACGGCAACGGCAACCGGCTCTACCTGTCGTTCTTCGGCAAGGGCTCCCACGCGGCCGAGTCGCGGCTCAAGCCGGGGCGCCGCGGGATGTTCGCCGGCAAGGTGGGGTTGTTCGGCGCGCGGGCCAAGCCGCGCTGGCAGCTCGCTCATCCGGAGTTCGAGTTGTTCGAGGAGGGGGAGGCGAGCGCGGAGGAGTTCGCGGCGGCGCCGGTGCCGATCTACCCGGCGGGCAAGGACCTGACGCCGTGGGCGATCAGGCGCGCGGTCGGCGTCGTGCTCGACACGCTGGGCCCACTCGATGATCCGCTGCCCGCCGAGCTGCGGGCCCGCCACGGCCTGCAGGACCTGGGCGAGGCGCTCGTGGCCATCCACCGGCCGAAAGACTTCGCCGAGGTCGGCAGGGCGCGCAAGAGGCTGAAGTTCGACGAGGCGTTCGTGCTGCAGGCGGTGCTGCTCCAGAGGCGGCAGGCGGCCACCGCCTGGCCCGCCAGGCCGAGGCCCAGGCGGTCCGGCGGCATGCTGGACGACTTCGACGCGCGACTGCCGTTCTCGCTGACGGAGGGCCAGGCGAAGGTCGGCGAGGAGATCGCCGCCGACCTCGCGCTGGAGCATCCGATGCACCGGCTCCTGCAGGGCGAGGTCGGCGCGGGCAAGACGGTGGTGGCGCTGCGCGCGATGCTCCAGGTGGTCGACGCGGGCGGCCAGGCGGCGCTGCTGGCGCCGACCGAGGTGCTCGCCCAGCAGCACCACCGCTCGATCACCACCATGCTGGGCGACCTGGCGCAGGGGGGCATGTTCGGGGGGACGGCCGTCACCCTGCTGACCGGCTCGATGGGCGCCGCCGGCCGCCGGTCCGCCCTGCTCGACGCAGCCTCCGGCACGGCGGGCATCGTCGTCGGCACGCACGCGCTGCTGCAGGAGCACGTCCAGTTCGCCGATCTCGGGCTGGTCGTGGTCGACGAGCAGCACCGGTTCGGGGTGGAGCAGCGCGACGCGCTGCGCGAGAAGGCGGGCGGGACACGCCCGCACGTTCTGGTGATGACGGCCACGCCGATCCCGCGCACGGTCGCGATGACGGTCTTCGGCGACCTGGAGGTCTCGACGTTGTCCCAGCTCCCGTCGGGTCGTGCCCCCATCACCACCCACGTCGTCCCGGCCGCCGAGAAGCCCCACTACCTCGAACGCACCTGGGAGCGGGTCAGGGAGGAGGTGGGGCTGGGGCGGCAGGCCTACATCGTGTGCCCCCGCATCGGCGACCTGGAGGGCGACGAGGGCGATCTCGCGACCCCCGCCGACGAGGAGCGGCGCCCGCCGCTCGCGGTGCTCGACGTGGCCAATCTCCTGTCCGAGGGGCCCTTCCACGACCTGCGGGTCGGCACGCTGCACGGCAAGCTGCCTCCGGAGGAGAAGGACGCGCTCATGCGCGCCTTCACGCGAGGCGAGCTCGACGTCCTGGTGGCCACCACGGTCATCGAGGTCGGGGTCGACGTGCCCAACTCCTCCGTCATGATCATCATGGACGCCGACCGCTTCGGCGTCTCCCAGCTCCACCAGCTGCGCGGCCGCGTCGGCCGGGGCGGCCTGCCCGGCCTGTGCCTGCTGGTCTCCGACTTCTCCGAGGGCACCCCGGCCCGCGCCCGCCTCGACGCGGTGGCCGCGACGCTCGACGGGTTCGAGCTGTCACGGGTCGACCTGGAGCAGCGGCGGGAGGGCGACGTCCTGGGCGCGGCGCAGTCGGGCAAGCGTTCCTCGCTGAAGCTGCTGCAACTGCTGCGTGACGAGGACGTCATCGCCACGGCCAGGGAGGAGGCCGGCGCGCTGCTGGCCCGCGATCCCGAGCTCACGTCCCACGAGGGTCTGCGCGCGGAGATCGCACGGCTGCTGGCCGACGAGCGTGCGGAATACCTGGAGAAGACCTGACGCGCGGCCGGGCGGTCGCCGATGAAGATGATCATGCAAAAGGCCCAGCCGCGGGGACGGCCTCCCCCCGAATGCCGTCCCCGGCTGGGCCCACCCTCGGGTCAGGTGCCGAGGGAACCGGCGTGCGGAAGGGCTCACGACCACGCCGGTCGGCCTTCACGTGGGTCACCTTGAAGGCCGCAGAACTCATCATGCGGGCCGATCCCCCCGATGTGAATCACCCTTGCGTACTCGAGGCAGACACTTGTGCATCCTTGACCTGCGCGAACATACGGAACAATGGGTCACATGACGCGGATCATCGCAGGCATCGCGGGTGGCAGGCGCCTGGCCGTGCCGCCGGGGCGCGGGACGAGACCGACCAGTGACAGGGCGCGAGAAGGGGTCCTCTTGACGCTCGACTCCCTTCACGGGATCCGCGACGCCCGGGTGATCGACCTGTACGCCGGTTCGGGCGCGGTCGGGCTGGAGGCGTTGTCCAGGGGTGCGGCCGCGGCCCTGCTCGTCGAGTCCGATGCCAGGGCCGTCAGGACGATCAGGGCCAACGTCGAGTCGCTCGGCCTCGACGGCGCCCGCGTGGTGGCCGACAAGGTGACGCGGGTGCTCGGGAGGGCGCCAGATGAGCCGTACGACATCGTGTTCGCCGACCCGCCCTACGCCACCACGGACGGCGAGGTGGAGCGGGTTCTGGAGTTGCTGCGCGACAACGGCTGGCTGGCTGAAGAGGCGTTGGTGGCGTTCGAGCGGGAAAGCAGGGGAAAGGCCCTTATGTGGCCGGAAGGCTACGTTGAGGAGAGGGTCCGTCGATATGGTGAAGCGTCCGTTTGGTACGGTCGCGCCGCCGGGAACCCGTAGACCTGCCCGTAAACCTGGGAGGCGTCTTGCGCCGTGTAGTCTGCCCGGGGTCGTTCGACCCCATCACCAATGGCCACCTCGACATCATCGGCCGGTCCGCGCGGCTGTACGACGAGGTGACCGTGGCCGTTCTCATCAACGTCGAGAAGAGCAGCCTGTTCACGGTTGACGAACGGATCGACATCCTGCAGACCGTGACCAAGGAATATCCGAACGTCAAAGTCGAGAAGTTCCACGGCCTGCTGGTCGATTTCTGCAGGCAGCACGACATCCCCGCCATCGTCAAGGGCATCAGGGTGGTCAGCGACTTCGACTACGAGCTGCAGATGGCGCAGCTCAACTACCGCCTGTCGGGGGTCGAGACGCTGTTCATGCCGACCAACCCCGAATACTCGTTCCTCTCCTCCAGCAGGGTGAAGGAGATCGCCCGATACGGCGGGGACGTGTCGGGCCTCGTACCGGATCTGGTGCACAAGCTGCTCATCGAGCGCCTCAGAAGCTAGCGCCGAAGCGGAGCTTCGGCGCCGAGAAAACGGGCGCAGCGCGATGCTGTCGGGGGGTATGCGGGGGGCATGTCCCCCGCAGGGCTGCTATTCTTTCTATTCGGCCTTGTACGACGGCGACGGTTTTCGCCATGCCTAGCGAGAGCAGGATGACTCAGCACCTCGACCCCCGCTCCCCTTGGGTGATCTCCACTCATGACCTGGGAAAGCGGCCGGGCACGATGAGGCAGACGACCCTGTCGCTCCCGGCACCGGCAGATCTCGGCGTCGACATGATCGGTGTCCCCAAAGACGCCGAAGTCGAGCTGGATCTCCGGCTCGAAGCAGTGATGGAAGGCGTGCTCGTCTCAGGCACGGCGCAGGCCCCGCTGGCCGGGGAGTGCGCGCGGTGCCTCGACCCTGTCACCTCGGATGTCGAGGTCAACTTGCAGGAGCTGTTCTTCTACTCCGACGAGGACGCCTCGGAGGAGGATTCGCTGCTCGACGGGGAGCTGCTCGACCTCGAGCCGACCTTCCGCGACGCGGTGGTGCTCGCACTTCCGTTGAGCCCGGTGTGCAGGGATGACTGCGAAGGGCTCTGCGCGGAGTGCGGGATCAAGCTGGCCGAGGCCGGCGCGGATCACCGGCACGAGAAGATCGACGCCCGCTGGGCGTCGTTGCAAGGTCTGATTTCCGAGAACGATAACGATCAGGAGAAGTGACGTGGCCGTCCCGAAGCGAAAGATGTCGCGGAGCAACACCCGCGCCCGTCGCTCCCAGTGGAAGACGACTGCTGTCGCCCTGGTGAGCTGCCCGCAGTGCCGTTCGCCGAAGCAGCCGCACATCGCGTGCCCCACCTGCGGCACCTACAACCGCCGTCAGGTCATCGAGCCGTCCGCCTGATTGACGTGATGCCGACCGGGTGCCATTGTGCCTCGGTCGGCGTTACCGTTTCAGATGCGTGCGGCGGCGGTTCGCCCGCGGCCGTGGTGGACGCCGGGGCTACGCGTTACCCCGACGCCCACCACGTTTTCGGGCATCTTCCGCAGCCGGCGCGCCATGTGAAGATGTCCGAGGAGGAAGCACGTGGGCGCAGGTCCTAAGCCGGTGGCCGTGGAGGTCGCCAGAGACGAGCTGGAGCGGGTCCTGGCGGTCGCCCTGGACCCCGCGATTCTCGAGCGGGGGCTGACGCACCGCTCCTACGCGTACGAGAACGGTGGCCTGCCCACCAACGAGCGCCTGGAGTTCCTGGGCGACTCGGTGCTGGGTCTGGTGGTCACCGACACTCTCTACCGCAACCATCCCGACCTGCCCGAGGGCCAGCTGGCGAAGCTGCGCGCCGCGGTGGTCAACATGCGGGCGCTGGCCGATGTGGCCCGCGGGCTCGGGCTGGGCCGGTTCCTGCGGCTCGGCAGGGGCGAGGAGGGCACCGGCGGGCGCGACAAGTCGTCCATCCTGGCCGACACGCTCGAGGCGCTGATCGGCGCGGTCTATGTCGACAAGGGTCTCGACGAGGCGTTCCGGGTGGTGCACCTGCTGTTCGACCCGCTGATCGTGCGTTCGGCGTCGCTGGGCGCGGGGCTCGACTGGAAGACCTCCCTGCAGGAGCTGACCGCCTCCGAGGCGCTCGGCGTGCCCGAATACCATGTCGAGGAGAGCGGCCCCGACCACGCCAAGTCGTTCACGGCGATGGTGCGGGTCGGCGGCGAGTCCTACGGCTCGGGCACCGGGCGCAGCAAGAAGGAGGCCGAGCAGCAGGCGGCCGAGGCGGCGTGGACCCGCATCAGGGCCCGCAGGGAGCAGCGGGAGAGCCAGCCCGCGAGCTGAGTGTCCGCGTGCGGGGTTTCCACAAGGTGAGAGTTCGGCGTCCAGAGGGCGAGGTGCGTGATGCCCGAGCTGCCCGAGGTCGAGGTCGTCAGGCGCGGCCTCGCGCAATGGGTCATCGGCCGTGAGATCGCCTCGGCGGAGGTGCTGCACCCCCGCGCGATCAGGCGTCACATGCCCGGCCCCGACGAGTTCACCGCGCGGCTGAAGGGCCGCACGGTGCTGTCGGCCGAGCGCCGCGGCAAATATCTGTGGTTGCCGCTGTCGGGCGCCGAGGAGGCGCTCTTGGCCCACCTGGGGATGAGCGGCCAGTTGCTGGTGGTCGACGGTGACGCGCCGCCGGAGAAACACCTCAGGGTACGCCTCCGTTTCGAGGACGGCGGCCCCGACCTGCGCTTCGTCGACCAGCGTACGTTCGGTCACGTCATGCTCACCGCCCTGGCCGGCGGGGTGCCCGAGCCGATCGCCCACATCGCGCCCGACCCGTTCGAGCCGGCGTTCGACGAGGAGGAGTTCACCCGCAGGCTCAGGGCCAGGCGCACCGAGATCAAGCGGGCCCTGCTCGACCAGTCGCTGATCAGCGGCGTCGGCAACATCTACGCCGACGAGGCCTTGTGGATCGCCCGGCTCCACTGGGCCCGTCCCACGCAGACGCTCACCAGGCCCAAGATCGCCGAGCTGCTCGCCGCCGTCCGCACGGTGATGGCCGCCGCCCTCCAGCAGGGCGGCACGTCGTTCGACAGCCTCTACGTCGACGTCAACGGCGACAGCGGCTACTTCGAGCGTTCCCTGGAGGTCTACGGCCGGCGCGACCTGCCGTGCTCCCGCTGCGGCGCCCCGATCCGGCGCGAGGCGTTCATGAACCGGTCGTCCTACTCCTGCCCCAGATGCCAGCGACGACCGCGCCCAGAGCGGCCAGGCCCGCCGCCAGCCCCATCACCGCGCTGATCGAGACGCCGTCGACCACCCGGCCGCCGGCGAACGCGCCGAGCGCGATGGAGACGTTGAAGGCGCTGACGAACAGTGCCGTGCCGAGCTCGCCGCCGCCCTCCCGCATGATCCACAGCTGGAGGGCGACGCCCACGCCGCCGTAGCCGAGTCCCCACACCACGAGCACGGCCAGGGGCAGCTCGATCACCGGCAGCGCCGCCGTGGCCAGGGCCATGAGCGCGGCCAGCGCGATCAGCACCGGCCTGGGGTTCCTGGCGGCCAGCGCGCCCGAGGCGAAGTTGCCCGCCACGCCGGCGGCGCCGTACACGAGGAGCGCGGTGCTGATGAGGGCGGGGCCGGCGTGCGAGACCTGCTCCAGGAACGGCCGGACGTAGGTGTAGGCCGCGAAGTGGCCGGACACCAGGAGGACGGTCAGCACGAGCACGAGCCTGAGCGGCCGTGAGAGCCACGCCGGCCGCCTGCCGGCCCGGTGGGTGGCCTCGGTGCCCCCGGCGGCGTCCCGCGCCGGTGTGGAGCCGTTCTGGGCGCTTTCGCGGTCGTTTCGCGGCCGGGTGGGCGCGGGCGGCGGGTCGCCGGGCAGCGGCGGCAGGGTGGCGGCCAGTACGGCGAGCAGGACCAGCGCCACCACCCCCATGGCGATGAACGCGCTCCGCCACCCCGCGAACGACGACACGAACGTGGCCGCCGGCACCCCCAGCACCGACGCCACCGACACCCCGGACAAGATGATCGACGTGGCCCGTCCGACCGACCGGCCGGGCACCAGCCGGGGCGCCAGCCCGGCCGCGAACGCCCAGAAACCGCCGATGCTCACCCCGGTCAGCACCCGGGCGGCCATCATGACCACGTGGCTCTGGGCGAGCGCGCCCGCCAGGTTGGCCACCGCCAGCAACGCCATCAGTCCCAGCAGCGTGACCCGCCGGTCGACCCGGCGGGTGGCCACCGCCAGCAGGGGCGCGGCGACCGCCGCGACCAGCCCAGGGGCCGTCATCATCAGCCCGGCCGTGCCGTCGGAGACGCGGAGGTCGGCGGCGATCGCGGTCAGCAGCCCGACGGGCAGCATCTCGCTGGTCACGATGGTGAAGGTGCCGACCGCGACCGAGGTCACGGCGAGCCATCGCGCCTGGGTGGAGGCGCGTACATCGGTCAATGTCATGTCGTTCAGCCTTCTGGCGTCCGCGGGCGGGAACAATGGCGAAGGCCGAAAGCTTGGTTTAGGCAGGCTAAGCGATCGGTGGAGGTGGAGATGGAGTTCAGGGAGCTGGAGTGCTTCGTCGTGCTCAGCGAGGAGTTGCACTTCGCGCGTACGGCCGAGCGCCTCTACCTGTCGCCGGGCCGGGTGAGCCAGCTCATGCGCTCGCTGGAGACCAGGATCGGCGGCCGGCTCTTCCAACGGACCAGCAGGCGGGTGCGCCTGACACCGCTCGGCGAACGTTTCCTGGCCGACCTGAGGCCCGCGTACGAAGGGCTGGCCACGGCCGTGGGCCGGGCGAAGGCGGCCGCCCGCGAGGTGACGGGCGTGCTCAGGGTGGGGTTCCTGGCCACGCCCACGGAAGTGGTCACGGGCAGCGTACGCGCCTTCGAGAGCCGCCACCCCGGGTGCGAGGTCGAGCTGGTGGAGATCCCGCTGTCCGACCCGTTCAGCAGGCTGCGGGCCGGACAAGTGGACATCGCGTTCACGCTGCTGCCGGTGGACGAGCCCGATCTGGCGGTGGGCGAGGGCCTGAACCGGGTGTCGTACGAGCTGGGCGTCTCCGCCCGCCATCCCCTGGCCGGCCGGGCGAGCATCGGCGCGGAGGAACTGGCGGGCCTGCCCCTGATCGGCCTGGACGGTCCGGCGCCGCGCGCCTGGCGGGAACGCGTGGCACCCTCCGTGACCCCTTCCGGACGTGCGATTCCCCTGGCAGGTACGGTGACCACGAGCCAGGAGGGCCTGACCCAGGTGGCGCTCGGCCGGGGCGGCATGTTGTTCTGCGCCCCCACGGCCGCCCACCACAGGCGTCCCGACGTGAGCTTCGTTCCCGTCATCGGCCTGCCTCCGTCGATCCTCGGCCTGGCCTGGGCGCGGGCGGCCGAGACGGCGGCGATCCGGGCGTTCCGCGACGCGGCGGCCCGGCACGCGCTCGGGTCGGAGGCCTTGGTGGCGTGAGAGCACAGGGGAGACCAAATGTCGGAGAACACGAAAAATACGGAAAAATCGGAGAGCGTCCGGGTGACCGCCTGGGTGCGGGGGAGGGTCCAGGGTGTGGGGTTCCGCTGGTGGACCCGGGCCAGAGCGCTCGAGCTCGGACTGGCGGGATGGGCGCGCAACACCGAGGACGGCCGGGTGGAGGTGGTCGCCGAGGGGCCGCGGTCCGCGTGCGTCAAGCTGCTGGAGCTGCTCAGAGGTTGCGACACGCCGGGCAGGGTCGATGGAGTAGTGGAACGTTGGAGCGAACCACGAGGTAGTTTGGGCGGTTTTGTGGAGAGGTAGCGACTTCCCTTAAACCCCCCAAATGGGGTATAGTTGTATGTCGGGAGTGCCCATCAGTAGGGCTCAGCGGTTCGATCGACTTGACCGCCCACACTGCCGGTGCGACTCTTGTTAAGTACCACGCGCACCCCTCCCGCGGAATAGAAGTGCGCGAACCAGTCTGGTCACTCAGCGTGGAGGACCCTTTACCATGGCGAAGGCTCTACTCGGCCACGTCGGCGGTCCTGACCCTCGAATGGTCTCGGAAATGCGCCGCCTGCAGCAGCGTATCCGGGATCTGGAGGCAGAACTCATCCGACTTCAGGCCACGAATGACGCTCTTGCGGCGCAAACCCGCGACGAGGCGCTAAGTCGCATGCAAGAGCGCGAGCCGGCACTCACCTGAGAGTGATCGGAGCGCAAGACCCAGGGACGTCTCGAAGAGGCGTCCCTTGTTATTTTCCCCTGCTCGGAAAGCTTCCTTTGCCCTGGTCACGCCGGTTCCGACGGCATGCGCCCGCGAGGCGCATCGGAGACCAGTAGTCTTTTCCGAAGTCGTCGAGGGAAAGGGGGCCGCGCTTGTATTTGAAGACCCTCACCCTGCGTGGCTTCAAGTCCTTCGCCTCCGCGACCGCCCTGCGGTTCGAGCCCGGCATCACCTGCGTCGTCGGCCCCAACGGCTCGGGCAAGTCCAACGTCGTCGACGCCCTGGCCTGGGTCATGGGCGAGCACAGCGCCAAGTCGCTGCGCGGCGGCAAGATGGAGGACGTCATCTTCGCCGGCACCTCCTCCAGGCCCCCGCTCGGGCGCGCCGAGGTGACGCTGACCATCGACAACAGCGACGGCGCGCTGCCGATCGACTACACCGAGGTCACGATCAGCCGGCTGATGTTCAGGTCGGGGCAGAGCGAATACGCGATCAACGGCGACACCTGCCGCCTGCTCGACATCCAGGAGCTCCTGTCCGACTCGGGCATCGGCCGCGAGATGCACGTCATCGTCGGGCAGGGCCAGCTCGACGCCGTGCTGCACGCCGGGCCCGAGGATCGGCGGGCGTTCATCGAAGAGGCCGCCGGCGTGCTCAAACACCGCAAGCGCAAGGAAAAGGCACTGCGCAAGCTCGACGCCATGCAGGCCAACCTGACCCGCGTGCAGGACCTCACCACGGAGCTGCGCCGCCAGCTCAAGCCGCTGGGCCGCCAGGCCGAGATCGCCCGCAAGGCCGCCGTCATCCAGGCCGACCTGCGCGACGCCAGGCTCCGGCTGCTGGCAGACGACGTGGGCACGCTGCGTGCCACCCTGGAGCGCGAGGCCGCCGACGAGGCCGCGATCACAGCCAGGCGCAACCAGGTCGAGATCGAGCTCGCGGAAGGCCAGCAGCGCGAGACCGCGCTGGAGGCCGCCGAGGCGGAGGCGCAGCCCCGGCTGGCCGCCGCCCAGGAGACCTACTTCCGGCTCTCGTCGCTGCGCGAGCGCATCACCGGCCTCGAACAACTCGCCGCCGAACGCCACCGGCACGCGCTCGACGCCGCCGCCATCGAGCGCAGGGGCCGCGACCCCGAGGAGCTGGAGCGCGAGGCCGCCGAGGCCCGCGAGCAGGAGCTGATTTTGCGGGCCGAGCTCGAACACGCGCACGAGCTCCTGGAGGCGGCCGTCGAGCGGCGCACCGAGGCCGAGGCCGAGCTGAACGCGGAGGAGCAGCGGCTCGCGATGGCCGCCAGGGCCGCCGCCGACCGCCGGGAAGGGCTGGCCAAGCTGCGCGGCCAGGTCGATTCCGTACGCAGCAGGGCCAGGGCCGCCGAGGAGGAGATCGGCAGGCTCCAGGCGGCGGTGGCCGACGCGACCGAGCGCGAGCGCCAGGCCACGGAAGACCTGGAGGCGCGGCGGCTGGAGGAGCCCGCCGCCGACCCCGCGCTGGCCGAGGAGCTGGCCACGGCGCAGGCCATGGTCGAGGAGGCCGCGGCGGTGGCCGACGAGGCGCGGGCTGCGGCCGAGGAGGCCAAGTCCTGCCTCGACGCGCCGCGGGCCGCCCTGCAGGCCGCGAAGTCGGCCGTGGCCACGGCCCGCGCCGCCGACCAGGAGGCCCAGCGTTCGGTGGCCGCGCTGGCCGCGCGCAAGGAGGCGCTGGAGCTGGGGCTGGCCAAGGGCGACGGCGGCGCGGCGCTGCTGGACGCCGGCCTCGACGGGGTGCTCGGCCCGCTGGCGGCCGCCATGCAGGTCACGCCGGGGGCGGAGCCGGCCGTGGCGGCCGTGCTCGGTCCCGTCGCCGAGGCGATCACCGTGAAAGGCCTCGACACCGCCGTCGAGGCCATCGACCTGCTCCGCGCCCAGGGCAAGGGCCAGGCCACGCTCCTCGTCGCTCATGCCCCCGACCACCCCTCATCGGCCCCGTCCGGCCAGGAGGCCGCAGCCGGCCCCGGAGCGGCGGGCGCGGGGGCTGCGCGGCGAGGGGAAGCTCCCGACGGCAGTCGCTGGGTGGCCGACCTCGTCACGGTGCCCGGCCATCTCCGTCCGGCCCTCGATCACGTCCTGGCCGGCGTGGCGGTCGTCGACGGCCTGGAGGCCGCCCGCGAGCTGGTCGAGCGCCATCCCGGCCTGCGGGCCGTCACCACGCACGGCGACCTGGTGGGCGCGTACGTGGCCGATGGCGGATCCGACGGCGGCACCTCCGTGCTCCAGGTCCGCGCCGCCCTCGACGAGGCGGTCAAAGACCTGGAGGAGGCCGAGAGCAGGGCGGAGGAGACCGTCCGCGCCCTCGACGAGGCGATCGGCCAGGAGCAGTCCGCTCAGACGGCCCTGGAGGCCGCGCAGGCCCGCGTCAGCGAGGCCCAGACCGCCGTCACGACCGCCCAGGCCGGCGTGAGCGCCGCGCAGGGCACGCTCGACCAGGTCAGGAGCCGCCAGCGGGAGGCCGACCAGCGCAACGCCGCGGCCGCCAGGCAGCTGGCCCAGCTCGAGGCCGCCGCCGGCGCCGCCCGTGCCGAGGCCGAGCGCCTGGCCAGGAGCGTCACCAAGGCGGAAGAGGCCCGCGCGGAGGGCCTGGAAGAGCTGGCCGAGCTGGAGATCCGGCTGGCCGAGGCCGAATACGCCCAGGAGCTGGAGTCCGAGCCCACCACCGACGGCCGCGACGAGCTGGCGAGCGCCTGCGAGGCCGCCAGGCAGCGCGAGATGGACACCCGCCTGCAGGTGCGCACCGCTGAAGAGCGCGTCAAGGGCATCGAGGGCCGCGCCGACGGCCTGCTGAGGGCCGCCCAGCGCGAGCGCCAGGAACGCGCCCAGGCGGCCGCCCAGCGCGCCAGGCGCAGGCAGCAGGCCGCCATGGCCGAGGCCGTCAGCAAGGGCGCCAAGCGGGTGCTCGAGGCCCTGGCGACCTCCATCCAGCTGGCCGCAGGGGAACGCGACGAGGCCGACCTCACCAGGGTCGCCGTCGACGCCGAGCTCAAGCAGGTGCGCCTGCGCGTACGCGAGCTCGGCCAGGAGCTGGACAAGCTGGTCAACCGGGTGCACGGCAGCGAGGTGGCCCGCACCGAGCAGCGCCTGCGGCTGGAGCAGATGGAGCAGCGGGCACTGGAGGAGTTCGGGGTCGAGGTCGAGTCCCTGATCTCCGAGTACGGCCCCGACGCCCCGGTGCCCGGTGACCCGCCCGTGCCGTACGTCCGCGAGGAGCAGGAGAAGCGCGCCAGGGCGGCCGAGCGGCAGATGAACCAGCTCGGCAAGGTCAACCCGCTGGCGCTGGAGGAGTTCGCGGCGCTGGAGGAGCGGCACGCGTTCCTCACCTCGCAGCTCGAAGACCTCAAGAAGACCAGGCGCGACCTGCTGACGGTGGTCAAGGAGGTCGACGACCGGGTGGAGCAGATGTTCGCCTCGGCCTACGACGACGTGGCCAGGGAGTTCGAGCAGATCTTCACCAGGGTCTTCCCCGGGGGCGAGGGCCGGCTGGTGCTCACCGAGCCGGCCGACATGCTGACCACCGGCATCGAGGTCGAGGCCAGGCCGCCGGGCAAGAAGGTCAAGCGGCTGTCGCTGCTGTCGGGTGGCGAGCGCTCGCTGACGGCGGTGGCGTTCCTGATCTCCATCTTCAAGGCGCGTCCGTCGCCGTTCTACGTGATGGACGAGGTCGAGGCCGCGCTCGACGACACCAACACGCAGCGCCTGCTGACGTTGTTCGAGGAGCTGCGGCAGAGCTCGCAGCTCATCGTGATCACCCACAACAAGCGCACGATGGAGATCGCCGACGCCCTCTACGGCGTGTCGATGCGCGGCGACGGCGTCACACAGGTGGTCAGCCAGCGACTGAGAGAGCGCGAGTCGGCCTGATAGGTGTGCCTTGGGCATGAGCATGGGGGTCGATCTGGAAAACTGACATGTTGTGGATGGTTACCTCGGCGTCATTGTGATCGTGGCCGTCGTCGCCCTGCTGGCGGTCGGCGGTCTTTTCCTGCTCTTCCGGCCGGGCCGAAAAGCGCCTCCGCCGGTCAAGCCGCCCGAGCCTCCCGTGCTTCCCGAGGAGAAGCGGCCCGCGGGGGCCGGCGAGGAGGGCGAGGGCGCGACCACCACGCTGCCGCCTCCGGCCAAGCCGGCCGAGCCGGTCGTGGTGGAGCCCGAGGTCGAGGTGCCGCCGCCGTCCGCGGGCCGGATGGTGCGGCTGCGCTCGCGGCTGGCACGCTCGCAGAGCGCTCTCGGCCGCGGGTTGCTGGAGCTGCTCTCCCGCGACCGGCTCGACGACGACGCGTGGGACGAGATCGAGGAGAGCCTGATCACGGCCGACGTGGGCGTCGCGCCGACCCAGGTCATGGTCGAGGAGCTGCGCACCAAGGTCAAGGTGCTGGGCAGCCGCACGCCCGAGGAGGTGCGCGGCCTGCTGCGCGAGCAGCTGCTCGCGCAGGTCGGCCCCGATCTCGACCGTACGCTGCACGTGCGCAAACACGGCGAACGGCCCGCGGTGGTGCTCGTCGTGGGCGTCAACGGCACCGGCAAGACCACCACCACGGGCAAGCTCGCGCGCTCTCTCGTCGGCGACGGCAAGAGGGTCGTGCTCGGCGCGGCCGACACCTTCCGAGCGGCCGCCGCCGACCAGCTCCAGACATGGGGCGAGCGGGTCGGCGCCGACACGGTGCGCGGCCCCGAGGGCGGCGACCCGGCCTCCGTGGCCTTCGACGCGGTCGCCAAGGGCACGGAGGAGAAGGTCGACGTCGTCATCGTCGACACCGCCGGCCGCCTGCACACCAAGACCGGCCTCATGGACGAGCTGGGCAAGGTGAAGCGGGTCATCGAGAAGAAGGCCACGGTCGACGAGGTGCTGCTCGTCCTCGACGCCACCACCGGCCAGAACGGCATGCGCCAGGCCCAGGTGTTCGCCGAGGTGGTCAACATCACCGGCATCGCGCTGACCAAGCTCGACGGCACCGCCAAGGGCGGCATCGTGATCTCGGTGCAGCGGGAGCTGGGGGTGCCGGTCAAGCTCGTGGGGCTGGGCGAGGGGCCCGACGATCTGGCGCCGTTCGATCCCGAGGTTTTCGTGGACGCGATCCTCGGCGACTGAGGACAATTTCCGGCTTGGCCGTAAATAGTCCTGAAATAGGCATTACCAAATAATCATTGCTTAATGTCTTTTTCGTGTGCTGACATGTACCGGTCATCAAACTGAATGCTCGGTTCCATTCAACGACGAAGGGGCACCATGAAGAAGATCGTTGTTCACCGGCCAGGAACCGTGAAGCCGACCGCCGCGGCAGCGCCGAGGCACGGCACCTGACGCACCCCGGCCGGCGCCTGACAGCGGGCGCCGGCCCTCGCCTGAGCACGGAAATGGGGTCGTGTGGAAACGATCACGCTGGACGCGGACCGCCGCATCGGCGGCCCCTACACGTTCGCCGCCGGGCTGCTCGGCCATCTCGTCCCGGCTGCCCTGGCCCGGCATCCCGAGCTGGTCGCCGCGCATGACATCGAGATCCGGACGGCCGGGCCGAAACTTCGCGACGTCGTGCCGGCACGCAGGCTCTCACTGGCCGACGACCTCCCCCGCGCGCAGCGCATCCTCATCCCCGCCGCCCGGCGCAGCCTCAGGATCGCCAACGGGCTGGCCGAGTTCGTCCGTGACCACCTCGACCACGCGGGCCCGCTCGCCGTGACCGTGGCCAACCTCGACGCCGCCGACCACACCGACGCCGAGCTCGTCGCCGTGCTGCGGCGCCGGCTCGACCCCGGCCTGCTGCGGATCGACGAGGGCCCGCAGGCGCCGTCGACAGGTGCGCTGCCGGCCGACTTCGACCGTTACCGCGACGAGGGTTTCCACCACGCGATGGCCGAGTCGGGCCTGGAGGCGCTGCGCGGCATGGCGCACGACGCCGACCCGCGGCGGTGGCGGCAGCTCCTGCAGCGCGTGGCCGCCTCGCTGGAGGCCATCGAGCGCGAGGACGAAGCCCGCGAGCTCTACGACCGCGCCAGGCGCGAGAGCACCGACCCCAAACACCGCGCCACCATCGCCTACGCCACCGCCATGATCCTCGTACGCCACCACGACCCCGCCCGGCGCGACCCCGAGGAGGCGCTGGCCTGGATCAACGAGGCGATCACGATCACGTCGCTGCTGCCCGACCCCAGGGAGCGGGCCTTCCACCTCGGCTTCGACCTCAACGGCAAGGCCCTGGTCGAGGTGCGCAGGGGCCGCCGGGCCGCCGCGATGGAGCTGGTGCAGCAGGCCATCGACCTGGCCGAGGCCGACCTGCCGGCCGAGCATCCGATCCACAAGCTCGTGCTCCACGCCAACCGGGCCCAGCTCCTGGCCATGACGGGCCGGGCGGAGGAGGCGCTGGCCGACTACACGCGGGCCGTCGAGGCCGACCCAGGCTATCCCGACTACTACCTCGACCGGGGCAACCTGCTGCACAAGCTGGGCCGCGACGGCGAGGCGCTGGCCGACTACGAGAGCGTCATGCGCCTCAGCCCGCCCTTCCCCGAGGCGTACTACAACCGGTCCGAGCTGCGTTACGCGGCGGGTGACCTCGCGGGCGCCCGCGCCGACCTGGATCACACACTGGAGCTTGACCCGGAGTTCGCGCCCGCGTACGTGAACAGGTCAGGGCTGAGCGCGGCGGCCGGCGCGTACGTCGAGGCCCGGCAGGACGTCGAGCGAGGGTTGCGGCTCGCGCCGCGCGACCCGCACCTGCTGTGCGTGCTCGGCCAGGTCGAGCTCGCCGGGGCGCGCCACCCGGAGGCGCGCGCCGCCTTCGACCGGGCCCTGGAGCTCGACCCCGATCTGGTCGCGGCCTGGGCGGGGCGGGCCGAGCTGGCCTTCGAGCTCGGCGACCACGGCGCGGCCCTGGCCGACCTGACGAGCGCGCTCAAGCGTGCGGAGACGGCCGAGGTGCTGTTCAACAGGGCGGTGGTGCACCGGGCCGCGGGACACCCGGACAGAGCCCGCGACGACCTGCTCAGGGCCGCGGCCCTGGCACCCGGCGACGGCGACATCGGGCAGGCTCTCACCGAGGTCTGAGTCCATGGGACGGCGCTACTGGCTCCTGCTCAGCGCGTTCCTCGCCTCCTCGCTCGGCACCTGGATCTACCGGCTGGCCCTGCCGCTCCTGGTCTACGACCTGACCGGCTCGGCGCTCGGCACCGGGCTCGTGTACGCCATGGAATACCTGCCGTACGTCGCGCTCGGCATGGTCGGCGGGGCGCTCGCGGACCGGGTGAACCGGCGGCGCCTGCTCGTGATCGGCGACCTGACGTCCGGCGCGGTCACCGTGCTGCTCGCGGTGATCGTGACGGCCGGCGTGCGGCAGCTCTGGGCGATCTACGCGGTGGCGTTCCTGCTGGCCTGCGTCGACCCCCTCTACCAGCCCGCGTTCCGCTCGATGGTGCCCTCGCTGGTCCCGGTCGAGCGGCTGCCGCAGGCGAACGCGCGGCTCCACATGGGCGAGCACGCGGTGAACATGGTCGGCCCCGTGGTCGGCGGCGCGCTCGTCGTGGGCCTCGGCCACCAGGCCGCGATCTACGTGGACGCGGGCACGTTCCTGCTGTCGGCCCTGCTGATCTGGCCCGTCAGGGTGGCGCGGGGCGCGGTGACGAAACGCGGCCGGTCCATGCTCGCGGACATCGGGGAGGGCCTCAGCTTCCTCTTCCGTGGCGACAAGGTGGTACTCACCACCGCGCTCGCGACCGCGGCGTGCAACTTCGGGGTCTGGCTGCTGCTGGCCGGGCTCGTCTACTACCTCAGCTCGTACCACGGGTTCACCCCGGGGGAGATCGGCGTCGTCTACGCCTTCCAGGGGGTGGGCGCGGTGCTCGGGGCGGTGCTCGGCAGCCGGCTGCTGCGCAGGTATCCGCCGGGGCCGGTGATCTGCTGGGCCATCGCCGCGGGCGGCCTGTCGATGCTGGCCATGATCGTGGCGCGCGGCCCTGTGCCGATCGGGCTCGCCTGGCTGGGGCAGTTCGCCGCGGCGGGGACATCGATCGTGGCCGTCGTGACCGTGCGCCAGCTGCTCATCCCTGACCATCTGCTCGGACGGGTGCTCGGCACCGCCAGGATGATCGCCTTCCTGTCCATCCCGCTCGCGTCGCTGGCCACGGGCGTGTTCGAGTCGGAGACGCGCAACGCGTACGCGCTGATGGCCGCCGCGGGGGTGGGCTGGCTGGCCATCGCCGCCGTCGTGGCGCACACGCCGCTGGGCCGGCTCAGGCTTCCCGCTCTGCGGGACGCGCCCGCGAGCCGATCGGCACCACCAGGGGAGTGCCGGCCACCGGATCCTCGATGACCTTGGCGTCCAGCTCGAACACCTCGCGCAACAACTCCTCGGTCAGCACGTCGTGCGGGGCGCCCGAGGCGATCACCTGCCCGGCGCGCATGGCCACGAGCCGGTCGGCGTAGCGGGCGGCCAGGTTGAGGTCGTGCAGGACCATGACGACCGTGCGTCCGGCCCGCTGGTGCAGGTGGCGTACGAGCTCCAGCACCTCGACCTGGTGGGCGAGATCGAGGAAGGTCGTGGGCTCGTCGAGCAGCAGCAGGTCGGTGCCCTGGGCCAGGGCCATGGAGATCCACGCCCGCTGCCGTTGCCCGCCCGACAACTCGTCCAGCGGCCGTTCGGCCAGGTCGGCGAGGCCCGTCATCTCCAGCGCCGCGGTGACCGCGCCCTCGTCGTCGGAGGACCACTGCCGGTACCACGTCTGGTGCGGATGCCGCCCCCTGGCCACCAGGTCGGCCACGGTCAGCCCTTCGGGCGCGACGGGCGCCTGGGGAAGCATGCCGAGGATCTTGGCGACCTCCCGGGTGGGGAGCTTGTCGATGCGCTTGCCGTCGAGCAGCACCTCGCCGCCCTGCGGCTTGAGCAGGCGGCCGAGCGCGCGCAGCAGGGTGGACTTGCCGCAGCCGTTCGGGCCGATGATGGTGGTCACGGTGCCCGCCTCGATGCCGAGGTCGAGCCCGTCGACGATGACGCGCTCGCCGTACCCGAGCCTGACGTCGGCGGCCTGCAGTCTCACTTGCGTGACCTCCAGATCAGATGGATCAGGTAGGGCGCGCCCAGCACGGCGGTGACGATGCCGACGGGCAGTTCGAGCGGGGAGAACGCGGTGCGCGCGATCAGGTCGGCGCCCGTGGTGAGCACGCCGCCGATGACCGCCGAGCACAACAGGGGCGGCCGTCCTGACCGGACCAGCCTGAGCGCGATCTGCGGCGAGGCGAGGGCCACGAACGCGATCGGGCCGGCGGAGGCGGTGGCCACGGCCGCCAGCAGCACGGCGGCGAGGATCAGCAGGGCGCGGGCCGGATTCATGCGGACGCCGAGGGCGGTGACCGTGTCGTCGCCGAAGCGCAGGGCGTCGAGCGAGCGGGTGCCGAGCAGGGTCAGCGGCACCAGCACGGCCAGGGCCAGCGCCGTGGGCGTCACGTGCTCCCAGCCCCGGCCGTTGAGCGAGCCGCTGATCCAGATCATGGCGCGGCTGGTGTCGTTGACGTCGCCGACCGTGAGGAGCCAGAACTTGACGTTGGTGAACACGGCGGCCACGCCGATGCCGACCAGCACCAGGCGGTAGCCGTCCAGGCCGCGCCGCCAGGCCAGCCCGTAGACGACGGCGGCGCCGAGCAGGCCGCCGAGCAGGGCGAGCGCGGGGATGCCGAGGGTGGACAGCAGGCCGCTCACGCCGCCGTAGACGCTGCCGCTGGCCACCACGCCGGCCACGACCGTGACGGAGGAGCCGGTGGTGACGCCGAGGATCTCGGGGCTGGCCAGAGGGTTGCGGGCGATGGACTGGATGATCGCCCCGGACAGCGCGAGCGCCGCGCCGACGAGGGCGCCGGTGAGCGCGCGCGGCAGGCGCAGTTCCATGATGACGAAGTGGCCCGCGTCGCCGGCGTCGAACGTGCCGGCGAGCACGTCGGCGAGGCTCATCTCGATGTCGCCGATGCGCATGTTCAGGGCCATGAGCAGGGCGAGCAGGACCAGCCCGGTCAGGGTGAGCACGACGGCGCGCGGGCGTACCTGCCAGGACAGGCCGGCGACGCGCAGGGGGAGAGTGGTCACAGGCGCACCGGCTTCCTGCGCCGCACGAGGGCGACGAAGAACGGCGCCCCCAGCAGCGCGAGCACCACACCGACCTCCAGCTCTCCCGGCGGGGCCACCACGCGGCCGATCACGTCGGCGAGCAGCAGCAGCGCCGCGCCGACGAGCCCGGAGTACGGCAGCAGCCACCGGTGGTCGGTGCCCGACAGCGGACGGACCAGGTGCGGCACGATGAGCCCGACGAACGCCAGCGAGCCGCAGGCGGCGACCGACGCGCCCGACAGCAGGGTGACGGCGGCGACGCCGACGGCGCGGGTCACGGGGATGTTCTGGCCGAGGCTCCTCGCGACGTCCTCGCCGAGCGAGAGGGCGTTGAGCCCGGGGGCGTTGACCGCCGCCAGCATGAGGCCCACCAGGATGAACGGCAGCACCTGCCAGACGACGTCGGCGCCGCGGGCCGCGATCGAGCCCGCCTGCCAGAAGCGGAAGACGTCCATCGCCTGCTCGTCCAGCAGCACGATGGCCGAGGTCAGCGCATAGAGGAAGGCGCTCACGGCGGTGCCCGCGAGCGCCAGCGTGACCGGGGTCGGGCTGCCCTTGCCGCCCGTCATGCCGAGCGCGAACACCGCGACGCTGGCCACCAGCGCCCCCGCCAGGCCGAACCAGATGTAGCCGAGCAGGCTGGAGACGCCGAGCAGGACGATCGAGGACACCATCGCGAACGCCGCCCCCTGCGTGACCCCGAGCAGGCCGGGGTCGGCGAGGGGGTTGCGGGTGTGGCCCTGCATGAGCGCGCCGGCGACGCCGAGCGCGACTCCGGCGAGCACGCCGAGCACCGTCCTGGGGACGCGCAGCGCGCGGATGACGATGTCGTTCTCGGTGCCGGTCGGCGCGGTGAGCGCGTGCCAGGCGTCGGTGAGCGGGACGGACTTGGAGCCGACGGTGACGCTCAGCACCACGGCGACGAGCACGGAGGCGACCAGCACGAACAGGACAGTGAGCCGCCGGTGGCGGACGCCACGAAGCCCGGGGGCGACGGCCGTTGCGCTCACCCGCGCCCTCCTCGATGTTTGCCGGATCCCGGTGCAGTATGCCAGCTTAGGCAGGGCTAACCTAAATTAGGTTTGCCTTATCTTGACCGAAAGGGTGCTGATGAGACCGTTGCGCGCGCTGGTCTGCGCTGTCCTCGTGGTGGGGCTCGCCGCCTGCGGTTCCGCGGAGCCCGCCGACGCCCCCTCGCCGAGCGCCCCCTTCAGGACCGTCAAGCACGTCATGGGCGAGACGGTGATCCCGGAGCAGCCGAAGCGGGTGGTGGCTCTCGACCAGAGCTTCGTCGACGCGGTGCTCACCCTGGAGACGCCGGTGGTGGGCTACACCACCTACCGCTCGATCGACACCGAGCTTCCCGGCTATCTCGGGGCCGTCGCCGAGCGGTACGGCAAGCAGGCCGCTCCGGTCGGAACACTGGAGCAGCCGAGCCTGGAGAAGATCATCGCGCTCAAGCCCGACCTGATCGTCTCGGCCAGGGTCCGCCACGAGGCGCTGTACGACAAGCTCTCCAAGATCGCGCCAACGGTCTTCAGCGAGACCACCGGGGCCATCTGGAAGGACAACCTCCGGCTCATGGGCCGGGCCCTGGGCAAGGAGACCCTCGCCGACACCAGGATCAAGGAGTACGAGGAGCGCGCCGCCGCGATCGGCGCGGCGATCAAGAAGCAGGACGGCGAGCTGCCGACGATCTCCGTCGTGCGCTTCGCCGGCGAGCCGACGACCCGGCTCTACGTGGAGAACTCCTACTCCGGCGTGGTCATGAAGGACGTCGGGTTCCCCCGCCCGGAGGGCCAGCCGACCGCGAAGGACGCCATCGCCGTGGACGTCAGCCAGGAGCGGATCGCGGAACTGGACGCCGATCAGATCTTCGTCGCGACATATCCGGATCCGTCGTCTGACGGGCCCAAGGAGAAGTTCGTCAACAACCCGCTGTGGGGCAAGCTCAAGGGCGACAAGCACGAGGTCAGCGACCTGACCTGGATGAGCGCCGTGGGCATCCAGGGGGCGCACGCCATGCTGGACGACGTGGCGAAGGTCTTCGCCGTCGATCCCGCCAGGCCCGCCTCCTGACGCTCATGGAGGTCGGGGAATAGCCGGCCCGGCGCTGTCGTTGTGCACAATCTCGCGGTTGTCACGTGCCCGGCGACGGCCGTGGCCGGCCCGATCCAGTCCCGCCGTGGACGACGGGGAACCACCCAGTTCGAACTAATTCGATGTTCGAGTGAACTCCCGGCCGCATCGGCTCGTCTTTCAAGGCAAGGTTTACACCCCGGCCCGAGGGCAGCGGAAAGACGTGCAGATGTGTGTCACGACAACGGTCGGCATCGACCTCGTGCATGGCCTCGGCCACCCGACGGCGAGTGCCAGGGACGTGACGGTCGACGCAACTCATGCCTATACGCTATCCCCTGTGACTCTTGCCACTCTTACTGTGAAAATGGGTGGGTAGTGTTATGATAATGAGACTTGTCCGGCCGTGGACGTGACCACGCACGCCGCGAGCAGATGGACGGAAACCCCTTCTGACCAAGGCGGAACCGCACTAACGCGCCCCTTACCTGGTGCTTGCGATGATGGAACCGCTGTCAGGCGGCTTGTGCCGAAACGGGGGATAGCGCAAGGGGGATTGATTTGATCACTATGACCGATGAGCAGCGTCAGGACTGGTTCGAACGGGACGTCGTGCCCGTGACGTCGCAGCTGTTCGCCTCCGCCATGCGCCTGACTCGCAACACCGCCGACGCGGAGGACCTCGTGCAGGAGACGGTGGCGAAGGCGTACACGTCCTACCACCAGTTCCGCGAGGGCACGAACCTCAAGGCGTGGTTGCACCGGATCCTGACCAACAACTTCATCAACGACTACCGCAAGAAGCAGCGCTCTCCCAAGCTGTCCGCAGCCGAGGACATCGAGGACTGGCAGCTGCACGCCGCCGAGTCCCACTCCTCGACCGGGCTGCGTTCCGCCGAGAACGAGGCGCTCGACCGGCTCCCCGACAACATCGTGATGAACGCCCTGCGCAGCCTGCCCGAGGACTTCCGCGTGGCCGTCTACCTGGCCGACGTCGAGGGCTTCGCGTACAAGGAGATCGCTGAGCGCATGGGCACACCGATCGGCACCGTGATGTCGCGCCTCCACCGCGGCCGCCGCCAGCTGCGCGGCATGCTGGAGGGATACGCCCGCGAGGAGGGCGCCGTACGCGTGCCCGTGCAGAGCGCCGCCTAGAACCCCATGGCGAGATGGAGGCGGACGCGTAACCACCCGCCTTCCGCGTCGTCGTGCATGCAGGCCTCCCTGGCGTAGTCGCCGACGGTCCGACGCAGCCGCCTCAGCTCGCGCGCGGTCGTCACGGAGTTGTCGCGGCACGCTCGGACTCGCTGCGGAGGACGCAGAACTCGTTGCCCTCGGGGTCGGGCCTGTCCTCGGGATGCAGGGGACACACGACCAAAGCTTCACCTGAATGCGCCGCGTCGCGGACGCCCGGTGTTTGGGTACATCCCTGATGTCCGCGGAACGTCGGCAGGGGGTGGCGGGTGAACGAGGCCCGAGCGGCGACTGAGAAGCTCCAGGCGGAGCTCCACGGTCTGGGGGTCACCAGCGCGTACGACGTGGGCGACGATGCGACCGTCTCGGTGTGGATAGGCCTGGTCGTGCGCTACAGGGATGGCTTTTACCGTTGGCAGGAAGGGCCGGTGAAACGTCGGCATCTGGGTACGGATCCGGCCGGATGTGCCATGCGCGTGGCGCGCCGCTCCGAAGAACTACGGGCCTATATCCCACCCTGGTGGGAGGACCTGGTCAGGGAACTGCGGGGGAAACCGGCCCAGGACTATCCGTAGCCCCCGTACGCGGTGTTTCGGGGGGACGCATGCGCGGGTGGGCTCTGCCGCTGGCCCTGTTGGCTCTGGTCAGCTCCGCCACCCAGGTGGTGGTGCACGCCCATCCTCCGGCGCTCCCGATCGTGCCCGTCCAGCCGCCGCCGGTCGAGCGCTCCGTCCTGGCCAGGCGGCTGGAGTCGATGCAGGCCGACTGGCCGCGCCACGTCGACTGCGCTTCGGCCAAGTGCGTGGCCCTGACCTTCGACGACGGACCGGGCAAGCACACGGGCCGGCTGCTCGACCTGCTGAACGAGCGCCACGTCAGGGCGACGTTCTTCGTGGTCGGGGAGATGGTGGCGGCCGGCGGCAGGCGAGCCGTCCAGCGCATCGCGGCCGACGGGCACGAGCTCGGCAACCACTCCTGGAGCCACCAGGCGCTGTCGGAGCTGACACGGAAGGAGCTTCACCGGGAGCTGCGGCACACCGGCCGCCTCGTGCGCCGGCTCACCGGGGTCAGGATGCGGGTGATGCGGCCGCCGTACGGACTGACGGACCGGCACGTCGCGGCCGAGGCACGCCGCGCGGGCATGGCCCAGATCCTGTGGAACCTCGACACCTTCGACTGGCGGGACCGGACGCCCGAAGTCGTGGTCCGGCGGGCCGGCCGGGCCACACCCGGCTCGATCATCCTCATGCACGACATCCACCGCACCACCGTGAAAGCCGTGCCCGCCCTGCTCGACGCGCTCGCGAGAAAGGGCTTCACGTTCGTCACGGTCTCCGAGCTGTACGGCGACCGGAGCCCCGCGCCGGGGAGGAAGTACATGAGGCGGTGACCCGGGGCGCCCCGGCCGCGTGGCAGGCTTGTCCTCATGGGGTTCACCGGCTTTCCCGACGAGGCGTTCCTGTTCTACGAGGGTCTCGAGGCTGACAACTCGAAGACCTACTTCGGCCGGCACAAACAGCTCTATGAGGAGGCCGTGCGAGAGCCGATGCTCGCGCTCGCCGACGAGCTGGCCACGGAGTTCGGGCCGGCGCAGCTCTTCCGGCCCTATCGTGACGTGCGCTTCGCCAAGGACAAGTCGCCGTACAAGACGCATCAGGGCGCGTTCGTCGACCTGATGCCGGGCATCGGGCTCTACGTGGAGCTGAGCGCGGCCGGGCTGTTCACCGCGGGCGGCGTCTACACGAAGGCCTCCGACCAGGTCGCCCGCTATCGCGCGGCCGTCGACGAGGACCTGTCGGGCAAGCCGCTTGAGTCGATCATCGACTCGCTGGAGGCGGGCGGCTACACGCTCCACGGCGAGCGGCTCAAGACCAGGCCGCGCGGCTTCGACGCCGGCCACCCTCGCATCGAGCTGCTGCGGCACAGGTCGCTCCACGCGGGGAAACGGTTCGAGCCGGAGCCGTGGGTGCACACGCCGCAGGTGCGCGAGCGGGTGGCGCGCACGTGGCGCGACTTCGGGCCCCTGGTCGAGTGGCTCTGCACCCATGTGAGAGGCAGCGAGCTGCCGCCCCGCTGACCTGGCGCCGGAGCAGGAGACCGCCGCCCCGCCGCGCCTGGCCGCCGGAGGCCGTCAGGCGCGGCGGGGCGGGTCAGGCGCGCTTGGCGCGGGCCGCCGCGCGGCCGCGGGTCGCGGCGTCGAGCACCACCTTGCGGATGCGCACGGCGTCAGGAGTGATCTCCACGCATTCGTCCTCGCGGATGAACTCGAGCGCCTGCTCCAGGGAGAGCACGCGCGGCGGAATCAGCTTCTCCGTCTCCTCGCTGGTGGAGGAGCGCATGTTGGTGAGCTTCTTCTCCTTGGTGATGTTGACGTCCATGTCGTCGGACCGGGAGTTCTCGCCGATGATCATGCCTTCGTAGACCTCGGTCGTCGGCGAGACGAACAGCGTGCCGCGCTCCTGCAGGTTGAGCATCGCGAACGCGGTCACCGGGCCGGACCTGTCGGCCACCAGCGAGCCGTTGTTGCGGGTGCGCAGCTCGCCGAACCAGGGCTCGTAGGAGTCGAAGACGTGGTGGACCAGGCCCGTGCCGCGGGTCTCGGTGAGGAACTCCGTGCGGAACCCGATCAGGCCGCGCGCCGGGACCACGAACTCCATGCGGATCCAGCCGGTGCCGTGGTTGGTCATGTGCTCCATGCGGCCCTTGCGCACCGCCAGGAGCTGGGTGACCGCGCCGAGGTATTCTTCCGGGCAGTCGACCGTGAGGCGCTCGACGGGCTCGTGCACCTTGCCGTCGATCTCTTTGGTGACCACCTGCGGCTTGCCGACGGTGAGTTCGTAGCCCTCGCGGCGCATCTGCTCGACCAGGATGGCCAGCGCGAGCTCGCCGCGGCCCTGCACCTCCCAGGCGTCGGGCCGCTCGGTGGGCAGCACCCGCAGCGACACGTTGCCGACCAGCTCCTTCTCGAGGCGGTCCTTCACCATGCGCGCGGTGACCTTGGAGCCCTTGACCTTGCCCACGAGGGGCGAGGTGTTGGTGCCGATGGTCATCGAGATGGCCGGCTCGTCGACCGTGATGAGCGGCAGCGGGCGCGGGTCGTCGGGGTCGGCCAGCGTCTCGCCGATCATGATCTCGGGGATGCCGGCGATGGCGATGATGTCGCCGGGGCCCGCCTGCTCGGCCGGCTTGCGCTCCAGGGCCTCGGTCATGAGCAGCTCGGTGATCTTCACGCGCTGGATCGTGCCGTCGGTGCGGCACCAGGCCACCTGCTGGCCCTTGCGCATGACGCCCTGGTGGATGCGGCACAGCGCGATGCGACCGAGATAGGAGGAGGCGTCGAGGTTGGTGACGTGGGCCTGGAGCGGCGCGCTCGGGTCGTAGGTCGGCGCAGGGATGGTCGACTTGATGATGTCGAACAGCGGCTCGAGGTCTCCCGAGTCGGGCATGCCGCCGTCGTCGGGGCGCTCCATGGAGGCCCTGCCCGCCTTGGCCGAGGCGTAGACGATCGGGAAGTCGATCTGCTCCTCGGTGGCGTCGAGATCCATGAAGAGCTCGTAGACCTCGTCGACGACCTCTTTGATGCGGGCGTCGGGGCGGTCGACCTTGTTGATGCACAGGATGACCGGCATCTTCGCCGACAGCGCCTTGCGCAGCACGAAGCGGGTCTGCGGCAGCGGGCCCTCGGAGGCGTCGACCAGCAGCACGACCCCGTCGACCATCGAGAGCCCGCGCTCGACCTCGCCGCCGAAGTCGGCGTGGCCGGGGGTGTCGATGATGTTGATGGTCATGCCGCCGTGCTTGACCGCGGTGTTCTTCGCGAGAATGGTGATGCCCTTCTCGCGCTCGAGGTCGTTGGAGTCCATGACGCGGTCGTCGACGTCCTGGTTGGCGCGGAAGGCCCCGGACTGCCAGAGCATGGCGTCGACCAGCGTGGTCTTGCCATGGTCGACGTGCGCGATGATCGCGATGTTCCGCAGGTCTTCGCGGCTGTTCAAAGGCATGAGAGGTCTCGCTCTGTGTCGTGGAGGCGGCCGCGCGAAGTCGCGACCAACCAAGTCTAGTTGATTGCCTCTGATGGCGAGCGCGAGCAGGACGACGGCGGCGCCCTACGTACATAGCCGGTTGCACAATTGTGCGCATGGCAATCTTGGCCAGGGTCCCTACATTAACGGCATGACCTGGACAGAGCTGGTGATGGCCGCGGCGCCGACACGGGCCGAAAGGCCGGCGGTGAGCGATGTCCGGACAGGCGAGGTGCTGTCGTACGCGACCTTCGTCAAACGGGTCACCCGCGGCGCGGCGGGCCTGCGCCGCCGGGGTCTGGGCTACGGCGAGCGGGTCATCGTCAACGTCCCGCCCGGCGCGACGCTGCCGGTCGCGATCCACGCCGTCGCCTGGGCGGGCGGCGTCGCGGTGCTCGCGGCCTCCGGCTCCGCCCGCATGATGATCACCCAGCGCCACTACGACCCCGCCGCCGCGCAGGTCGAGCAGGTCTACTCCTTCCTTCCGGTCGAGGGGGCCGAGCCGTTCTCCGAGCTGCTCGACGAGCGCGGGGTGGAGTTCGGGCCGCTGGCGGGCCCGGCGCTCACGTTCGACGGCCGGCGCGTGTTCGACCACGACGAGCTGGCAGGCGACCTGCGCAGGCTCGCCGCGCGGGTGGCCATCGCCAAGGACGACGTCCTCATCAGCGCGGTCAACGATCCGTTCAGAGTGCTGCGGGTGATCGACCTGGCCATGATGTCCGGCGCCCACGTCGTGGTGGCCCACGAGCCGAGCCTCGTCGGCTGCCGCGTGCTCGCCCAGGAGCGGGGGGCGAACGTCGTCGTCGCACCCTACGACCTGGCCAGGAGGCTGCTCGGCAGTCCCGCGCTGCGCGTCGTCGACGAACGGACGGTCGTGAGCTCGCTCGGCCTGTGAACTCGATGGGCGCCGCCGCGTTCCTGGCCGGGCTGGAGGAACATGGGCGAGCGGCCTGATGCGCAGGTCTCCTGGCGGGGAAAGTGCGACACTGTCGGAGAGTGTGATCCTTCTGCGATGCGCGGGTGACCACATGTCTGAGCTGCCCCGGCACAACCTTCCCGCCGAGCCCAACCGGTTCGTGGGCCGCGAACGCGACGTCGGCGACCTGCGCCGGCTGATGGGCGAGACCCGGGTGGTGACGCTGTGCGGGGCCGGCGGCATCGGCAAGACCCGGCTCGCGCTGCGGGCGGCCGCCGGGCTGCTGCCCTCCTATCCGGGCGGCGTCTGGCTGGCGGAGCTGGCCGGGGCCGGCCGTCCCGAGCTCGTGGAGCGGGAGCTCGCCGGCGTGCTCGGCGTGCGCGAGGAGGCCGGCCGCCCGCTGCTCGACACGGTGGCGGCCAGGCTGCGCGGTCAGCCCTGCCTGCTGCTGCTCGACAACTGCGAGCACCTGGTCGAGCGGTGCGCGGAAGTGGTCGCGGCGCTGATCGCGGCCTGCCCGCCGCTGAGCGTCATGGCGACCAGCAGGGAGCCGCTGCGCATCGCCAGCGAGCTGGTCTGGCGGGTGCCGCCGCTCGAGCTGCCGCCCGTCACGGGCCGCCTCGGCGCCGAGTCGGTGCGGTTGTTCCTCGACCGCGCGGCCGCCGCGGGCACGCGGCTGGGCCCCGGCAGCCTGCCCGACGTGGCACGCCTGTGCCGGGCGCTCGACGGGCTGCCGCTGGCCATCGAGCTGGCCGCGGCCCGTACGAGCCTGCTCAGCCCCGGGCAGATGGCCGACCGCGTCGACGACAGGTTCGTGCTGCTGACGACCGGCGGCCGTACGGCTCCCGCCAGGCAGCGCACGCTCCTCTGCACCGTCGAGTGGAGCCACGACCTGCTGTCCGCGAAGGAGCAGGTGCTGCTGCGAAGGCTGGCGGTGTTCGCCGGCGCGTTCGACCTCGACTTGGCCGAGCAGGTCTGCGCCGAGCCGCCGATCTCCGAGGCGGAGATCGTCGACCTGCTCGGCGGCCTGGTCGACAAGTCGCTCGTGCTCTGCGACGAGGGCCGCGCACGCTACTGGCTGCTCGAGACCATCAAGCGGTACGCCGCCGAGCGCCTCGACACGGCGAGCGAGCGGGAGATCCTGCGCGAGCGGCACCTCGGCGCGCTCTGCGAGCTGCAGGAACGCCATTTCGCCACCGAGCTGGTCGAGCCGGGCGTGCCCTGGGAGGGCCGGCTGGAGGCGCTGACCACGAGCCGGAGCCTGGCCGACGACCAGCGGGTGGCGCTCGGCTGGGCCGCCGAGTCCGGAAACCCGGCGCTGGGCCTGCGCCTGTGTGCCGCCGGCACGGCGCTGCTGCCCGTCGGCGGCAACCCGGCGGAGATCGTCGCCTGGACGGAGCGGCTGCTCGCCCTCGACCTGTCGGAGGTGCCCGGCGAGCGGATCGCGCGGGCCGAGGCCTGCCTCGCGTACGGGCTGGAGGCGGGCGACGAGCTGGACCGCTCGCTGGAGGTGGCCCGGCGGAGCCTGGCCCGGTTGCCGCCGGACGACGTGTTCACCCGCTGCGTCCTGCACAGCGTCATGGCCGTGGTCCTGTTGCGCATGGGCAGGCCCGACGAGGCGCTGCCGCACGCCCAGGAGTGCCTGGCCCTCGCCACCCGGTCCGGCGACGCCTGGAACCAGGCGGCCGGGCTGGCCGGGTTGTCGGCGGTGGCCCTGACGCGTGGCCGGCTGCGGGAGGCGCAGCGGCACGGCGAGGAGGCACTCGCGCGGGCGCGCGAGCACGGTCACCGCTGGATCATGGCGCGGACGGCCGCCCAGCTCGGCTCGGTGGCCGAGGCCCGCGGCGACCTGGTGACGGCCAGGTCCCGCTACGAGCTGGCCGTTTCGTGGTTGCGGGAGCTGGGTGGCGACCTGGAGCTGGCACGCTGCCTGGCCAGGATCGGCAGGGTGGCGGCGATGTCGCACGAGTTCGGCGTCGCCAGGGAGCGGCTGGCGGCGAGCCGCGCGCTGGCCGGGGCGACGGGGCAGCGTCAGGACATGGCCCGGTGCCTGGCCGGGTTGTCGGTGCTGGCGGAGTGCGAGGGCGATCTCGCCTGCGCGGTGCTGGTCGCGGCCGCGGCGGCCACGCTGCGCGCCTCGATCGGCCGGCACCCGGCCACGACGCGGATCGAGGAGCTGCTCGGCCGGGCCAGGGCCCGGCTGGGAGAGGGCCGCACCACCTCGCTGTGGTCGCGGGGCCGGGCGATGGACCCCGACGACGCCGCGCGCCACGTGCTGGAGAGCGAACGGCTGACGGCCGGGACGCCCGCGGTGACCGAGCCCGTCAGGCACTCGCTGCTGACCGCGCGCGAGCAGGAAGTCGCCGGGCTGCTCACCCGCGGCCTGTCCAACCGGGGCATCGCGGAGGAGCTGGTGATCAGCCCCGCGACGGTGGCGCGCCACATCGCGAACATCATGGAGAAGCTCGGCTATACCTCGCGGGCGCAGATCGCGGTGTGGGCCGCGGAACACCCCAGGGCTTCTGCATAGGGATCTGCATATTCCGCCCCATGCATGCACGAGACGCCCTCCCTACCGTTGGCCCCATGGAGGAGCGCATCGTCATGGTGGACTTGGGCACCGGCCTGACGCTCACCGAGGAGCAACTGGACGAGAGGTCCGCCATGGCGACCGTCCAGTTGCGGCGCAGAGGCGTTCGCGCTGGTGACACCGTGCTCATCTGCCTGCCCGTCGGAGCCGACCTGATGATCGCGACGGACGCGGTGATCGCCGCGGGCGGTGTCGCCTGCCCGCTGCCGGCCGATCTCGACGTCGACACCCTCAGGAGCCGCATCCGCGCGACCGGCGCCCGCGTGATGATCTCCGAGATGCCGCGGGCGCTGGAGGCGGCGGACGAGACGCTCGTACGGATCGTGA
Organism: Nonomuraea sp. B5E05; assembly: GCF_039880665.1. Classification (NCBI taxonomy): domain Bacteria; kingdom Bacillati; phylum Actinomycetota; class Actinomycetes; order Streptosporangiales; family Streptosporangiaceae; genus Nonomuraea; species Nonomuraea sp. B5E05. The sequence goes on from NZ_JBDPMJ010000009.1 coordinate 323,718, forward strand.
TGGGCGTCGCAGACCTGGGCGCTCTACCTCCCTATCCGATCCGTCGTGATTTCTGCACGCAAAGTGATCGCATCGAGCGCCGAAGCAGTGGAGACTGAGCGGGACGGACAGTCCCGGCGACCCCCCATGGGCTCTCACATGATGGCGCAAGTCCCGCACAACCTTCCCGCGGAGCCCAACCGCTTCGTCGGGCGCGCGCGAGACGTGGCCGAGCTGAGCGCGCTGATCCACGAGGAACGGGTGATCACGCTCAGCGGCGTCGGGGGCATCGGCAAGACCCGCCTGGCGCTGCGCGTCGCTGCGCGGGCGATGCCCGGGTTCGCGGGCGGCGTGTGGCTGGTCGAGCTGGGCCGCATCAGCCGGCCCGCGCTCGTCGTCAACGAGCTGGCCGAGGTGCTGGGCGTGCGCGACGAGACGCCGGGGAGGCTGCTCGACGGCCTGCGGGTGCGCCTGCGCGCGGCCAGGGCGCTGATCGTCCTCGACAACTGCGAGCACCTGGTCGAGCGGTGCGCCGAGCTGGTGGCCGAGCTGATCGCCGAGTGCCCCGAGCCGGCGTTCCTGATCACCAGCCGCGAGCCCCTGCGCATCCCCGGCGAGCTGGTGTGGCGGGTGCCGCCGCTCGAACTGCCCGACGACCACCACCCGGATGCCGAGTCCGTGCTGCTCTTCGTGGAGCGGGCGCTGGCCGCCGGCGCGCGCGGGGTCCCGGGCAGCATGGACGACGTCGTACGCCTGTGCCGCGCGCTCGACGGCCTGCCGCTGGCGCTGGAGCTGGCGGCGGCCCGCACCAGCCTGCTGAGCCCGGGCCGGATCGCCGACCGCATCGGCGACAGGTTCGGGCTGCTGACGACCGGCGACCGTACCGCCCCCGCCCGGCAGCGCACGCTCCTCGCCACCGTGGAGTGGAGCCACGACCTGCTCTCGCCGCAGGAGCGGGTGCTGCTGCGCAGGCTGTCGGTCTTCGCCGGGCTGTTCGATCTGGAGCTGGCCGAGCGGGTGTGCGCGGACGGCGGCATCCTGCGCGGCGCCGAGCTGCTCGACCTGCTCAGTGCTCTGGTCGACAAGTCGCTGGTGCTCCACCCCGGCGCCGGCCGCTACCGCCTGCTGGAGACGATCAAGCAGTACGCCGCCGAGCGGCTGGAGGAGGCGGGCGAGGCCGCACAACTGCGCGACAGGCACCTGCGCGTGATCTGCGAGGAACTGGAGCGGTGCTACGGCGCCGACTCGCTCAACCGCGGGATGTCCTGGGAGGCGATCAAGCAGGCGTTCACCAGGGGACGGTCCCTGCTCGACGACTGCCGCGCGGCCGTCGACCGGGCGGTGGAGTCCGAGCAGCCGGTGCTCGGGCTGCGGCTGGCGAGCACGGCCCTGGCGATCCAGGCGGTCCGCGGCGACCTCGGCGAGAGCGTCGGCTGGCACGAGCGGTTGCTCGCGCTCGATCTGTCGGAGGTGCCGCCCGAGCTGGTGGCGGTGGCCAACGGCGGCCTGGCGTACGGGCTGGAGCTCGGCGACGAGCTGGCCCGCGCGGAGGAGCTCGTCGTGCGGGCCGTCGAGGAGCAGAAGAGACACCCCTACACGCACTGGCTCGGCATCACCTACTGCGTGGCGCTGACCGTGTTCTTGCGCAGGGGGAAGAGCAAGGAGGCCCTGGCCTACCTCGACGAGCTGGAGGCCGCGGCCACCGCCCACGACGACCTGTTCAACCTGGCCACCGTCCGGATCGCCCAGTTGAACGTGGCGCTCTTCCACGGTCGTCTGCGCCAGGCCCGGCGCTACGGCGAGGAGGCGCTGGCCATCGCCAGGAAGACCGGTCACCACTGGACCCTGGCCAGGGCGCTGACCCATCTGGGCGCGGTGGCCGAGGCCGCCGGCGACCTGGAGACGGCCATGTTCCACCACGCCTCGGCGCTGCCGCTGCTCGCGGACATGGACAACCGGATCGAGCTGGCCCGCTGCCACACCAAGATCGCGAGAGTGGCGGCCGGGCTGCGCGACTTCGCGACCGCCGGTGAGCACGTGGCCGCCGGTCTGGCCCTGAGCTTGCGGACCGGCCAGCGGCGCGGAATCGTCCGCGCTCTCATGGCGCTGTCCGCGCTGGCCAGGGCGCGAGACGACATCGAGGGCGCGGTGTCGGCCGCGGCGGCCGCCACCGCGCTGCGCGAGGCCATCGGGCAGTTCGGCGCGCCCGGCCGCGTCCAGGAGTTGCTGGCTCTCGCCCGCGCGCGGCTCGGCGAGGGCCGGGTGGCGCTGCTGTGGGCCCAGGGCATGAAGCAGACGCCCGAGGAGGTGGCCGAGCGGGCGCTCGACCGCGCTCGATCCGGGGTGGCCGCTCCGGGGCCGCCGGGGTCCTCCGCGCTTCCCGGCCTGCGCTACGACGGGCTGACCGGCCGCGAGCGGCAGGTCGCGGCGCTGCTCACCCGGGGGATGAGCAACCGTGCCATCGCGCTGGAGCTGGTGATCAGCCCGGCGACCGTGGCCAGGCACGTCGCCAACATCATGGACAAGCTGGGCTTCGACTCGCGCGCCCAGATCGCGGTGTGGGCGGTCAAGCACGGGATGGACGCGGAACGAACCTAAGCTCGTCTTCATGCCTTTCGCGCCCAACTTCCCCGTCATGCTGAGGACCGAGGACGGGGTTCGCATCGACGCCTCGCACACTCCCGCCAGGTTGCCCGCCGCCGGGGCCGATCCTGCGCCGTCAGGGCCCCTGGACGTCGGGATCGTGGTGGCGCACGGCTTCACCGGTTCGTGGCGTGAGCGGGCCGCCCGCCGCATCGTGCACGTGCTGAGCCGCTACGGCGGCGTGGTGGCGTTCGACTTTCGCGGCCACGGCCGTTCGGGCGGCCTGACCACCGTGGGGGACGCGGAGATCCTCGACGTGGACGCCGCCGTCAGGCACGCCCGGGTGGTCGGCTACTCCAGGATCGCGGTCGTGGGCTTCTCCATGGGGGCGGCGGTGGCCGTACGCCATGCGGGGCTCAGGCGCGGCGTGAACGCGGTGGTCGCGGTGAGCGGCCCGGCCCGGTGGTACTACCGAGGCACCAGGCCGATGCGGCAGGTGCACTGGGCCATCGAGCGGCGGGCCGGCCGGTTGGCGGCCCGGCTGGTCAAGCGCACCAGGATCGCCCCCGGCGCGTGGGACCCGATCCCGATGCCGCCGCACGAGGCCGCCGGGCTCATCACGCCGGTGCCGCTGCTGATCGTCCACGGTGAGGCCGACGCGTTCTTCCCTGTGGAGCACGCGCACCAACTCTACGACGGCGCGCGCGAGCCGAAGGAGCTCTGGATCGAGCCGGGGTACGGCCACGCGGAGACCGCCGCCACCCCCGAACTCATCGGCAAAATTGGCAAATGGATCTCTTCGAACTTTTCGTGAGTAATACACGTCTACCTAGGGCGGATGGATAAAAACCGCCGGGAGAAAGTCTCTGGGGATGGAAGCCGTCATGACGGTGACCATGGGACATACTTCAGTAGTCAGGCGGTCGCCCACCGTGGCTCGCCGCCGGCGGATCACCATGGGTGAGGCGATCCGCACTTTCAGTGCCTCCATCGGGTGGATCACCGCGGGGAGTGGGGTATGCACTGTGAGTGGCGGGGTCTGCACCTAGCGTTGCGGGGGCGCGCTGGGTGCACATCCCGTACGACGAGGGCCCCGCGGCCGGCCGCGGGGCCCTCCTTTCCGCCCGGTCAGCCGAGCCGGGCGATGGTCTTGTACTCCAGATAGCCGTTGAGCCCCTCCGGGCCGAGCTCGCGGCCGATGCCGCTGGCCTTGTAGCCGCCGAAGGGCGCGTTGGTCTCCAGCATGTAGCAGTTGACGCCGTACGTCCCGGTGCGGACCTGGCGGGCCACCTCCATGCCGTGGTCGGCGTCGGCCGTCCACACCGTGCCGGCCAGGCCGTAGTCGCTGTCGTTGGCGATGCGGACGGCGTCGGCCTCGTCGTCGTACGGGATCACGGCCAGGACCGGGCCGAAGATCTCCTCGCGGGCGATGCGCATGTCGTTGGAGACGCCGGCGAAGACGGTGGGCGCGACGTACCAGCCCTGGTCGTAGGGCCGCTCCAGGCCGCCGACCACGATCTTGGCGCCCTCGTCCATGCCGATCCTGATGTAGCCCTCGACGCGTTCCTGCTGCCTCCTGGCCACCAGCGGGCCGATGCCGGTCGCCGGGTCGGCGGGGTCGCCGACGGGCTGGGAGCCGACCATGCTCGCGATGGCGTCCACGACCTCGTCGTAGCGGCTGCGCGAGGCGAGGATGCGGGTCTGGGCCACGCACGCCTGGCCGTTGTTCATGAGGCTGGCCATCGACAGGAAGCCCATGCTCGCGGTCAGGTCGGCGTCGTCGAGGATGATGGCGGCGGACTTGCCGCCCAGCTCCAGACTGACCCGCTTGAGCTGCTCGCCGCAGATGGCCGCGATGCGCCGGCCGGCCGCCGTGGAGCCGGTGAAGGCCACCTTGTCGACGCCCGCGTGCGAGACCAGGTGCTCGCCCGTCTCGCGGCCCGCGGGCACGATGTTGAGCACGCCCGCGGGCAGCCCCGCCTCGACCGCCCACTCGGCCAGCAGGTACGCGTCCAGCGGCGTCTCCGGCGCCGGTTTGAGCACGACCGTGCAGCCGGCCAGCAGCGCGGGCGCGAGCTTCGTCATCGTGACGAACTGCGGCACGTTCCACGGCACCACGGCCGCCACGACGCCCACGGGCTCCCTGCGCACGGTGAGCGGGCCGAACAGCCCCGGCCGCTTCTCCTCCTGCTGGAACGTCTTGCCGAGCTCGGCGTAGAACTGCAGCATGCCGAGCGGCTGGGGCGCCTGCGCGAGGTTGGAGAAGGTGATGGGCGAGCCCATCTCCTCCGTGATGAGCCGCGCCATCTCGCCCTGCCGCTCGTTGTAGATCGCGGCCAGCCTGCTGATCACCTCGGCCCGCTCGGCGAACGTCATCCGTGGCCAGGGCCCGTGGTCGAACGCCTGCCTGGCGGCCGCGACCGCGCGCTCCACGTCCTCGGGCGTGCCGTCGGGCACCCGGCCGACGACCTCCTCGGTGTGCGGGGAGATGACGTCTATCGTCGCGGTGCCCGCCGGGGCCACCCATTCGCCCCCGATGAACAGCTTGTCGTGCTGGCGCATGTCGTGAGCCTCCTGCTTGACCGAATGCTTGCTTGCTCTGGGGATGCCTCAAGGTGACCGAACCATGTTCTGGACGCGCACGCAAGAGGGGTGCGGCTGGTGCGCCGCACCCCTCCGCCGCGGTCCCTGACCTCGTGCTGGACGACGTCGAAGCCCTTCTCCCTGAGGGGCTGGGCGTTTGGAGCGATCTACACAAGACCCAATGTTCTGGTTCGTCCGGTGTTGGACAAAAGCCGTGAATCATCGCCAAAGGTGCGGCAGTTCGGTCGTTCGGATGACAGAGATCAAGATCATCTTCTATAGTTTCGGTCCGTCTATGAGGGGAGGGGACGGGTGTGAGGATCTGGCGCTTCGCCGTTCTTGTCACCGTCCTCGCCGGGCTGCTCGGCCTCCAGCCCGGACAACCGGCCGCAGCCGATCCCTCACCCGCCGAGCTGCGCAAACTCACCAAGCAGGCGGCCCGGCTCAGCCAGCAGTATCGCGGCCAGATCCAGATCCTGGAAGAGATCAGGATCCAGGCGAAGAGGGCCACCGACACCTCAGGCGATCTGGCGGCCAAGCTCAAGGCCGCCCAGGCCGAAGTGGGCCGGATCGCGCAGACCGCCTACATCATGGGCCCGCTCGACAACTTCCGGCTGATCGCACCCAACGAGGACCCGTACAAGATCCTGGGCCAGGCCGCCAACATGGGCTACATGGCCAACGAGCGCACCGAGCGGGTCAAGAGCATCCAGACTCTGATCAAGAAGCACAAAGAGGCGAAGCTCAAGGCCAACGACAAGATCGAGAAGCTCCGCAAGGAGATCAAGGCCATGCAGGCCAAGCGGCGCGACATCCAGCGCCTGCTCGCCAAGTACGGCTTCCAGCAGCCGGGCGGGTCAGAGGGCCTCACACAGCGCATGATCTCGGTCCGCGCGGAGATCATGCAGAACTTCCCCATGAAGTACGGCGTCGGCTGCCTGCGCCCCGGCGATCCCGGCGAACACGGCAAGGGCCGGGCCTGCGACTTCATGATGTCCAGAGGTGGCACCGTGGCCTCCGGCGCCGACGCCGCCAACGGCGACGCCCTCGCCGCGTGGCTCATCAAGAACGGCCCCAGGCTCGGCGTGATGTACATCATCTGGAAGCAGCGCTACTACGACATCCGCTCGGGCGGCGGCTGGGACCCGATGTCCAACCGGGGCGGGGCGACGGCCAACCACTACGACCACGTTCACGTGTCGGTGTTCTGACCCGCGAGAAACTCCCTCAGCCACGCGTACGACGCCTTCGGGGTGCGGCGCTGCGTCGCGAAGTCCACGTGGACGAGGCCGAAGCGCTGGTGGTAGCCCTCGGCCCACTCGAAGTTGTCCAGCAGCGACCAGACGAAGTAGCCGCGCACGTCGACGCCCTCGGCCATGGCCCGCCGCATCGCCTCGATGTGGTCCCGCAGGAAAGCGATGCGCCCGCCGTCCTCGACCGTGCCGCGCTCAGTCGGTACGTCGTCCTGTGAGCAGCCGTTCTCCGTGATGAGGACCGGGGGGAGGGCGGCGCCGTACCGCGCTTTGAGGCCCGTGAGCAGCTCGCGCAGGCCGTCGGGGACGACCGGCCAGCCGAAGGCCGTGGTCGGATGGCCGGTGATGCCCGCGTCGGCGAACGGCAGCCCTTCGGCCGTGGGGGCGGCGATGCGGGTCGGGTGGTAGTAGTTGATCCCGAGGGCGTCCAGGGGTGCGGCGATGGTCACCAGGTCGCCGTCCTGGACGAAGTCGAGGGCGGCGGTGTAGGCCGACAAGTCTGGATATTTACCGAGAAGCACGGGGTCGTTGAACAGGCGGTTGTGCAGGGCGTCGTACGCCTCGGCGGCCTTGACGTCGGCCTCGTCCGCCGACGCCGCCCTGACCGGGGTGCAGTTGTTGGTGAGCGCCACCTGCCGGGCTCCGGCCGCGCGCAGCGCCCGCACGGCCAGGCCGTGGCCGAGCAGCTGGTGGTGGGCGGCGGGCAGCGCGTCCGTCATGAGGGCCCGGCCGGGGGCGTGCACGCCCATGGCGTAGCCGAAGGCCATGTGCACGAACGGCTCGTTCAGGGTGATCCAGAGCGGGACCCGGTCAGCCAGGCGGCCGGCGGCGATCGCGGCGTACTCGGCGAAGCGCCCGGCCGTCTCGCGGCTCATCCACCCGCCGCGGTCCTCCAGCGCCTGCGGGAGATCCCAGTGGAACAGCGTCGGCACCGGCTGGATGCCCGCCGCCAGCAGGGCGTCCACGAGCCGGTCGTAGAAGTCGAGCCCCTTCTCGTTCACCGCGCCCGAGCCCGCGGGTTGCACGCGCGGCCAGGCGATCGAGAACCGGTAGGCGTTCAGCCCCAGGCCCGACATGAGCGCGACGTCCTCGCTCCAGCGGTGGTAGTGGTCGCACGCCACGTCGCCGGTGTGGCCGTCGCGCGTACGCCCCGGCTCGTGCGCGAACGTGTCCCAGATGGAGACACCCCTGCCGTCCTCGTGGACGGCGCCCTCGATCTGGTAGGCCGCGGTGGCCGTGCCCCACAGGAACATTCCAGGCTCTCCTCGCTCACGTTACCGAGCCACGGTAATGGACCTTTCCTGCCGGTAATAGGACAGGATGGTGACCATGACGAGTACCTTGCGCCGCCGTCCCGCCCAGCGCCGCAGCGTGGAACGGGTGGAACGGATGCTCGACGAGTGCGCGCTCCTGCTCGACGAGGTCGGCTACGACGCGCTGACCACGAAGGAGGTCGCCCGCCGGGCCGAGGTGCCGATCGGTACCTTCTACCAGTTCTTCCACGACAAGCAGGGCCTGGTGCGGGCGCTGGCCAGGCGCAACCTGGAGGCGTTCCTCGGGCGCATCACCGAACGCGTCGCGACGGCCGACCTCTCGCACTGGACCGGCCTCGTCGACCTGGCCGTCGACGAGTTCGTCGACATGAAGCGCACGACTCCAGGGTTCTCGGTGATGGACTTCGGCGAGGTGCTGGTCACCGCGGGCGGGCCGGTGGCCGGGAGCAAGCAGGCGCTCGACGGCACCCACGAGAACAACGCGGTGGTGGCCGACCGGCTGCGCAGACTCACCCTCGAACTCCTGGACGCGCCCGTCGGCCCCGGCCTGGACCGGGCGCTGCTGGTGGCGGTCGAGGCCACGGACGCGGTGCTCAAACTGGCCTTCAGGACCGATCCCCACGGCGACGCGAGGCTGATCGCCGAGTGCAAGCAACTCGTCCACCGCTACCTCGCCGACCACCTCCCCTAGCGGCACCCGCGGGTCCGGGTACGTCCCCGCGGAGGTCACGTGCCCGGCTCTCCTCGACGCGAGAAGAATCTGGTCGCGACGCCGATGACGCGCCTGCGATGGCGCCGCCACCAGGCACGCGCCCAGATGACCTCCACCGTCGCGACCATGGCGAGCACGATCACTCCGTCCATGACAGCGGCCGTCGACTCCATGGCGGCGACCCGGCCGAGCGCCGACGTCACCAGCCGCACCATGACCGGCAACGTGACCAGCAGGAACAACGACACACAGATCAAACTCGACGGAACGAAGAAGTACGCGTACCCACGAACGATGCGTCGCTCTCGCGTGGGCAGGCGGGCGCTCGGATCGTCAGCCGCGAGGCCGGCGAGTCTGCGCACGAGGTAGCGGCCGTACAGTGACGCGTCCCGGTAGAGATTCCGGCAAGCGGCGAGGTCCTGCGCGACGAAGTAGACGTCCGTACGCATGAAGAACAGGAACTGGTTCGCCAGCAGCACGACCTGAGTGAGAAAGATCAACGGGCCGAAGGCGTGCAGGGGATGGGTTTCAGGCAGATGCAGGATCCAGATGCCCAGTGAAGCGATGACGGCGTTGACCGCCATGCCGGACAGATAGACGACCATGCGGGTCGCCCTGGGCGCCGACCATATGCCGCTGACGTCCGTCTGCGCGCAGAGGAACTGCAGCCGCGTGCCGAACTGCATGCGCCCCGGCACACCCACCGCTCTGGCCGTGAACAGATGCGCCAGCTCGTGCAGGAAGATCGATCCCCAGGCGACGATCGCCTGGCTGAGAAGGAAGACGCTGCCGCGATCGGTCCAGATCATGTCGGTCGGTCCGGGGACGAGTTCGGGGCTGAACGCGAGGGCCATCGACGAGGCGGCGACGACCAGTGCCGTCGCCAGGCCGGTCGCCGGGTGCATGAGCCAGCGAACGTGGGTGGGCCGAACCTTCGCGAAGGTGCACTTCGGCGTTTGCGTGGTGACCCGATGCCCGTCCACCTCGGACACGAAGCCAAGGTCCAGAAGGCTGCCGAGGAAGCCGTCGGTGTCGAACTCCTTGCCGAACTCTGCCAGGAGTCGCTGCTTGACGTCGACAACTTCGTAGCCATCGTCGATGAGCTCGATGAACCGGACGCCGACCGCGGGAAGAGCGACAAAGGTGCCGGTCTCGATGCGACCGACTATCCACTCACCGCCTTCCTCCTGCCTCGTCAGCGGATGGAGCCGTACTCGGGACGCGCCGGACATCTTTTCCTCCCCCGCATGTAGGGCAATCCAGCCGAGGCTTGTCGTCGGTTATGACGAAGTGGCCGTCAGGCGCTACGAGATTGATTCCTAGAATGCTGTTGGACGGCAACGCGGGCGCGCCAGTGATCAGGCTCATCGCCGCGTGCGCGACCAGGTTTCCCGACATGCCGGCGGTTACCGCGTTCGCGGCGTGGACGTTCGGGTACGAAGCCGGCTCCGGCCATTCGCCCGCCGAAGGCTCCCGCTCCTCGGCCTGGTTCTGCTGCAGGCATTCATAACAGGGCCCGCCGCCCGGCGTGAACATTCCTACGGTGACGCGCGGACCGTGGTAGCCCCCGTGCACCCACCTGACTCCGGATCGCCTGGCCGTCCGGTTCGCCAGCCTGCGGATCTCGGTGGGCCGGTCCGCACAGATCACGAGGATGTCGTGGCCTCGGACGCACTCGGTCAGGTCCTGCTCGCTGGAGATCTCCCGCCGGTCGGCTGTCAGGTGAACCGTTGAGTTGTGCGCACGCAGTCTCTCGACGGCGGCATCGACCTTCGGCCTGCCGATGTCCTGTTCGGTGTAGAGCAGCTGGCGGTTGAGGTTGGACAGTTCCACGACGTCGGGGTCGACGCAGTGGAGCCGGCCGACTCCCGACATGGCGAGTGCCAGCGCGGCGCTGCCGCCCGTTCCGCCCATCCCGACGACGACGACGCTCGCACGGCTGAGACACAACTGGGCATGCCAGCCTGTCTCGCGCGGCCGCAGATCGATCCACCGGAAGTAGGCATGACTGCGGCTGTAGCGCTCCTGGTCCTGAGCGGACAGTTCGGCCGGCGGGATCTCTCCGCCATCCTCGAGATATCCGGCAGCCGCGAACTGGTCGATTCCACTGATGACTCGCTGTGGTGTCAGACCTGGAATGCGGTGGACCAGATGGTCGACCACCTGGTCCACCGTCCGCGTTCCGTCCAGACATTCGAGCAGCGCCCAGATCCAACCCTTGGGATCGACGATCTCGGCGGCGATGCCGTAGACCGTCCCGCCGATACGAATGCGATGATGACTCAATCTGTACGGGCGGTGCTCGGATTTGATGCGTGGCCGCTGCAACGAAGCCTCCGATCGGTCGCGGTCAACTAGTCATCCAGGGCGCGGGATCAGGTCTCGCATCGACCGCAGTCGGCAGTCGTCTCGACTCGATCCAGCTTGCGGATCTCGATGGTCTCCATGGGCGTCCTCCCTTCGCTCGTCTCGTATGGTGGGTGGTCATCCCGAGCGGGATTTCTGGAGTCGTCAGGCGACGTCCTCATGGCATTCGCAGGTCGTCTCCACGCGATCCAGCGTCCGGATCTCGATGATCTCCATCGTCCTCACCCCCTTCGCGTGTCGCCGGGACCGCGCATGCGCGGTCAGACGGGCCGTGGCCCTGGATTCGCCCCTGAGCCCTCACCTGAATCCCAGGAGGGCGGCCGGGCGCCACCGACTCTGCAAGCTCCGCCGCCGCCACCACAACGTGCTGCCGCCATGCTGGGGCGAATGGGAGGTCACATGGGCGGTCACCTGCGAGTATTGGAGCAACACGGGACGGCGTGGGACGATCTGCGGGACGTTTCACTGAACCAACCGGGGACGCACTGTGGTCTCGCCACGCACCAGGCCGGCTCTTGGGCACCTTCTGCGCCACTTGAAGGAACGCAGCGGGCAGAGCTATGCCGACCTCGCCAGAAAGACCTACATCAGCAGTTCGACCCTGCACCGCTACTGCACGGGAAAGGCGAGACCGCCGGACGCCGGGGTCGTGACACGGATCGCGCGAGCGTGCGGCGCCACCGAGGCGGAACTTCGCGAACTGGCCAGGGTGTGGGCCGTCGGCGACGAGGTTCCCGCCCCTGACCAGGACGGGCCGCCGTCCGCCGCGGAGATCGCGCCCTCGTCTGCCTTACCCGTGACTCCCGACACGGGCACGGCGGGGCAGGGCACGCGAACGGCGGCGCGGTCGCGGCGAAGGACGCTCGCCATTGTGCTGGTCGCGGCGTCGGTCATGGCGTTCGGCACGGCCTCGTCACAGGAGCCTTCCGGGAGTGCGGCGAGAACGGCGTCGCCGCAATGGGTGAGCGGCCCGAGCTGGGTGGTGGCGCCGAGGCCGGTGCAACCGGCCAGGTTCGGTGTGACCGTGGCCACGAACACCGGGGAGATGCCGAGCTTCCGGGTGGGGTCCGTCCGGTTCTGGGACAGCCAGACGCGATGGGCCAATCTGGAGCCGCGCCGGGGTGAGTACGACTGGACCGTTCTGGATCGCCTGGTAGCCGGCGCCCGGCGAACCGGACTTCCTGCCCTGTTCGTCATCGGCGGCACGCCGGCGTGGGCCGCTCCCGGCGCTCCGCGCATGGCCTATCCCGAAGGAGCCCGGTCGGGGCCGCCGGACGACCTGGCGGATTGGCGGCGGTTCGTTCGTGTGCTCGCCGAGCGCTACAGAGGGCGGTTCGAAGCATACGAGCTGTGGCCCGTCGCGAACGATCCCCGCTTCTACAACGGCGACATGGCGACCCTGGTCGAGATGACCCGGCAGGCCAACCGGATCATCAAACAGGCTGATCCCGGTGCGATCGTGGTGTGCCCAGGCATGGGGAGACTCTGGAGTCCCGAAGGACGTGACCGTCTACGCCGGTTCGCGGCGGCCGGAGGTTACGGGCACTGCGACGTCGCCGGCATCAAACTGCACCAGCGCTCCGCCTCCGATCCTCCGGAGACCATGCTGGCGATCCTGGACGCGGCCTACCGGACGATGCACCAGGCCGGCGTGCATCCTCCCATGTGGAGCACGGGCACGACACACGACATCGTCCTGCAGCGTCCCCTTGACGAGGAGCGCGCGATCGATCACGCCGTTCGGTTCTATCTGACCGGCTTGTACGGCAGCGTCAACGGCAATCTCAGCCGAACGTACTTCTACGCGTGGGGTGTCAGGAACATTCCGCTGATGCTGCAAGTTCCGGGGGCGGCGCCGACCAGGGCCGCCCTGGCCGTCGAAGAGTTGCAGCGGTGGCTCGCCCGTGCCCGGATTCGCGCATGCGGGCAGGGGACAGCCATTCAACTGCCGGTCAATGTGTGGCAGTGCGAATTATCTGTAACCGGCGTCGACGGCCGTTCTCGTCCTGCCGTGCTTCGCTGGACTCATGCCGGAACCGCGTCAACAGCCGTTCCGCCCCACTCCACCCGGCTCCTCAGATTGGACGGCACCGCCACGACGGTCGGCCAGGAAGGATTCGTCGAGATCGGCACCCGCCCCGTCCTCATCACCACTGACTAGCGGGCTTCCCGGTCCGTCCCGAGCTGTCCCTGTCGCCGCTGGTGAGGGACGTAGTGACGTCCCATCCGTCCCAGACAGGGCTAGGCCCGTTGCCGTGGTGCGGCGTCATGGGCACAGTTGCCGGCAATCCCTTCCCGCTCACTCCTGAGAGGTGGACCATGAGGATGGACATGGCCTCACACATGACCACGACCCGGCGGCTCCTGATCGCTCTCGGCGTCCTGGTCGCCTCGGCCGGGATCTCTCTCACGCAGACATCGCCCGCTCACGCGGAAGAATGCAGAACCGTCGCCGGCGTCAGACTGTGCGGTCGAGTCGTCAATCTGTCGGCTCAACGCATCATGATCTCCGATGCATGGTGTTTCAGGCAGGCGCCGAACGGCGACCACCCGTGTAGCCGGCAGTACAAGGACTGGTATACCAACGAGCACTTGCGATGGCTCAAGCCGCGAACCGTATCGACCAGGCATTTCACTGACACGGACGCATTCATGATAGATCACCACTGCACCGCCAAATGGATGGCCCTTCCGGGCGCGCCCATCCAGACCATCGAGACGGGCTCCCACGAGAAGTGGGTGCGGATCAGGAGCGGGCAGACGGCCACCGTTCTCGCCGTTTCGTGCAGACGCTAGCGTTCCTGGCCTTGAACCAGATCCCCGGCGAGGCGGGCCGCGGCAGCCGCCTCGCCGCAGGGACCGCGCGCGGCCGGTCAGGCGGGGGCGTCCAGGCGGGCGCGGAGGTCCTGGTCCAGCTTGAGGTCGGCGGCTCCGATGGCCTCCTCGAGCTGGGCCATCGTCGTGACGCCGACGATGGGGACGATGCCGTCGGCCATCAGCCAGGCGAGGACGACCTGGTTCGGGGTCGCGCCCAGCTCCTTGGCGACCTCGTGGAGCACGGCCAGGCGCCGGGTCGTGCCCGAATGATCGTACATTTCGGCAATGGGGCGGTCAGCGCGCGTGTACGCGCCGAACATCAGCGTGTTGTACGCCCACAACGTCATGTCCGGCTCGGCGGCCAGGTAGTCGAAGGTCTCGTCGGAGGCCAGCGTGTGCCCCGCCTCCGCCGGCCTGGTGAGCGGCCGGGGCCGCAGGTACGTGTGCCGGAGCTGCACGTGGGTGTAGGCGATCCAGCCGTTCGCGGCGGAGACGTTCCTGGCCCGTTCGAGCCGCCAGGTCGCGATGTTGCTCGCCCCCGCCGCGCGGATCTTGCCCTGCCGGGCCAGCTCGTCGAACGCCCCCAGGGTCTCCTCCAGAGGGACGGAACGGTCCTCGATGTGCGACCAGTAGAGGTCGATGTGGTCGGTCCCGAGCCTGCTGAGGCTGCCTTCCGCGGCCCTGGCGACGACCGGGGCGGACAGGCCCTCGGCCGAGTCGAGGGTGGTGTCGCCGGGGACGGAGGGCCGGGCGCCGGCCTTCGTACTGATGAAGATCTCGTCGCGGTTGCCCCGTGCGGCCAGCCACTTGCCGATGGCCAGCTCACTCTCGTCGCCCGTGCGGCCCTCCACCCAGAACGGGTAGTTGTTGGCCGTGTCGAGCATGGTGCCGCCCGCCTCGCGGAACCGGTCGAGGATGGCGAACGTGTCCGTCAGATCGACGGTCGTGCCGAACGGAATCGTGCCGAGTGCGATGTTCATGAGGCTGACTCTGGAATCTGGAGCGCACTCCATGTCAAGCCCTGCGCGGACCGGTTGACCTGGAGTGCGCTCGAGGTGGGATGCTTGGGCGCGTGGAGCAGCGTCACGAACGAACGCCGCCGGCGGAGGAGGGCACATGAGCGTGTACACACCCGCCCAGGTCGTGCAGGAAACCGGCTTCAGCATCGACACCCTGCGCTATTACGAGAAGATCGGCCTGCTGGAGCGCGTCGACAGGAACGCGGCCGGGCAACGCCGGTTCAGCCAGGAGGACATCGGCTGGCTGGGCACGCTGCGCTGCCTGCGCGACACGGGCATGCCCATCGCCCAGATGCTCCGCTTCGCCGAGCTCGTACGCGCGGGCGACCACACGATCCCCGACCGCATCAAACTCCTGGAGGAGCACGACGACCAGGTGCGGGCGCAGATCGCGAACCTCGGCGAGCGGCAGAGCTACATCCGTAACAAGATTTCCTACTACCGCAGCCTCATCTAGCCAGGCCTTTGCGCCCCGGTTGGTAGACCGAGGGGCATGGCATCGTGGGCACGGCGGATCGACAGCCCGCTCCGCCGCGTCGCCAGGTCGTGCGCGGCCATGCTGTTCGTGCTGCTGGCGCACGTGACGCTCGTCCAGGCGTTCGGGTCGCACACGCTCAACGCCGACCCCAGGAACGAGCGGCCCCTGATCGCCAGGTTCGAACGCCCGCGCGGCGACATCCTCACCTACGAGGGCACGCCCGTCGCCATCAGCCGCCCGACCGGCCATGGCCCGTACCTCTACCGGCGGGTCTACCGGCACGGCGCGGTGTACGCGCCCGTCACCGGGCACGTCTCCCTGTCGGGCTCGACCGGCATCGAACACGCGCAGGACGCGGTGCTGTCCGGCGACGACGCCAAGGTGAGGGTGCAGTCGCTGGTCAGGGACGGTGTCGTGGAGGGGGCCGACGTCCGGCTGACGATCAGCGAGCGGGCGCAGTGGGCGGCCTACCAGAGTCTCAAGGCGACCGGGGTCCCGGGCGCGGCGGTGGCCATCAGCCCGGCGACGGGGGCGATCCTGGCGCTGGCCAGCTACCCGAGCTACGACCCGAACGCCCTGACCACCTTCGACCCTGACCGGCTGGCCGAGACGGCCAGGCGGTTCCGCGACGCTCCTTCGCGGCCGATGGCGAACAGGGCGCTGCACCGGCTGTATCCGCCCGGGTCCACGTTCAAGCTGGTCACCACGGCGGCGGCGCTGGCCTCCGGCGAGTACACCCCGTCGACCGTGGTGGACGCGCCCGCCCGCCTGCGCCTGCCCGGCACCCCCATGTACGTGGACAACGGCGAGCGCTGCGCGCAGGAACGGCCGACGCTCGCGTACGCGTTCATGGCGTCGTGCGACACCGCGTTCGCCGGCATCGGGCTCCAGCTCGGGCAGGACCTGCTGCGGGACCAGGCCGAGGCCTTCGGGTTCAACGCGACGGGTCTGACGATCCCGCTGGGCACGACGCCGAGCCGCTATCCGGTCGCCATGGACCGGGCGCGGACCGCGCTGTCCGCGATCGGCCGCCACGACGACCGTGTGACGCCGCTGATGCTGGCCATGTTGTCGGCGGCCGTGGCCAACAACGGGGTGCTGATGCGGCCGTACCTGGTGGAGGAGCAGCGGCTGGCGGACGGCTCGGTGATCGGCCGGGCCGATCCCGCGCCCTACCGTACGGCCCTGTCGCCCGTGCTGGCGCGGTATCTCGCGGCGATGATGACGACGGTCACGCACGCGGGCGGCACGGCGGCCATCCCCGGGGTGGAGGTCGCCGCCAAGTCCGACACCTCCGAGAAGGGCATGGTCACCGGCGATCACGCGCTGGTGACGGCGTTCGCGCCGGCGGACGCGCCTGAGGTGGCGGTGGGGGTGGTGCTGGAGAACCCCGGCCTCCGGGCGGGCGCGGTGGGCGACGTGGCGCGAGCGGTGATCGAGGCGGCCCTGGCGTGACGGCGCCGCGCCGGCTCCGGGGCAAGTGATCGCTAAGCGCTTTTCAATCACGGCCCCTTATGGTGCGGGCATGCCTAACATCGGTATATACGAGCTCGTCTTCGTCTTCCTCATCCCCTTCGCGGTTCTCTGGGTCGTCATCTACACCGCCGTACGGGCGGCGATCCGCCACAGCAAGTGACACTCCGGCCGGCGCGCGAAGGAAGCAGCGGACCCGGGTCAGCGGTAGGCGGTGGCCTGCAGGGTGTAGAGGTCGGCGTAGAGGCCGTTGAGTGACATGAGGGTGTCGTGGTCGCCGTGTTCGGTGACCGTGCCGCGGTCGAGGACGTAGATGCGGTCGGCGTAGCGGACGCTGGCCAGGCGGTGGG
>NZ_JBDPMJ010000090.1:0-1350 GCF_039880665.1 Nonomuraea sp. B5E05
AGTACAGGCGAATCATCAAAATCGCGTCTCTAGGCAGTTTCGGCCCGGGAGGTCCGCCCTCAGCTGCTGACCTGCACGTTCAGGCCACAGTGCCCTCTAGGAGCCCCGAATTACGTCGAACCCGGGTCAAGCCTTCGATCAGATCGCGCTGCCAGGACAACCTGCCGGGAAGGTCCTCGACCGCGAAGTTTCCCATGCACGTGGAAGCGCATGCCAGCGGCAGTATTTGATCGGCCTGACGGATAGGACGCCACCGCCTTCTGCGCGGTGGTCGCGAAGTCGCCGGCGAGCCACGCTGTTGCGACCGCCTCGAAGATCACCACCGCGATGTCGCGGGACCGCCTGACAATGTCGTCAGCCGCTTCTACCAGCAACCCGTATGCGTTCTCCGGGCAGCCCCGGGCAACGTCGGCCGGAGTGTGCACCTGCGCGAGACGGGCCAGGTCCAGCGGATCGGACAAGTCGGGGAGCGCCTGTCCTGCGAGCCCTGCGCCGCGCAGCAGCCACATTCCGTCGCCGGCCAGCACGGCGGCATGGTGGAGCAGGGCTGACTTGCCGATGCCCGCATCGCCGCGCAACACGAGCGCGCCGCTGCGATCGGCCTTCGCCTCCGCCGGCAGCCGCCCGATGAACGCCATCTCGTCCGAGCTCCCGTACAACACAGCAGACCTTTCAGCAAGAAGGTACGTACACTCCAACATGTACATCCATACCTATACCCTTTACTATATTGCCTACAAGCGTTGGCAGGCGAGCTGGGGTAGTGATCGTCGTAGATCAGAACGCGTAGCGGGTCCGCTCGGCCCGGCGGGTGATCCACTGCTACTCAGTGAAGGCATCCGGGGCGGCCGGGCCGCCGAAGGCGCGCCCGTGCTGCCGTAAGGCGTCCAGGTCTCGTACACGACGATCCGTTGATCTTCCCGGAGCAGATCCGCTTGCACCGCACCGTTGTGAGTGCAGTCCAGTTGACCTGTGGTTCCTGCTGGGCGGCCGAGCAGCGGGCGTACCCGATCCGTATCGCCCTGGCGACACGAGGCGGCCTGCGCTTCGTCGCTTATCAGCGCGAGGGCGTTGCGTTGCTGGCCATGCTTGCGGGTTTCCGATGGTTCATGAGAGCGGGCCGGTCAGGTGGTGTTGTACGACAGGCGCCACGTAGGTCACGGCGGCTTGCCTGCCGAGGGATGCCAGTGGTTCGACGCGGAGGATGTAGCGGGCCGTGGCGACGCCTAGTGCTGTGACCGGAAACGATCACCGGGTTGAGTGACAGGTTTCAGGCGGCCGGTGCGAGGGGTCTGCCTCCCCAGCGGATGCCTTTCTCGCTGCGGATGCGGGCGCGTTCGCGGCGTTGGG
>NZ_JBDPMJ010000091.1:0-1289 GCF_039880665.1 Nonomuraea sp. B5E05
GGGTGTGTCAACTTAACGGCTGATGTTGGTTGTTGAGTGGTCAGTTATTACTCGGGGTGAGGCGTCCCTCGAAGGCGATCTGGAACGCGTTGAGCGGGGCCTTCCAGCGCATGGTCCATCGTTTGCGGCCCTTCCCGGTCGGGTCCAGCGACATGAGCGCCATGTAGACGCACTTGAGGGCGGAGGCCTCGTTGGGGAAGTGTCCGCGGGCCCGGACGGCCTTGCGGATGCGGGCGTTGACGCTCTCGATCGCGTTCGTGCTGCAGATGACCTTGCGTATCTCGACGTCGAAGGACAGGAAGGGCACGAACTCGGCCCACGCATCCGACCACAGCTTCACGATCGCCGGATACTTCTGGCCCCAGGACTCCTGGAACTCCAAGAACCGCTCCATGGCCGCGTCCTCGCTGGACGCGGTGTAGACGGGCTTGAGGGCCTTGGCGACCTTGTCCCAGTCCTGGCGAGCGGCGTAACGGAACGAGTTTCGCAGCAGATGAACCACGCACGTTTGAACGATCGTGCGAGGCCAGACGGTCTCCACCGCCTCGGGCAGACCCTTGAGCCCGTCGCAGACCAGCATCAGCGCGTCGTCCAGGCCACGGTTCTTCAGCTCGGTGAACACATGCAGCCAGTACTTCGCGCCCTCGCCGCCGTCACCGGCCCAGATGCCGAGGATGTCGCGGGTGCCGTCCACGGTCACGGCCATCACGACATAGATCGGACGGTTCGCGACCTGTCCATCCCTGATCTTGACGTTGATAGCGTCCACGAACAGGACCGGGTAGACCCGATCGAGCGGCCGGTTCTGCCATTCGGCCATGCCGTCCATCACCTTGTCCGTGATCGTGGAGATGGTCTGCTTGGATACCTCGGCGCCATACACCTCGGCGAGATGGGCCGATATCTCCCCGTGCGTGAGGCCCTTCGCCGACAGCGACAGCACCATCTCATCGACGCCTGTCAGACGCCGCTGACGCTTCTTGACGATCTGTGGCTCGAACGTGCCGGCGGTGTCGCGCGGCACCTTCACCTCGACCGGCCCCACGTCGGTCAACACGGTCTTGGCCCGGGTGCCGTTGCGGCTGTTGCCGCTGTTGCGTCCCTCGGAGTCGTGCTTGTCGTAGCCGACATGGTCGGTGATCTCGCCCTCCAGGGCGGACTCCAGGACCCGCTTGGTCAGCTGCTGCAACAACCCGCCCTCGCCGGTCAGTTGCAGTCCGTCGGTGCGGGCGCGGTCCACGAGCATCGCGATCAACTGCTCGTCCGTCGTCGCGCTGGACGCCACCCCG
>NZ_JBDPMJ010000092.1:0-1278 GCF_039880665.1 Nonomuraea sp. B5E05
CAGCCGGAGCGTCATCCGCATCATGACACCATCGTAGTGTCATATCGGATAGGATCGTACCGTGCAGCTCCGGTACAACTTCCGCCTCTACCCGACCGCCGGTCAGCGTCAAGCGCTGGCGCGGGCGTTCGGGTGTGCGCGGACGGTGTTCAACGACGGGCTGCGCGCCCGGCAGGACGCCCGCGAGCAGGGACTGCCGTACGTCTCGGACGCTGAGCTGTCCAAGCGGGTCATCACGCGGGCGAAGCAGACCTCGCAGCGGGCCTGGCTGGGCGAGGTGTCGGCGGTGGTGCTGCAGCAGGCGCTGGCCGACTTGAACACGGCCTACCGCAACTTCTTCGCCTCGATCACCGGCAAGCGCACGGGGCCGAAGGCCGCCGCGCCCCGGTTCCGGTCCCGCAAGGATCGGCGGCAGGCGATCCGGTTCACCAAGAACTCCCGGTTTTCGGTCACGGCGGGTGGGAAGCTGCGCCTGCCGAAGATCGGGGACGTGCCGGTGCGCTGGTCGCGTTCCCTGCCGTCGCAGCCCTCCAGCGTCACGGTCGTTGTGGACGCAGCCGGGCGATACTTCGCCTCGTTCGTGGTCGAGGTCGGCGACGAGCAGCTGCCAGAGGCCACGAATGAGGTCGGTATCGACCTGGGGCTGACCCGCTTCGCGGTCCTCTCGGACGGCCGGAAGATCGACAACCCCCGGTTCCTGCGCCGCGCCGAGCGGCGGCTGCGCAAGGCACAGCAGGCCCTGTCGCGCAAGGCGAAGGGGTCGGCGAACAGGAAGAAGGCCGTCGTCCGCCTCGCCCGCGCACACGCGAGGGTGGCCGACGCGCGCCGGGACTTCGCGCACAAGCTCTCCACCCGGATCATCGGTGAGAACCAAGCGGTGATGGTGGAGGACCTGTCTGTGAAGGGCCTGGCCCGCACGAAGCTGGCCAGGAGTGTGCACGACGCCGGATGGTCGGCGTTCGTGAACATGCTTGCCTACAAGGCCGCCCGGCACGGCCGGATCTTGGTGAAGGTCGACCGCTGGTTCCCCAGCAGCAAGCTGTGCTCGGCCTGCGGCGCGGTTGCCGAGTCCATGCCGCTGGACGTCCGGTCGTGGGCCTGCCCGTGCGGGGCGGCCCACGACCGGGACGTCAACGCCGCGCTCAACATCCTCGCCGCCGGACGGGCGGAGAGGCTAAACGCCTGTGGAGGCCAGGTAAGACCACCGCTCACGGTGGCGCAGGCCGGTGAAGCAGGAAGCCTCAGAGGTGCCGCATGAAGCGGCACGGGCTGAATCCC
>NZ_JBDPMJ010000093.1:0-1264 GCF_039880665.1 Nonomuraea sp. B5E05
CTAGTGCTGTGACCGGAAACGATCACCGGGTTGAGTGACAGGTTTCAGGCGGCCGGTGCGAGGGGTCTGCCTCCCCAGCGGATGCCTTTCTCGCTGCGGATGCGGGCGCGTTCGCGGCGTTGGGCGGCCAGCACGTCGGGGTGGCGGGCGTGGGCGTTGCGCCAGCGCAGGTAGGCGTGCAGGGCCCTGGTCTGCACGGTGTGGTTCGGGTGGCTGGAGTTGGCCAGGGTGAACTGGCGCAATGGTCCGAAGTGTGCCTCGATCGGGTTGGCCCAGGAGGCGTAGGTCGGCGTGAACAGCAGCCTGACCTTGTTCTTCTCGGCCCAGGCGCGGATGCGCCGGTTCTTGTGCGCCGACAGGTTGTCCAGGATGACGTAGATCGGAGCACCGTCCGGCCGGGCGGCACGAATGGATTTCAGCGCGGCCCAGGTGGGGTCGATGCCCTTGCGTGCCCGATTAACACCCCACAGCAGGTCGTCGCCGACGGAGTAGCAGCCGTGGAAGTAGGTGACGCCCTGGGTGCGGCGGTAGGTGGCCGGCAGCCGATCCGGTTTCCCCTGTGGTGCCCAGGTGGTCCCGGCGGTGGGCCGGATGCCGAGCGGTCCGAACTCGTCGAAGGCGAAGGTGCGCTCCGGCCGGTGGGTCAGGGCGTACTCGATCTCGTCCAGCTTGGCGTCGAAGTCGGGATCGGGTGAGTCCTTCCAGGTCTTGGTGCGCTGGAAGGTGATCCCGCGGCGGGCCAGGAGGGTGCGTAACGCCTCCCGGCCGATGGTGATGGTGCGGCCGGGCAGGCGGTGCAGGTAGTCGAGCAGTTTGCGGATGGACCAGCGGGTGAAGGGCCGGCCGAGCTTGGCAGGTCGGGTGGTGGCCGTCTGCGCGATGAAGTCTTCGTCGTCAGGACTCAGCAGGCGGGGACGGCCTCCCGCCCACTGAGGGTCCAGGCAGGCCAGCCCGATCTCGTTGAAGCGGTGGATCACATCGCGCACGGTGTCCTCATCGGCCTGCACCAGCCGCGCGATGATCGGGACGGTGTTGCCGCCGGCCGAGGCCAGCAGGATCATCGCTCGCCGATAGCGGACCGTGCTCATCGTGCCGCGCCGCACGATCCGCTGCAGCTTCTGTCCTTCCTGATCCGTGAGCCTGCGGACCTTGACCGGATGCGTCACCGGGCCTCCCGACTTCCGATCGAACGTGATCAGCACCATCCAACCGGCCGGACCGCCTTACGCGCCAACCCGGTGATCGTTTCCGGTCAAAGCACTAG
>NZ_JBDPMJ010000094.1:0-1247 GCF_039880665.1 Nonomuraea sp. B5E05
CTGCCGCTCCTGCTGCTCGCCGTGGTGCCCGACGCCTGGGCCGCGGTGCGCAGCGCCAGGATGCGGTACAGCACCCTCTACTCCCTCATCCCCGCCGCCCGCCGCAAGTGGATCATCGCCGAGCTGCTGGCCGAGCGGGAGCCCGCGGCGGAGGTTCGCTCGTTCACCATGCGCGGTTTCCTGCTGCGCATGTACGACGCCGTGGCCACGGCCGAGCAGGACGTCATGCTCCGGCTGGCCCGGCGGCAGGCCGTCGCCCGGCTGGCCGGGGAGGCCCTCGGCGGCCTCGGCGCCGCGCTTGTCTACGTCGCCCTCGGCATCCTGCTGGCCGTGGCCGCGATCCCGCTGGCGGTCGCGGGCACCGCGGTGCTCGCCATCCGCTCCGGCCAGACCTCGCTGAGCAACCTCATGTACGCCACCAACCAGCTCTATGAGGAGGGCCTCTACTTCACCGACTTCCTGGACTTCTGCGCGCAGGCGGAAGGCCGCGTGTCCGGCGAGCGCCGCGCTCCGATGCCACCGGCCTTCGAGCGCATCGTGGCCGACAGGGTGACCTTCACCTACCCGGGCGCTGAGGAGCCGGCCCTGCGCGAGGTGTCCGTCGAGATCAAACAGGGCGAGATCGTCGCCTTCGTCGGCGAGAACGGCTCCGGCAAGACCACCCTCGCCAAGATCCTGTCCGGCCTGTACGAACCCGGCACGGGCACCGTCCTGTGGGACGACACCGACCTGAGCCAGGTCGACCCCGACCAGCTCCGCACCCGCACCGCCGTCATCGCCCAGGACCACACCCGCTGGCCCCTGGCCGCCCGCTACAACATCACCATGGGCACCGGCAAAGACGAGCAGGCCCTGCACGAAGCCGCCGCCGTCGCCGGCGCCGACGAGGTCATCGCCCGCCTGCCCCACGGCTACCAGACCCTGCTCGACCGCCGCTTCAAGGACGGCTGCGAACTGTCCGGCGGCCAATGGCAGCGCATCGCCGTCGCCCGCGGCTTCTACCGCGACGCCGCCCTGCTCATCTGCGACGAACCCACCGCCGCCCTCGACGCCCGCGCCGAACACGCCCTCTTCGAACGCATCCGCACCCACGCCGACGGCCGCACCGTCCTGCTCATCACCCACCGCCTGGCCAGCGTCCGCTACGCCGACCGCATCTACGTCCTCGACCGCGGCACGGTCACCGAACACGGCGACCACGACACCCTCATGTCACTCAACGGCCTCTACGCCGACCTCTACACCCT
>NZ_JBDPMJ010000095.1:0-1217 GCF_039880665.1 Nonomuraea sp. B5E05
TGAGCATCGCCGACGATCCCGACCGCGCACCCGCCCGCTCCCACCTCTACGCCATGGGCCTGTCGGACGAGGACATGCGCCGCCCCGTGGTGGGCATCGCCTCCACCTGGACCGGCACCATGCCGTGCAACCTGAACCACCGCGAGCTGGCCGCGCACGTGGCCGACGGCGTGCGCGCGGCGGGCGGGCTGCCGATGGAGTTCAACACCATCGCCGTCTCCGACAACCTCACCATGCACACCCCCGGCATGCGCGCCTCGCTGATCAGCCGCGAAGTGATCGCCGACTCGATCGAGCTCATGGGCCGGGCCCACTCCTTCGACGCCCTGGTGGCCATCGTCGGCTGCGACAAGACCGTACCGGCCGCCATCATGGCCCTGGCCCGCCTCGACGTGCCCGCGGTCGTCCTCTACAGCGGCAGCATGCTGCCCGGCCGCTGGCGCGGACACGACGTCACCATCCAGGACATGTGGGAAGCCCTCGGCGAACGCGCCGTAGGCCGCCTCGACCAGGCCGAACTCGACGACCTGGCCCGCCACGCCTGCCCCGGGGCCGGCACCTGCGCCGCCCAGTACACCGCCAACACCATGGGCAGCGTCGCCGACTTCCTCGGCCTGGCCCCCTTCGGCACCGGCGACATCCCCGCCGTCGCCCCGGAAAAGCACGCCGCCGCCCGCCGCGCCGGCCAGATCGCCATGGACGCACTGGCCCGCGACGCCCGCCCCTCCCGCATCCTGACCGCCGACGCCCTGCACAACGCGATCGTCTCGGTCGCCGCCATGGGCGGCTCCACCAACGCCGTCCTGCACCTGCTCGCCATCGCCCGCGAAGCCGGACTCCCCCTCGCCATCGACACGATCGGCGAGATCTGCCGCCAAATCCCGATCATCACCGGCCTCAAACCGAGCGGCGGCCCCCACACCGCCGCCGACCTGTGGCGGGCCGGCGGCACCTCCCTCGTCGTCCGCCGCCTGCTCGAAGCCGGCCTGCTGCGCGAGAACGTCACCCTCATCGACGGCCGCACCCTCGCCGACGTCGCCGCCCACGCCCAGGAGACACCCGGCCAGACCGTCGTGGCCGGCGCGGAGCAGCCGTTCAAAGCCCGCGGCGCCCTGGCCATCCTGCGCGGCTCACTCGCCCCCGACGGATGCGTGCTCAAACTGGGCGGCAAGGACGACTTCCGCCACGAAGGCCCCGCCAAGGTCTTCGACTCCGAG
>NZ_JBDPMJ010000096.1:0-1112 GCF_039880665.1 Nonomuraea sp. B5E05
GACACGGCGGCGCGGCGGGGACGGTCCAGCTCGTCCCACGGGCGGGCCTCGGTCAGCAACTCCACCGCACCCGCCGACCAGTCCACATGCGGCGACGGCTCATCCACATGAAGCGTCCGGGGAAGCATGCCGTTACGCAGCGCCATGACCATCTTGATCACACCGCCGACGCCCGCAGCCGCCTGCGCATGACCGATGTTCGACTTCAACGACCCCAGCCACAACGGCCGATCCCGATCCTGACCATACGTCGCCAGCAGCGCCTGAGCCTCGATCGGATCACCCAGCGACGTCCCCGTCCCATGAGCCTCGACCGCATCCACCTCGGCCGCCGACAACCCCGCGTTCGCCAGCGCCTGCCGGATCACCCGCTGCTGCGAAGGACCATTCGGCGCCGTCAACCCGTTACTCGCACCGTCCTGATTGATCGCGCTGCCCCGCACCACCGCCAGCACCCGATGCCCAAGCCGGCGCGCATCCGACAACCGCTCCACCAGCAACATCCCGACACCCTCAGCCCACCCCGTGCCGTCAGCACCAGCCGAGAACGCCTTACAACGACCATCAGGCGACAGACCCCGCTGCCGCGAGAACTCCACGAACATGCCCGGTGAGGCCATCACGGTGGCGCCGCCGGCCAGGGCCAGGTCGCATTCGCCGGTCCGCAGCGACTGCGCGGCCAGGTGCAGGGCGACCAGGGACGAGGAGCAGGCGGTGTCCACCGTCACGGCCGGGCCCTCGAACCCGAACGTGAACGCGACCCGCCCGGAGATGACGCTGGCCGTGGTGCCGGTCAGCACGTACCCTTCGGCGCTGCCGGTGGCCTCGTGCAGGCGCGGCCCGTAGTCCTGCGCCGTGGCGCCGGCGAACACGCCGGTCCGGCTGCCCCGCAACCCGGCCGGATCGATCCCGGCCCGCTCCATCGCCTCCCACGACGCCTCCAGCAACAACCGCTGCTGCGGATCCATCGCCAACGCCTCACGCGGCGAGATCCCGAAGAACGCCGGATCGAACTCACCCGCCTCGTACAGGAACCCGCCATGCCGCGCATACGTGGTCCCGTGACTGTCCGGGTCCGGGTTGTAGAGCTTGTCCAGGTCCCAGCCACGGTC
>NZ_JBDPMJ010000097.1:0-1101 GCF_039880665.1 Nonomuraea sp. B5E05
CCGTTCGCCCGGCGTCTACTTCGAACGTAACGT
Organism: Nonomuraea sp. B5E05; assembly: GCF_039880665.1. NCBI lineage: Bacteria > Bacillati > Actinomycetota > Actinomycetes > Streptosporangiales > Streptosporangiaceae > Nonomuraea > Nonomuraea sp. B5E05. The sequence continues at coordinate 34 of NZ_JBDPMJ010000097.1, forward strand.
CGACAAGACGTCCGACAAGGATCTGTACGGCTGCAAGGTCATCCCGTCCCGGGGTGCCTGGCTGGAGTTCGAGATCGACAAGCGCGACAGCGTCGGTGTGCGCATCGACCGCAAGCGCAAGCAGGCCGTCACCGTGCTTCTCAAGGCACTGGGGTGGACCAACGAGAAGATCCTCGAGCGTTTCGGCCAGTACGAGTCGATGCGGGCCACCCTGGAGAAGGACCACACGGCCGGCCAGGATGACGCGCTGCTCGACATCTACCGCAAGCTGCGGCCGGGTGAGCCGCCGACCAAGGAGTCGGCGCAGACCCTGCTGGAGAACCTCTACTTCAACCCCAAGCGGTACGACCTGGCCAAGGTGGGCCGCTACAAGATCAACAAAAAGCTCGGGGTCGACGCCGAGATCACCCAGGGCACTCTGACCGAAGACGACATCGTCGCCACCATCGAATACATCGTCCGCCTCCACGCGGGCGAGGAGTCGATGCCGGGCGCCAACGGACAGGTCATCGTCGAGATCGACGACATCGACCACTTCGGCAACCGCCGCCTGCGCAGCGTCGGCGAGCTCATCCAGAACCAGGTCCGCCTGGGTCTGGCCCGCATGGAGCGCGTCGTGCGCGAGCGGATGACCACGCAGGACGTCGAGGCGATCACGCCGCAGACCCTGATCAACATCCGCCCGGTGGTCGCCTCCATCAAGGAGTTCTTCGGCACCTCGCAGCTGTCGCAGTTCATGGACCAGACCAACCCGCTGGCCGGGCTGACGCACAAGCGGCGTCTGTCCGCGCTGGGCCCCGGTGGTCTGTCGCGTGAGCGGGCCGGCTTCGAGGTCCGTGACGTGCACCCGTCCCACTACGGCCGGATGTGTCCGATCGAGACCCCTGAGGGCCCCAACATCGGCCTGATCGGGTCGCTGGCCTCCTACGGTCGCATCAACGCCTTCGGCTTCGTCGAGACGCCCTACCGCAAGGTCGTCGACGGCAAGGTCACCGACCAGATCGACTACCTCACCGCCGACGAGGAAGACCGTTTCGTCAAGGCGCAGGCCAACACGGTGCTCAACCC
>NZ_JBDPMJ010000098.1:0-1080 GCF_039880665.1 Nonomuraea sp. B5E05
TCAGCGCTCGACCTCTCCGCGGATGAACTTCTCGACGTAGTCGCGGGCCTGGTCGTCGGAGTACTGCTCGGGTGGTGACTTCATGAAGTAGGAGGATGCCGACAGGATGGGTCCGGCGATGCCGCGGTCGAGGGCGATCTTGGCGGCGCGGACGGCGTCGATGATGATGCCGGCGGAGTTGGGGGAGTCCCATACTTCGAGTTTGTATTCGAGGTTGAGGGGGGTGTCGCCGAAGGAGCGGCCTTCCAGTCGTACGTAGGCCCATTTGCGGTCGTCGAGCCAGGGCACGTGGTCGGAGGGGCCGATGTGTACGTCGCTCTTGCCCATTTCGCGGGGGATCTGGGAGGTGACGGACTGGGTTTTGGAGATCTTCTTGGACTGCAGGCGCTTGCGCTCCAGCATGTTCATGAAGTCCATGTTTCCGCCGAAGTTGAGCTGGTAGGTGCGCAGGAGTTCGACGCCGCGGTCTTCGAAGAGTTTGGCCATGACGCGGTGGGTGATGGTGGCGCCGACCTGGGATTTGATGTCGTCGCCGACGATGGGGAGGCCGGCTTCGGTGAATTTGGCGGCCCAGGTGGGGTCAGAGGCGATGAAGACGGGCAGGGCGTTGACGAAGGCGACCTTGGCGTCGATGGCGCATTGGGCGTAGAAGCGGTCGGCGTCTTCTGAGCCGACGGGCAGGTAGGAGACCAGGACGTCGACCTGGTTGTCGCGGAGCACTTGGACCACGTCGACGGGGGTTTCGTCGGATTCTTCGATGATGTCCTGGTAGAACTCGCCGAGGCCGTCGTAGGTGTGGCCGCGTTGGACCGTCACTCCTGTGGGCGGCACGTCGGTGATTTTGATGGTGTTGTTCTCGCTGGCGACGATCGCCTCGGACAGGTCGCGGCCGACCTTCTTGGCGTCAACGTCGAAGGCCGCGACGAACTCGACGTCGCCGACGTGGTAATCGCCGAACTTCACGTGCATCAGGCCCGGGACCCGTACGTCCGGGTCGGCGTCCTTGTAATAGTGAACGCCCTGGACCAGCGACGACGCGCAGTTGCCGACACCGACAATGGCCACGCGAACCGAACCCAT
>NZ_JBDPMJ010000099.1:0-1018 GCF_039880665.1 Nonomuraea sp. B5E05
TGAGCCTTTCCGCGTAACGGATCACGACCTTGTGTGATCACATCTTCGGTTAGGTGTGGCGTCCGTGTTCGAGACGGAGGAGGACGAGGGCCGCCCGGGTGATCGCGCCGATTCGCCAGGGGTCGAGGGTGACGCGCCGCAGCGCCTTGAAGGTGGTCTTGAGCAGGGAGTTGGCGCGTTCGGCCACGGCGTGGACGCCGCGAATGACCTGGTTGTAGGCGCGCTGGTCTTCTGTGAGCCGGCCGTTCTTGGGCTTCTTGATCGGGTGGCGTACGGCGGGGCTGAGATTCTCATAGCCCAGGTCGGCGAGGGTGAGCAGGCCCGTCTGGGCCAGGTCTTCCAGAGCGGGCAGCAACTCCTTCGCGGCCTTGGCGCAGGTGGTGTCGTGTTCGCGTCCGGGGCGGACCTCGGAGGTCCACAGTGGCCAGCCGTCCGGGTCGGACATCACCTGGATATTGCCGCCGTGATGCTTGTGCTTGCCACTCCACCACAGGTCAGCGCCGTTCGGGCTGGGCGTGGACACCCGATCGGTGCGCACCACGGTGCCGTCCAGGTTCAGATGCGTGGCCCCCGCGGTCTTGGCCTCCTCCAGCGCGGTGTGAAGGTCGGGAGCTTGGGCGGCCAGGACGTCGATCCCTTCATGCAGGTAGGCGTAGGCGGTGCTCCTGCCGATGCTGTTGTCGACGGCTAGATCACGGACCCGCGTGTCCTCCAGGAACCACCGCAGCACCAGCACAGCCTGGCTGAACGGGCCGAGCGCCCGTGTTCCTGCTCGTGTGCGGCGCGTAAGCCGATGAGCTGCGAGTTGGGCGGCGAGGAACTCGGCGGTGGACCGGTTGACCGCAAGAGTCGCGGTGTATGTGACACTGGTGGGCACGTGAAGCCTCTGGTTCCGAAGTCGATCTGTCGCAAGACCAACTTCTACCAGGGGCTTTACGCTTCTCGATCATCGGGGGCGCCGGCGTCGGGGCGGCCCGAGGATCACACTCTGTCGCGGGGGCTTACGCGGAAGGGCTCA